>NZ_QULS01000002.1:4720-393949 GCF_003482185.1 Faecalibacterium sp. OM04-11BH
AAATACTGGACAGAAGCACAGAAATGTGTTATACTGATTCAGTCAAATCGGTCGGTGTCGATGACGGTAAGGTTCCACCTGTTCCCATTCCGAACACAGAAGTTAAGCTTACTTGTGCCGAAGATAGTTAGCTGGAAACGGCTTGTGAAAATAGGTAGTCGCCGACTTAACAGAAAGCTCTGAGATGAAAGTCTCAGGGCTTTTTTGCTGCATGAACATAAAAATACATGGCCGCAAATTTGCAGGAAAAAGCGCTTTTGCCTCGTGTTAAGAGGTGAAAGCGCTTTAAATATGCAAAAAGGATGCGATCAATCATGAAACGATTCCACCGCCGCTGTCGGCGGCTATGTATTTTGGCGGCATTGCTTGTGCTGCTGGTACTGTTTCTGCGGCAGAACGTTCTGCTGGATACAGCCAGCCGACACGCGATCTTGCTGGACGCCCAAAGCGGGCGGGTATTGGCACAGAAACGTGCTGACGAGCGCACTGCACCGGCATCTCTGACAAAAATGATGACCATACTGCTGGCCATTGAGGCAGAGCCGGATCTGGATAAGCAGGTAACACTGCCGGAGGGTATTTTCCCAGCCTTGCAGATCGAAAGAGCATCTATGGCAGGCTTTGCGCCCGGGGAGACAGTTACGGTGCGGGACTTACTCTATGGTGCGATGCTGCCTTCCGGTGCAGAATGCTGTGAGACGCTGGCGCGGCTGGTGAGCGGCAGTGAAGAAAACTTTGCCGCACTGATGAACCAAAAGGCTGCAGAGCTTGGTATGAAGAATACCCATTTTACCAATCCCACCGGCCTGACGGATACCGAGCACTATTCTAGTGCGGCAGATATGGCAAAGCTCTTGCAGGCAGCATTACACAATGCGACCTTTCGCACCATTTTTACTGCAGAGCACTACACCACCACAGCGACTGCGCAGCACCCGGAGGGCGTTTCGCTGACCAGCACACTGCTGGGCAAGCTGGACGGAACAGAGCTTCCCGAGGGGGCACAGATCGAGGGCGGCAAAACAGGGTATACCGCCGCCGCAGGGCTGTGTCTGGCCAGCCTTGCCACCGTGAACGGAAAGGAGTATATCCTTGTTACGCTTGCCGCGCCCGGAGACCATGGAACGGAGCAGTACAATATCCGCGATGCAGTGCAGGTGTACCGGAAACTGGCGGATAAAAAATAACCGTGCTACACAGGGATCGCCTTGCAAACTAGGTGCTTCGGCGGTACAATAGGGACATTCTATCATGGAAAAGGATGTTTGACTATGCGAGACGAAGCCATTGACCTGTGCGGACAGGTGGATTTTACTCGTACCGATGCCATGCCGCTGCTGGAGCGGGATACGCAGTTCCGCTTTGCCTGTGCGGGCTGCGGCAACTGCTGCCGCGGGCGGGAGGATATCGTGCTGTCCGGCTATGATTTGTGGCGTATTGCTGCTCGGCTGCGTCTGCCGCCGCAGATTGTAGCTCGGGGTTATTGCCGCAGCAGCATTGGCAGGGTGAGCCATTTACCGGTGCTGCGGCTTGCCCCGGTCAAGGAAAACCGTAACAACTGCCCTTTCCTGACTGAAAATCACTGTGCCATCCATGATGCAGAACCGCTGGTTTGCGCGCTGTATCCGCTGGCGCAGGAGATCAGCCGGGCAGGGGAGGTTCACTACTTTTTGCAGCCCACCGGCTGCGGCGGGCAGGTGATCGAAGCAAGGGTGCAGGATTATCTTGCCCGCTACGATGTGCCTGCCCGGGAAGCCATTGACGTGCGCTGGGCGCAGACCTGCATGGCGCTGGAGGATACGGTGGAGCATCTGGAGGCGGTGCTCAGCCCGGTGCTGGTGCGCCGGATGCAGGCAAAACTCTGGCAGGCGCTGTATTTTGGTTACGATTATGCGCAGGACTATCTGCCGCAGCTGGAAGCAAACCTGCAAACGCTGGACACGGAGCTGCGCAAACTGACGGAGTATCAGAAAAAACGAAATGATTGTTCAAAATAATTGATGGATGACTTTACTTGAATCGATAATAAAGGCCGTTTTCGGGTAAAAGTGGATTGTTTTGCCAGCGATTCTGTGTTATACTTCACGAGTGTAAAGCGAACCTTGTTTGATCCGCTTACAATATCGGCCCGGAGTGCGGCGTCCTGTTGGCTGCAAGGGCTGGAGATAGAGGAGATCATCAATATGCGTAAAATCACTCGTCGTTCCTTCCTGACTGCTGCCGCTGCCTGCGGTGCAGCAGCTGCTCTTTCTGCCTGCGGCGGTTCTTCCTCCGCATCTTCTGCGGCAGCATCCTCCACGGTTGCTTCTGCATCGGTCGCTGCGGCTTCCAACGGTGAAAAATTCACCGTTGGCATCTGCCAGCTGGTGCAGCACGCTGCACTGGATGCCGCTACGCAGGGCTTTGAGGATGCTCTGACCGCTTCCTTTGGCGAGAACGTCACCTTCGACTTCCAGAATGCACAGGGCGATTCCGCTACCTGCGCCACCATTGCCAACGGCTTTGTTTCCTCCGGTGTGGCACTGATCATGGCCAACGCTACCCCTGCGCTGCAGGCTGCACAGGCTGCTACCAACACCATCCCCATTCTGGGCACCTCCGTTACCGAGTACGGTGTGGCACTGGGTTTGGACAACTTCTCCGGCACCGTGGGCGGCAACGTCTCCGGCACCTCCGATCTGGCACCGCTGGATCAGCAGGCAGATATGATCGTGGAGTGGATGCCTGAGGTCAAGAAGGTCGGCTTGCTGTACTGCTCTGCCGAGGCCAACAGCCAGTATCAGGTAGACGAAGTGCAGAAGTATCTGGAGGCCAAGGGCGTAACTGCTACCCAGTACGCTTTCTCGGATTCCAACGATCTGTCCTCCGTCTGCCAGAAAGCTGCGGACGAGAACGACGCACTGTATGTGCCCACCGATAACACCGTTGCCGCCAACACCGGCATCGTGGACGGCGTCTGCCGCCCGGCTAAGAAGCCTGTGTTCGCCGGTGAGGAGGGCATCTGCTCCGGCTGCGGCGTGGCCACCCTGTCTATCAGCTACTACGATCTGGGCTACACCACCGGTGAGATGGCAGTCAAGATCCTGAACGGCGAGAGCGACATCTCCACCATGCCCATCGAGTACACCGATGTGACCAAAAAGTACAATAAGGCTATCTGCGATGACCTTGGTCTGACCGTGCCGGAAGGCTATGTAGAGATCGAAGCCTGATAACAGCAAAACCGGAACAATATAAAATAGCGGAGAAGAGTGGATTCTTGCTCTTCTCCGCTTTCCCGTATCAAAGCGGGAGATAAAAAAGTGTAACGTTTAGGAGGAAATTGTTTTGGAGATCATTGCAAGACTTGCAAACCTGCCGGGTGCTTTACCGGGTGCCTGTGCGCAGGGGCTTATCTGGGGTATCATGGCCATTGGCGTGTACCTGACCTACCGTATTCTGGATGTTGCCGACCTGACCGTGGACGGCAGCTTTGGCACCGGTGGCGCGGTGTGCGTCATGTGCCTGCTTTCCGGCATGAACGTCTGGGCAGCATTGCTGGTGGCTGTGCTGGCCGGCCTTGCTACCGGCCTTGTCACCGGCCTGCTGCACACCTTTATGGGCATTCCCGCCATTCTGGCCGGTATCCTGACCCAGCTGGCGCTGTATTCCATCAACCTGAAGATCATGGGCAAGGCCAACCAGTCCATCAACGTGGACAAATACGGCCTGCTCATCTCCCTGCGCTGGGTCAAGGAATTTGCCCTGCATAACCCCATTATCATGGTTATCCTTGCTACGGCGGTGGTCATCGGGGTGCTGTACTGGTTCTTCGGTACGGAGCTGGGCTGCGGCATCCGCGCTACCGGCTCTAACCCTGCCATGTCCCGCGCACAGGGCATCAACACCAACTTCAACATCGTGCTGGGTCTGGCCGTCTCCAATGCGCTGGTGGCTTTGTCCGGTGCGCTGCTCAGCCAGTATCAGGGCTTTGCAGACGTCGGCATGGGACGCGGTGCTATCGTCATCGGTCTGGCTGCCGTCATCATTGGCGAGGCCGTGTTTAGCCGCATCTTCCACAACTTTGCCCTCAAGCTGGCCTCTGTTTCCATCGGTGCCATCATCTACTATATCGTCATTCAGCTGGTACTGACGCTGGGCTTTGATGCAAACCTGCTCAAGCTGCTCAGTGCCTCTGTGGTGGCAGTGTTCCTTGCCGTGCCGTACTGGAAGGGCAAATACTTCTCGAAGCCGGTCAAAAAGGCAAAGGAGGACGCAAAAAATGCTTGAGATTCAAAATGTTTCCAAAACCTTCAATGCAGGTACAGTAAACCAGAAGACCGCCCTGAACGGTCTGAACCTGAAGCTGAACGAGGGCGATTTCGTCACCGTCATCGGCGGCAACGGTGCAGGTAAATCCACCATGCTGAATGCAGTGGCCGGTGTGTGGCCGGTGGACGAGGGCAAAATTTTGATCGACGGTGTGGACGTCACCCGTCTGAGCGAGCATCAGCGCGCCGCCTACATTGGCCGCGTGTTCCAGGACCCCATGACCGGCACTGCCGCCACCATGCAGATCGAGGAAAATCTGGCGCTGGCAGCCCGGCGCGGCAAGCGCCGCACCCTGCGCATTGGCATCACCAAGGCAGAGCGGGAGCAGTACCGCGAACTGCTCAAGACCCTTGATCTGGGCCTTGAGGATCGCCTGACCGCCCGCGTGGGGCTTCTTTCCGGCGGTCAGCGGCAGGCGCTGACTTTGCTGATGGCTACCATGAACAAACCCAAGCTCCTGCTGCTGGACGAGCACACCGCCGCACTGGACCCCAAAACGGCGCTGAAGGTGCTTACCCTTTCGGCACGCATCGTGGAAGAGAACCATCTGACCACCATGATGATCACCCACAACATGAAGGATGCCATCAAGTACGGCAACCGCCTGATCATGATGCACGAGGGTCACATCATCTACGATGTGGCAGGAGAGGAGAAGCAAAAGCTGCACGTCTCCGACTTGCTGGCAAAGTTCCAGATCGCCAGCGGCGGCGAGTTTGCCAACGACCGCATGATCTTGTCCTGAAGAGGGATTGCGATGAGAAAACTTTGGAAACGGGCAGCGGCGCTGGTCGTCAGCGCTGCATTAGCCGGTGCGATGCTTCCCAGTGCATTCTCGGAAGAAGCAACGGATGCGGTGGAGGCAAAACTTACAACGATGACTTTGCGGGAAAAGGTTGGACAGCTGTTCTGGGTGCGCCCTGAAACGCTGGACTTTTCACTGAATCCTGAAAAAAAGACGCTGACGCAGACCATGCGGCAGAATCTGGAACAGTATCCGGTGGGCGGCATCGCAGTTTTTAAGAAGAATATTCAGGACGAGAACCAGCTTTCCTCCTTGATCGCGGATTTCCAAAGCGCCTCCAAAATACCGATGATCGTGGCCGTTGATGAAGAGGGCGGCGCGGTAGCCCGGCTGGCAAATCATGAGGTCTTCTCTCTGCCTAAATATACGAGCGCCCGGGATATTGGCAAAACAGGTGACCCGGAGCAGGCCCGCCAGATGGGACGGACGATCGGCGGCTACCTGCGATTTTACGGGTTCAATCTGGATTTTGCGCCGATTGCGGATGTGGATTCCAACCCGGCTAATCCGGTCATTGGCAGGCGGGCTTATTCCACCGATGCGCAGCAGACGGCGCAGATGGTGGCCGCTGCAGTGGAGGGCTTCCACGAGGCCGGGATGCTCTGCACGGTAAAGCATTTTCCGGGCCATGGGGATACCGGACAGGACAGCCACTACGGAACAGCGACATCCTACAAGACCTGGGAAGAAATGAAAGCGATGGAGATGCTTCCCTTTGAGGCTGGGATCGCCGCCGGGGCCGATGTGGTCATGACGGCGCACATCACGACCCCGAATGCGACCACGGACGGCCTGCCGGCATCGCTGTCCTACACGATGATAACCGAGCGGCTGCGCGGAGAATTGGGCTTTCAGGGCGTGATCGTAACCGATGCACTGGAAATGAATTCCATCAAAAACCACTTTACGCCGGCGGAATCGGCTGTGGCAGCACTTCGAGCCGGTGTGGATGTGCTGCTGATGCCCAGTGATCTGCGCGCGGCCTTTGATGGTGTAGTTCAGGCAGTGGAGGACGGCACGCTTTCAGAAGAGCGCCTGAACGAAAGTGTCCGGCGGATCCTGACCCTCAAACAAAAGGCTGGTCTGGATCTCAGCGGGTCGTCTGCAGCAAAGCAGCCTATAGCAGAGAAAACCTCCGATACGAAGTGCAGCTTTTCGGGCTGGCTGAAAAAGCTGTGGTATGGGGCTGATACCGCAGCGTGAATCCCACAATATGTGCAAAACAGGCTCCCCGCCAATGGCAGGGAGCCTGTTGCTGTATGCGGCTTACCGCTTGATATCGTAGTTCATGTTCATCAGGTTGCGGATGGTGCTCACATCATCGGTGATGTTGGCATCGCCGTGGATGGTGTGCTTGATGGCGCTGCTGGCCACTGCAAAGTTGATCATATCCATAGCCTTGTAGTTGTGCAGCATGGCGTAGATCAGACCGCTGGCAAAGGCATCGCCGCCGCCCACGCGGTCCAGAATGTTAAAGGTGTACAGCTTGCTCTCGAAGGTGTGACCCTCGTACCACATAAAGGCCTTCAGGCTGTTCTCGCTGCCGCTGTGAGCGTAGCGCACATGGCGGGCGATGCACTTCAGGTTGGGGTAGCGCTCGATGAACCGCTGGAAGATCTCGTCCTGCTGCTCGTAGCTGGGCTGCAGGGGCACGCCGTCCTTCCAGTCGCCCTTGCTGTGGTCGTTTTCGTCCTTCCACAGGTGGTAGGGCTCAATGCCTAGCAGCACGTCCACATAGGGCAGGCACTCGGTACAGAAGTCCCGTGCCTCCTCCCAGGTCCACAGGGTAGAGCGGAAGTTGCCGTCAAAGCTCACGGTCAGGCCCTTCTTCTTGGCAACCTTCAGCATATCAAGGATCAGGCTGCGGCAGTTGGGCGCCAGCGCCGGGGTAATGCCGCTGAGGTGCAGCCAGTCGTAGCCGTCCAGCAGGGCGTCCAGATCCACCTGAGAAAAATCGTACTCGGTAATGGCGCTGTGTTTGCGGTCGTAGATGACCTTGGAAGCGCGGATGCCGTAGCCGGTCTCCAGATAATAAGTACCCAGACGGTTAGAGGGGGTCTCGTCCGGCTCGGTCAGGATCATGGGGGTGCAGTGCACATCGTTGGAGCGCAGCCAGCGCACAGCGCTCTTGCCCAGACTGTTGTTGGGCACTACGCTGAAGAAGGTACTGTCCACGCCAAGGTTTGCCAGCGCCAGCGCAATGTTGGCCTCGCTGCCGCCGTAGCTGGCCTCAAAAGCGGATGCCATGCGGATCTTTTCGTAGTTCGGCGGGGTCAGGCGCAGCATGATCTCACCACAGGTGATGAACTTCTGGCCATTGGGTTCGCTGCCAAGGATCGGATTGAAATGTTCCATAACGCTCCTCCTGATAACATTGCGGACACTCGCAACTATTAACACATCGTTGTATCCATTATAGTGCGTTCCCGGACAGAATGCAAGGGTTTGCACGCGCAAGCAAGAGAAAATAAAACCGAAAATTTGGTAAAGTTGCCGAAAAAGCTGCTCTTCCGCAGAATTATACCCCGGTCAGGTCAAAGCTGGGGGTGTATTCCTCCTTGGCGCTGCTCTTTTGCTGCATATAGCCATGCACAAGCCCCTTGTCTATGGCGTAGTTCACCACCCGACGGTATTCGTAGGTGGTGATGCGCCGCCCGATGCCGTGCTCTGCAGCCTTGTAAAAGGGGGTGTACTGGCTCATGACGCTGGGCAGAAAGCACCCGGGGTCGGCATCGTTCCATGCAGCCATCTGGTCCAGCACGGCAAAGCTGTCCTCCACATGACCCGGCAGCGCCAGATGCCGCAGAATGACCCCCTTTTGCAGGATGCCGTCTGCATCGAACACCGGATGCCCCGCCTGCGCCATCATGGCTTCGATGGCGGGCTTTGCCTGCGCAAAATAGTCCGGCGCGGCAGAAAGCTCTGCGGAAAGGGCAGAGGATACATATTTTAAATCGGCCAGCCAGATATCAATATACCCGCGCCACGCCTCCACGCTTTCCACCGTCTCGTAGCCGCCGGTGTTGCACACGATGGGCAGCCGCAGCCCCTTGGCGCGGGCAATGTCCAGCGCGGCAATGATCCACGGCTGCCACTGCCCCGGGGTGACCAGATTGATGTTGTGCGCACCCTGTGCCTGCAAATTTAAAAAGATCTCAGCCAAGTGCTCCACGGTGATCTCTTTGCCCAGCCCCTCGGCGCTGATGGGGTAGTTCTGACAGAAGCAGCACTTGAGGGTGCAGCCGGAAAAGAACACCGTGCCGCTGCCCCTTGTGCCGCTGATGCAGGGCTCCTCCCAGTGGTGCAGGGCAGCACGGGCAGCTTTTAGCGTAGCGCCTGCCCCGCAGAAGCCGGTGTGCCCGGCGGCACGGTCAGCACCGCAGCGGCGGGGGCAGAGGGTACAGCGAGTGGGAACGGAAATGGTTTTCGGCATAATATCCAAAGTCCTTTGCTTAAAATTTTCGTATTCAGTATACCACTTTTGGTGCCATTCGTGCTATACTGAAATATAGAGAAACGATAATACAAAAAACGCAACATCTTTGCAGGGCAAGGAATGCGTTACGATGGAGGAAGCCATGCGCACCGAAACCGATGAGATCCGCGACAACCTGAAGTACCTGACCCTGCTGGCCAGAGATTACCCCTCGCAGGCGGCAGCTGCCAGCGAGATCATCAGCACACAGGCGCTGCTCAAGCTGCCCAAAGGCACGGAGCATTTCATGAGCGACCTGCACGGCGAAAACGAGGCCTTTGTGCACATCCTGAACTCCGCCTCCGGTGTCATCCGGGAAAAGGTGGATGCCGTGCTGGGCAACACCATGCCGGAGGCAGCCCGTGCAGAGCTTGCCACCCTGATCTACTATCCCACTGAAAAGCTGCCTCAGCTTAAAGCACGCTGCACCACTGAGGATGCACTGGAGCAGTGGTATACCCAGACCCTTCTCCAGCTGATCGATATCTGTCGTCTGGTGTCCTCCAAGCACACCCGCGACCATGTGCGCGGCTGTCTGCCGTCCAGCTGCGGCTATATTCTGGACGAGCTGCTCCACGCCCACTTTGAGGATCACGATAAAGACCTGTACTACGGCCAGATCGTGGGCAGCATCATCGAGAACGGCCGCGCCGACCGTTTTATCGTGCGGCTGTGCGAGCTGATCAAGCATCTGGCGGTGGATAAGCTGCATATCGTGGGCGACCTGTTTGACCGTGGCCCCCGCCCGGACATTATTCTGGATTTGTTGATGCGCCACCATAACGTGGATATCCAGTGGGGCAACCATGACGTGGTGTGGATGGGTGCTGCCGCCGGCAGTCCCATCTGCATCTGTACAGTACTTAAAACTACGCTTGCCTACCACAACCACGGGATGCTGGAGGATTGCTACGGCATCAATCTGCGGCACTTGCAGCGCATGGCGGAGCAGTTCTATGGCGAGGATGACCTTTCCATCTGGATGCCCCACACGGACGCCGCCCGTGGCCCCTATACGGGAGGAATGCTCCACCGCTGCGCCGTGATGCACAAGGCCATCTCCATCCTCATGTTCAAGCTGGAGTGTCAGGTCATCGACCGCAACCCGGATTTCCAGATGCAGGGGCGGGATTATCTGCGCCGCATCGATTGGGACACCCACACCGTGCAGGTAGGGGAGAAGCGCTACCCCCTGCGGGACACCTCTTTCCCCACGGTAGACCCGGCAGACCCGGCAAAGCTGAACCCGGACGAGGAACTGGTACTGCACAAGCTGGTGCAGTCCTTCCGGCAGAGCGAAAGATTACAGCAGCACATTGAATTTTTGTATGCCAAGGGCAGTGTATACCATATTGAGAACGGCAACCTGCTCTACCACGGTGCAGTGCCAATGAACACGAAAGGCGGCTTTGCGGTGGAGCACTTCGAGGGACGCCGCTATTCCGGTCGTGCCCTGATGGATTACTGCGACGCCCGTGCCCGCCGTGGCTACTATGGGGCGGAGGGCAGCGCCGCCCGCCAGAGCGGACAGGATTTTCTGTGGTATCTGTGGTGCGGCAAACTTTCGCCGCTGTTTGGCCGCAGCGCCATGACCACCTTCGAGCGGCTATATATCGCAGACCCCGCCACCCATACGGAGGTCAAGGACCCTTATTATAGCTGGTACAACGACGAAGCCGCCTGCCGCCGCATTCTGGCAGAGTTCGGTCTGCCGGGTACGAGCCATATCGTCAACGGCCATGTGCCGGTGCAGGAGAAAAACGGCGAAAGTCCCATCAAGGGCGGGGGACGGCTGGTGGTCATCGATGGTGGGTTCTGCCGCGCCTACCACGAAAAGACCGGCATTGCGGGCTACACGCTGGTGTATTCCAGCCGCACCATGTCCCTGCGCACCCATCAGCCCTTTGAAAGCGCAGAAAAGGCGGTGCGGGAGAACTTGGACATCCTGTCCCAGAAGAACATTCTGGAGACCGAAAATCATCGCATCCTCGTGGAAGATACGGACGAGGGCGAGGTACTGCGGGAGCGCGTGCACGACCTCAAGCAGCTGGTAACGGCCTATCAGCTGGGCTGGATCCCGGAGGCGCGGTGCGAGGATCACGTTTGGTGATATCGCCAAAGGATAAAATTTGGGTCGGTTTTGGTCAAAATTGATGAAAAACCCAATAAATTTTTGGAATATCCGCGTGTAATCTGGGCAAAACAGAAAATAATGAAACAGATACAAATCGGGCTTTGCTTTTTTGTGGAAGTAGTGTATAATAGGATAGTTATAAAACCGCCCCGGTGTTGGTAAATCTGTACACCCCGGCAGTACAAGTAACGAAATGGAATGCTTTCAGTAGCCTTAACAGGCCTGTGGCACAGGCCTTTGACAAGGAGATCATAAAAGTGGAGAAATTTGTTATTACCGGCGGTAAGCCCCTGCACGGAGAAGTGACTATTTCCGGCGCAAAAAATGCGGCTGTGGGTATTCTGCCTGCTACTATTCTGGCAGCGGATGTCTGCGTGATCGAAAATCTGCCTGATATCAGCGATGTGTCGGTCAGCCTCAAGATCCTGAGCACCTTGGGTGCACAGGTGAAGATGCTCAACCGCAACACCTACGAGATCGATACGCGGCATCTGGTCACTACCAATGTGCCAGACGATCTGTCCCGCCAGATGCGCGCCAGCTACTACTTCCTTGGCGCACTGCTTTCCCGCTTCGGCAAGGCACAGGTGGCTATGCCCGGCGGCTGCAATCTGGGCCCCCGCCCCATCGACCAGCACCTGAAGGTGTTCAGCGCACTGGGCGCAGAGGACAGCGTGGACTACGGCATGATCACCGTGCGCTCCAAGCAGGAGCTGACCGGTGCCCATATCTTCTTTGATAAGGTCAGCGTGGGTGCTACCATGAACGGTATGCTCTCTGCGGTCATGGCCAAGGGGCAGACCATTCTGGAAAACTGCGCCAAGGAGCCCCATGTGGTGGACTTGGCAAACTTTTTGAATATGTGCGGCGCAGATGTGCGCGGTGCCGGTACGGATGTCATCAAGGTGCGCGGCGTGGAAAAGATGCACGGCTGCACTTACAGTATCATTCCGGATCAGATCGAAGCCGGCAGCTACATGGTGGCTGCTGCTGCTACCGGCGGCAATGTGCTCATCAAGAACGTTACCCCCAAGCACTTGGAACCCATCACGGCCAAGCTGCGCCGTGCAGGGGTCACTGTGGAAGAATTTGACGATGCAGTGCGGGTATCCCGTACCGGCGATATTCTGCCGCTGAAGATCAACACCATGCCGCACCCCGGCTTCCCCACCGATATGCAGCCCCTGATGGGTGTGCTGCTGAGCGTGGCTAAGGGCACCAGCACCATCACCGAGAGCGTGTGGGACAACCGCTTCCGCTATGTGGACGAGCTGCGCAAGATGGGTGCCAGCGTACAGGTGGACGGTCAGGTAGCCGTGTTTGAGGGCGTAGAAAAGCTCAGCCCCGCCCCGCTGCGCGCTTCTGACCTGCGTGCCGGTGCCGCTATGGTGGTGGCTGCTCTGATGGCCGATGGCACCAGCGAGATCGAGGAGATCGGTCATATCGAGCGCGGCTACGAGAATATCGTGGAAAAGCTGCGCGGTCTGGGCGCTGATATCAGCAAGGTGGAGCGGACGCCCGCCGCACTGGAACAGGCCCTGTAACACAAACAACAAAACAAACAGCCTGCCGTAAGTTCTGTGCGGCGGGCTGTTTTCAGGTGGTAACATAAGAGGTTTTCATGGCAGAGTTCATTTCATTGTATTCCGGTTCTTCCGGCAACAGTAGCGTGGTGCGCTGCGGTGCGCAGTACCTTATCGTGGATATGGGCAAGGGGGTACGCACTACCACAGCAGCGCTCAAATCGCTGGGGCTAGCCGTCAGCGATTGCGCGGGCATCCTTGTCACCCACGAGCACAGCGACCACGTCAAGGGGCTTTCCACCTTCCTCAAAAAGAACCCGCTGCCGGTGTACGGCGCAGCGGCTACGCTGGATTTTCTGGATGCCAACGATATCGTGCCCGCCAACTGCGAACTGAACGCGCTGGAGGGCAGGGAAGAGGACATCGGCTGCTTTGGGGTGCAATCCTTCCCCACCAGCCACGATGTGCCCTGCGTGGGCTACCGCATCCATACCCCGGACGATAAGACCATGACCATCGCCACCGACCTTGGCACCCTGACCCCGCCGGTGCACGAGGCACTTTCTGGCTGCGACCTTGTGGCGCTGGAAAGCAACTACGACCTGCACATGCTGCGCAGCGGGCCCTACCCCTATTATCTGCGCGCCCGCATCGAGAGCGTGCGGGGGCACCTTTCCAACGATGAATGCTCCGCAAAGCTTTTGGAGCTGATCCAGAGCGGCTGCAAAAAGTTTGCCCTGTGCCATCTCTCGCAGGAGAATAACACGCCCAGCCTTGCCTTGCAGACCGTGTTCACCACCTTGGGTGCAG
This sequence comes from Faecalibacterium sp. OM04-11BH, assembly GCF_003482185.1. Taxonomy (NCBI): domain Bacteria; kingdom Bacillati; phylum Bacillota; class Clostridia; order Eubacteriales; family Oscillospiraceae; genus Faecalibacterium; species Faecalibacterium sp. OM04-11BH. The sequence goes on from NZ_QULS01000002.1 coordinate 17,779, forward strand.
CCGGTGTCGTGCCGGAAAAAGACTGCATCGTGCAGGCACAGCGCCGCAACGAGGTAAGCCCGGCATTAGAGTTCTGATTTGTCACAAAATAAAGCCATCTGCAACAGCTGATTCCAAGGGTTTCGCCCCCGGTCATGCTGCGGCAGATGGCTTTTCGTTTGCACGACAATTCGCACTTATTTTAAAATTGCTTCTCTCAAAAGATGTACAGCTCCGACAGAAACAAAACAACTTACTCTGCGGCCTTCTGCACCCGGATATCACTGCCTAAAAACTGGATCTGCACAAAGGCCGCAAGGCGGCTGGAGATCTTCTCTGTATACAGCTTTTCCAGCAGCGCACCGTCCGTGATATTGGTGGTGACGATGGTGGGTAGCTTTGCGCCCAAGCGGTTATTCAGCAGACTGTACAGATTCGTCAGGAAGAAGCTGGAGTTGAACTCGGTGCCCAGATCATCAAGGATCAGCAGATCGGCGTTGCAGGCAGTCTGGAACAAAGTCTCCTCCTCGCCGCCGGGGTCTGTGCCGAAATGCAGTGCTTCCAGCTTGCCGAAAAAGTCCGGGCAGGAGACATAGATCACATCATAGTTCTGCTGCAGCACCTCCCCGGCAATGGCAAGGGCGGCATGAGTCTTGCCAAGCCCTGCGTTGCCCACCAGCAGCAGGCTTTCGCGGGTGGCAGGGGAAAAGTCCGCGGCGTAATCCCGCAGGTCGGCCAGAACCTCGGCCATGTAGCTGCGCACGCTCTCGCCCAGCGTCTTGTCCACCGTGTTAGGATAGTAGTCCAACTGCATGGTATCAAAGCTGGAGATGGACAGACTGGACAGCTCCTCGATCTCCTTGCGGCGCAGCTGCTGCATCACCCGGCGCACACAGTCGCAGGTATGGCCGTCCACTGCGCCGGTGTCCTCGCACCGCTTGCAGGTGAACTTTGGCTCCAGCGCATCCGCAGGACGTCCGCTCTCAGCCAGCAGCGCGGTCAGTTTCTGCTTTGCCGCCGCAAGCGCAGCGGCAGCTTCGGTGCGGTCTTTCCCGGAGGCTCCGGCAATGGCACAGCGGATGCCCCGCACCCGCACCTCTTCCTCGGCGTGACGCAGCCCGGGAATCGCGGCTTCGGCTTCAGCCTGTGCATCCTGCGCCAGTGCGCGGGCGGTCTGCCGCCGCATGGCTACGGTGCGCAATGCCTGCTGATATAATTCGTTTTTGGTACGCATAAAGGCTCCTTACTCCGGTTTCTTGATCAGGGGACGGCGGCGAGTGGCGTTTTTCAGGATATCGTTTCCGCTGGGCGTGTCGCGGTCCACCCGGATATTCCGGCTGGCACCGGCTGCGGCTACCGGCCCGCGCACATCATGGATGCTGCGCAGACCCTTGGCGTTCCATGTTTTCAGGATGCTGTTCCAGTACCACAGATCCCGCTTGGGGCCGGCCTGTACGGCGGCTTCCTGCACCATGGCGTCATCATAGCCGTACACCTCGTACCAGCGTGCAATGGCCTTGCGCCCGCCCAGCGTCAGCTCCTCGGGGGTGATCTGCAACAGGCTGCTGACGTATTCCTCGCGGCTCTGGCGCAGCGCCAGCAGCTTTAAGTGGGCATCGGCCTGCTCGCCGGTCTCCACGCCCTCAGCGCGCCAGACCTTCAGCTCGTGGGTCACGGCGGCCATGGTGCGCTTGCCCCGGCTGGCCACATAGGCTACGCACAGCATCACAGTCTCGGGTGCAAAGCCTTCCTGCACATACAGGTTCACCAGCTTTTCCATCTCGGTGTGGGTCAGCGGACGGGCAAAGCTGGTCTGTGCGCAGTCGATCAGGCTGGAGATCATAGGGTCGGTGCGGCTGGCGGCGGCGATCTCCGCCCAGCGCATGGGGGCAGGGGCGCTGGGCTCTGCGCCCGGGGCGGCGTTCTCCTCGTAGCGCTCCAAAAGCCCCGCACCCGCCCAGAACGCCAGTGCGCTCTCGGCGCTGATGCGGCTGCGCAGCTTGAGGTCGGCGCAGAGCTTGTCCGGGTCGGTCACACCGGTGGCCAGCACATACAGCGCCACCCGCACATTGTATTCTTCGGCAATGCCCAGCTTGGAGAACACCAGCTGCGGCACGGCGATGGTATCGCCCTTCAGTTCTTTCAAACGGTAGATCATGGTTTCCTCGTTCGGTTTATTCGTTGGCAGTATCCGGCTCGGCGGGCGGCTCCCAAGGCTCGCAGTCCATCATATCCGGGCAGTTGTTCCAGCGCTCTGGCTCGGCCTCGTAAGCGTCTTTCAGATACTGCGCGGCGGCGGCACGTCCCTCGTCGGTCAGCGGAAACACCTCCCGGCGGCGCAGGGCGGGGTCGGTCTTGTCGATCGTCCAAGGCGCGGGCCAGTAGTCCACTGTGAGGATCTTTTCCTCTTTGGTGGCATCCGCGCCGCCGTCCGGGTCCGGTACGGTGCGCTTGCCCGGGGTAAGCCGGTAGCGCAGCCCGGCCTCGTTGCCGCTGTAATCATTCTTGCACAAAAAGTAGTGCAGCAGGGGAACAAAGATCATGGTGCAGCTCGTCCTTTCCGGCAAAAGGCACGGCCTTTTGCGCAATCAATTCTATTATAAAGCCGCCGGGCTAAAATGCAACAACTTTTTGTGAAACGCTCTGCAAAAGCTGCCCCCGCTTACAGGAAATCCGGCCTTGACAGGGTCGCAGAAATATGGTAGAATATTGCCTGTTGCAGCAGATGTGCAATGTGCTACTGTGGCTCAGCTGGTAGAGCAGCTCACTCGTAATGAGCAGGTCGCCTGTTCGAATCAGGTCAGTAGCTCCAAAAAGAAACCCCCGAAAGTTGGCTTGTGAAGCCAGTTTTCGGGGGTTTCTTTTTGTGCGGCAGGGGATGGGAAAGTGGGCGATTGTGCCTTAATTACCCCTGTTTATCTGGAAATTGCTTTAATTAGTGGCGCAAAAGACGGCGCAATAAAAGCACGGTGCAAACTGCATCGTGCTAAAAGCGGTATACTGTTACAAAAAACTTACTTAGAGATCTTCTGTCTGATCCAGATGCAGATGCAGGCACCGATCACCGAGATGGCAAAAGAAGAAAAGCTGCCGGAAGCGTGGATGCCCAGCAGACCGAACAGAAACTCGCCCACAAAAAGGGAGGCCAGCACGCCCACCAGCGTCAGCAGGCCGGTCAGGCAGCCCACCAGTACGCACAGCAGGGCAACAATGAGCAAAATCGCTAAAGTGATCATAGGTTATACCTCCTTAAAAATTATGGCTCTGCCTGCTGCCCGGCGGCTTCGCGGGCGGTGGCAGCATAAAAGTTTTTATACTTTGGCTTGCCATGCCATGCTCGTCCTTGCCGATACAGATGCGATAGCGATAGCGGCCATCCATGCCCTTTTTATTGGTACGCATGAGATCACACTCCTTTCGGTTGCGCGTGCAACTATAAAGTGTTTACAAGGGGCAGAAGAGCCGGAACAAAGCCGCCAGCATGCGCAAGAAGCAGCGGAAGGTGCTGGCGAATTTTGATAAGCGCGGTTTTTTCCTGACAGGTACATACGAGGACTGCTACCTGCCGGATGACGAGGATGCCTGCTGGAAGGACGTGGAGAACTACGCGCGGCGGGTGAAGTACGCCACCTGCAAGCGGTTTGGGGTGGAGAAGGAGAAAATCCGGCTGATGCTGTGGGCGGTGCTGCTGACGGCAGCGACAAACGCGGCGGCGCTGGTGCCGGACACGGACCGGGACAGCGGCCAGAGCGTGCCGACTGTACTGATGGAGCCGCAGAGCGAGGACGAAAGGCCGGAGGTGGTACTGGATGGCAGCGGGACGGCATAAGAGAAGCATCGTGTGGAAGCCGCAGCCGAAACAGGCTGCCTTTATGCGGCGGTGCGAGGACGAGGCACTGTACGGCGGGGCGGCAGGCGGCGGCAAGAGCGACGCACTGGTGATCGAGGCGCTGCGGCAGGTGGACGTGCCGTACTACCGCGGACTGATTGTGCGAAAGACCTACCCGCAGCTTTCCGAGCTGATCGACAAGACGATGCAGTATTACAGACCGGCCTTCCCGAAGGCGCGGTACAACGCTTCCAGCCATGTGTGGACCTTTCCCAGCGGGGCGAAGATCTATTTTGGGTCCATGTTCCGCACGCAGGACAAGTACAACTATCAGGGCAAGGCCTTTGATTTTATCGGGGTGGACGAGCTGACACACTTCACATGGGAGGAGTACAGCTACCTGATGAGCCGCAACCGACCCACAGGGCCGGGCACGGTGGTGTACATGCAGGCAAGGCGCATCCGGGAGGCAGAGCAGAACGACCCGATGCTGAAGGGCAGGGTGATCCAGGGAGTGGCAGACCCGGCCATCTTCAACGAGAGCCAGGGCGAGAGCATTGCCCAGATGCAGGAGAAGTACCCGTACTTTGTGACGTGGCGGCCGGGCGACCACACCCGCATTGCGGGCAAGATGCAGCTGCACTACCGGCTGGCATTTGACGCGGAGGGGCGGCCGATGTTTCAGGTGTTTGACACCTGCCGGCATTTTATCCGCACCATCCCGAACCTTGTGTACGACGAGAGCAACGTAGAGGACATTGACACCACGCAGGAGGACCACATCTACGACGAGTGCCGGTATGTGCTGATGGAAAACCCCATCAGTCCCCGGCAGGTACGCAAAGAGATGGTGCTGCGGGACGACCCGCTGGATATGGACGCACGCCGCAGCCCCATCCGGGTGATGCGGGTATAAGCAGAAGGAGAAGCGATGACAGGAAGATACGAGGGACAGCAGCCGGACGCCGAACAGGACGGGGAGAAGCTGCTGCGGATCATGGCGATGGCGGCAAAGGTGGCCGGGGTGCAGCAGGCACCGGCGGACACAAGACCCGCCCAAGCGAACCCTGGCGGCATGAGTGAAGGAGACCGGATGGTGAGCACCGCGAGACCCGGCACCGGGCGGGATGATGCCATGCAGAGCCTTTTGCAGGGCGATGCAGGCGGGAGCGTACCGGCGGGAGTGGCTGCGGAGACGGTGATCGGGCCGGAGGAAGTGGCCAAGGCGGGAGAAATTTTGCAGCGGTACAAGACCGGCAAGGCGGCGCTGGACAAGCGGATCATTGAAAACGAACTGTGGTTCCGGATGGGGCACTGGAAGAACTACCAGAACAAGATGATGGAAGGAAAGCCGCAGCCTTCCAGCGGGTGGCTGTTCAACAGCATTGCCAACAAGCACGCGGATGCCATGGACAACTACCCGGAGCCGAACGTGCTGCCGCGAGCGGCGGACGACGAGGAGACGGCGAGGACCCTTTCCAAGGTGATCCCGGCGGTGCTGGAGCAATGCAACTACGAGCAGGTGTACAGCGACACATGGTGGCGCAAGCTCAAGACCGGTACCGGCGTGAAGGGCATCTTCTGGGACCCGGTGCTGCGGGGCGGGCTGGGAGACATCAGCATCCAGAGCGTGAACCTGCTGATGCTGTACTGGGCGCCGGGGGTGGAGGACATTCAGCAGTCGCCGCACCTGTTCAGCCTGAGCCTTGAGGACAACGAGCAGCTGATCGGGCGCTTCCCGCAGATGGAGGGGCACACCGGCAAGGGGCTGGACGTGGGGCAGTACATCCACGATGACAGCATTGACACCACCGACAAGAGCGTGGTGGTGGACTGGTACTACAAGAAGGCACAGCCCGGCGGACAGACGGCGCTGCACTACTGCAAGTACTGCAACGGCGTGGTGCTGTATGCCAGCGAGAACGACCCGCAGCTGGCGCAGCGGGGATTTTACGACCATGGAAAGTACCCCTTTGTGTTTGACCCGCTGTTCATGGAAGAGGATTCTCCGGCGGGGTTTGGGTACATCGACGTGATGAAGGACACCCAGACCGCCATTGACGAGATGAACCACGCCATGGACGAGAACGTGAAGCTGGCGGCAAAGCAGCGCTTTGTGCTGAGCGACACGGCGGGGGTGAACGAGAAAGAGCTGGCAGACTTTAGCAAGGACATCGTGCACGTTGTAGGGCGGCTGAACAGCGACAGCTTTATGCCGCTGCAGACGAACGTGTTGAGCGGCAACTGCATGAACTACCGGGATGCCCGGGTGAGCGAGCTGAAGGAAGTGAGCGGCAACCGGGACGTGAGCCAGGGCGGTACCACCAGCGGCCTGACCGCTGCCAGTGCCATTGCGGCGTTATAGGAGGCGGGCAGCAAGCTGAGCCGGGACATGCTGAAGAGCGCGTACCGGGCGTTTGCGAAGGAGTGCTACCTGATCATTGAGCTGATGCGGCAGTTCTACGACGAGCAGCGGGTATACCGCATTACCGGCGAGAGCGGCGGGGTGGAGTATGCCACCTTCAGCGCGCAGCAGCTGCGCGGGGTGCCCGGCGGCGTTGTGGGCGGGGTGCAGCTGGGCGACCACGAGCCGGTGTTCGACATTACGGTGAGCGCGGCGAAGAAGAGCACCTTCAGCCGCCTTTCCCAGAACGAGACGGCGAAGGAGTGCTACCAGCTGGGATTTTTTGCACCGGCGAACGCGGACGCGGCGCTGGCTGCGATGGAGATGATGGACTTTGAAGGCATTGAGAAGGTGCGGGAGCGGGTGAGCCAGAACGGCACGCTGTACCAGCAGCTGCAGCAGATGGCAGCACAGTTGCAGAACACCACCGGCTCCAGCGGTATGACCGCGGAGATGAAAACCTTTTATGAGAAGCGCCTGATCGATCAGGCGTTGCCTGCGCTGGTGCATGACCAGTTTGGCGACAGCTACCCCATTCCGGCGAACAATGGCAAGACCATTGAGTTTCGCAAGTATGAGGCGCTGCCCAAGGCACTGACCCCGCTGACCGAGGGAGTGACCCCGGAAGGCCAGGCACTGACCGTGAGCACGGTGACCGCTGAGGTGTACCAGTACGGCGGCTGGGTGCCCCTGACCGACATGGTGCAGCTGACCACCATCGACAACAACGTGGTGCAGGCCACCAGCGTGCTGGCAAGCCAGTCCGGCAGAACCATGGACACCATTGTGCGGGATATCCTGTGCGGCGGCACCAACGTGATCTATGCACCCAAGATCGGCGCGGGCGGCGCGGAGACGGCGGTGACCAGCCGTGCGGATCTGGACAAGACCGCGCAGCTGACCGTGGACCTGATCGATCAGGCGGTGGCGCAGCTGAAGGTGCAGAACGCCGACCCTGTGGGCAACGCAGGCGGCAGCTATGTGTGCATCATCCATCCGTATGTCGTCTACGACATCAAGCGCGACCCCAACTGGGTGGAAGCCCACAAGTACGCAAGCCCCGAGGAGATCTTTGAGGGCGAGATCGGCAAGATCAACAATGTGCGGTTTGTGGAGACCAGCGAAGCGAAGATCTGGAAGGGCACCGGCTGCCCGGAGGGCCTTGCGGTGTTCGGCACGCTGGTGCTGGGCGCACACGCCTACGCCACCACTGAGCTGGAGGGCGGCGGCCTGCAGCACATTGTGAAGCAGCTGGGCTACGGCGACGACCCGTTGAACCAGCGCGCGTCCGTGGGCTGGAAGGCCGTGAAGACCGCAGAGCGCCTGAGCGAGCAGTACATGGTGCGCATTGAGAGCTGCTCTGAGCGGTACAGCGAAAAGGCACAGGCGAACTGAGAAAGGAGAATGAAGATGGCAGAGAAAAAGGCAGCGGTGCAGGCGGAAAAGCCTGTGGAGGACGTGGGCACCGAGGTGGTGCAGGCGGAAAAGCCCAAGACGGAGATCATCCATCTGTTCAAGGACAACGGCCGGTATTCCGGCGCACGCTTTGTGAGCGTGAACGGCGAGGCGTATCTGATCCAGCGCGGTGTGGACGTGGAGGTGCCTGCGGCGGTGGCCGAGGTGCTGCGCCACAGCGAGGAGATGGACAACGCAGCAAATGAGAAGATCGCGGCGGCAGTTGCAAAAGCGCAGGACGTACCTGCATTGCAGCGGCTGTAAGACCGCCCGGCGGCATTGTGCCGCAGCTTGCTGGCAAGTTACCGGCAAGTTAAAACGGATAGACACCCGGTACGGCAGGCACATGCTGTGCCGGGTGTTTTTGGTAGGGAGACCCCTTCAGCTGCGCAATCCACCTGACGGTGGAGTTGCTCGCAGCTCCCCCAAGGGGGAGCCTTGTTTAAAGGAAGAACTCCCTCAGCTTCACCGTCCGCTGAAGCGGCGCGGTGAAACAGCTCCCTCTGGGAGGGAGCCTTTTTTAGAGGAAAGGAGAAATGATATGACGGCGGGAATGGCGGTAGAGATGGCCGACGGGATGCGGCCGAACAACGACTTTCCAGAGCGGCGCACTGCGGGAAACCTACGGACTGCGGCAGCAGAGCCTGACCGAAAAGCAGCGCAGCGTACAGCGGGAGCTGAGCCGGTGGAAGGTGAGCCGGAGCGCGAGCGAGACCATCAGCCGGATGGTGCCGGACAGCATTACAGACCTTGACCGGTATACCTCGGCGGCGAGCTGTATGTACCGGCTTGGACAGATGGAGGGGGTAAAGACCTTTGACAAGGCGCTGGAACTGGCGGGCAGCACCAGCGGACTGGCGGGTTTTACAAACTATGTGCTGCAGCAGCCCGGCGGCAAAGAGGCTTTGCAGGCAGCGTGGACGCAGGGGCAGGGCGAGACCGAAGCGGCAGGCGGGCTGGGCGGTGCGCTTGGCAGCCAGAGCACCAGCGGCGAGGGCCGGGTGATCTGGAAAGGCAGCCTGCGGGCGGCGGACGAGCTGGCGACCCAGCTGATCCAGCTGAACGCAGCGGGCACCGGCACGGATGCCATTTTGCAGAGCGTGCTGCGGGGACCGGACGGCGCACCCAGCAAGCTGGCGAAAGCGTGCGTCGACACCGAAACGGCACAGATCTATTTTGGAGACCGGAGCGAGGATGTGTTCGGCACGATCCTGCACGAGGACTTTCACTGGTACAACGCTTTGGACGCGGAGGGCGCAAAGGCACTGATGGACATGGCGCTGGAGTACATGGCAGAGAGCGCGGGCTATGAGAAGGTGGACAGCATGATCCGGGACAAGATGCAGGATTATGCAGCCCAGAACCTGACCTATGAACAGGCTGCGGAGGAGCTGGTGGCGGAAAGCTGGAGCGGCATTTTTGAGACCGTGGAGGATGTGACCCGGTGGGCACAGTTCCAGCGGGCGCAGGCGGACAAGAACGCGGACAAGGCAGGCACCATTACCAAGGCCGTGAACGCGGTGAAGGAGCTTTTGAACAGCATCATCAGCAAGGCAAAGGAGATTTTGAACAAAGACCCAGAGAACCTGGCGGCACTGCACGCAAAGAACCTTGCCCAAGCGCAGAAGAAGGCTTTGCAGGATGCCTATTTTGCGCACGCAGAAAAGGCGATGGACAACCTGCGGGCGGCAAAAGAAAACGCCGCTGCCATTGAAAGCAACGGCGCGGCGAAGGGGGTGCGGTTCCGGCTGCACGAGGGAAAAGATTCCCTAGCGGAGCAGATGAACAATCATCTGAGCGAACTGGAAGAAATGGATGCAGTAGCGGATATCCGGGGAACAGAGGTGCTGTTTGGAAAAAGCCGTGCAGAAAACATTACCAATATCGTAGACTACTTTAATAAGCTGGGAAACAAAGTTGAACGAGAAGGCTTTGGTGTTGTTGAACTGACAAAAAACGGGGCGCGTGCGACCGTTGAGCACGGAAACAGCAGGGCAAAACAGATCGCCGTTGCAAGTGTACCGGAAGTGATACAAAAAGGCATCAAAATAGGTTTTGAAAAGAACTGGCAGAACCGCGGATATGACACACACGTTTTTGCGGCACCGGTGAAGATCAATGGGGCGAAACTTTATGAGGGTGTGATCGTAAGAGAGTACATCCGGCAGAACGGAATAAAAAACTTTTATGTCCATGAGGTGTGCTGGACGGACGGAAGCTATGTGATGCTTGACAGCAATGGAAATGTAACAAAAAAAGAAGATACTCCCACACTGCTCCCGAAGGCAGTGCGGGGCAACCTTGCGGATGCCCAGGAAGTATCTTCTGAAACAAGTATAGCACAGGATGCTGGCGAAAGCAAGGAAAACAATGCAGCTGTGCAGAAAACAGTGCGGTTTGCGCTTAGCGCACCGGTGGAGGTGGACGGCCAGAAGGAACTGGTGGCGGTGCACAACCTGACCGAGCAGAACCTGCGCGAGGCGCTGCAGCTGGGCGGGATGCCGTCGCCGTCCATTGCGGTGGTGAAAGCCCGGGAGGGGCACACAAAGTACGGGCCGGTATCGCTGGTATTTGGCAGCGACACCATTGACCCCATGGTGGACAAGGCGAACCGGGTGTACGGCGCGGATGCGTGGACCCCGACAAGGCCGGGCGTAGAGTACGAGGTGAACTACGATGCCATGCGGGACTTTGAAAACCGGGTGTATGAGGCAAGCTGGGAGGCGTTTGACGGAAAGTTTGTGAACAGCGCTGCGGTGCAGCGTGCGGGAGTGGACGAGGCAAGCAGCCTGAGCCGGGAAGAACTGGCGCAGAAGATGCAGCGGGACACCGGGGTGCAGCTGGCATACCTGAAGGACAAGGAAATAACGGTGGAGCCGGTGTATCGGATGGAACAGGAGCAGTTTGACAGCATTGGAAACGATGTGCTGGAGGCTGTGATCCGGCACACGGGCGAGGCACAACTCAAGGAGGCGTTTGAAGGCGGGAATATTGACCGGCTGGACAAGCTGGCAGACGCGGCTGCGGATGCCTTGGAGGAAAAGTACACCCACGGAGCGCTGGAAGGACAAAACAAACGGTGGATGCTGCGGATCAACAAGCTGCGGAATGAAAACAGAGGGCGGCTGTACCAGATGCTGGAGCACGCATACAAAATGGTGACCGATACAAGCGCCGGAAAGCAGACGCTGGATGTGGAGGCGACCCGAAACGCGATACGGGAAAAAGCGCCGGAGCAAAAGGTGGAGCAGTGGGTATACGACAAGCTGGAGGGTGTGCTGGGAGAAAAGGGAATCCGAAACGAAAAAGAACCGTTTACCCCGAGCGGTAAGAAGCGGAGCTTTGCGCAGCTGCACAACCCCTACACGCTGGAGAACCTGGTGAAGGCCATGAACAGCCAGAATGCGCGCGGGCAGGACGTGTGGGGTGTATCGGCAAGCACTCTGATGAGCACGACCACGGCGGAGTACAAGAACTTGGACGAGGTGCGGGCGGACAGGGGACGGCTGCAGCAGATGCCGGAAGCAGAGTACAAGAAGCTGCTGGAGGATGCGGACAGCCAGATCGAGCAAGTGATCCGGATGCTGCGGAAGGAAACGACGCCGCACAGCGACAACAGCTTTGAGGAGCAGGAGATCTTTGGCGAGATCTTGCTGCGGGCAGCACAGGGAAAGCACACGGCGGCGGCCACCGGCAAGGCGTTTGCCAAAGAGGACTATATCATCAGCAAGGACGCAGCACAGAGGATCCTGAAACTGTACAAGGACGTAGCGAAGATACCGACCGGGTACTTTGAGGCAAAGCCGCAGCGTGCGGTGGGCTTTGATGAGGTACGGGCGGCGATACTGCCGGACAACGCAAGCGAAGCACTGGTGCAGCAGCTGAAGGATGCAGGGGTGCCGGTGCAGCTGTACAAGGCCGGGGACGATGAGGCGCGGACGGCGCTGCTTAACAAGGTGCCGAATGTGCGCTTTGCGCTGGCGCAGCAGGCAGACCGGGAGGCAAAGGGCAGCGACCAGCGGCAGGCCAGCAGAGCCATTGCGGACAAGGCAGCGGCACTGGACACGCTGGGGCAGTTCTTTGGCTTGACCCGGGGTGTGAAGGTAAGCCGGGACAGTCTGGAGGGGCTGGCGGTGCGGTGGACCCGCACCAACGGAAGCCGGGCTGATCGGACGAAGCTGACAAACGAGGCGCAGGTGCTGGTGGAGTACCTGAAGGCCGAGGGTGCGGACATGAGCAAGGCGCAGGCGCTGGCGGAAACGCTGGCGGGCGAAGTGCTGGACGGGGCGACCTACCGCAACAGCGAGCTGTGGGACGAATACCCGGAGCTGCACAAGCTGGAATACACGGTGAACAAGACCGGCGCGGCGAAGGCAGAGCTGGTGCGCCGGTACGGCAGCTGGAGCGAGGCAGTGGCCGAGGCACGGCGGCACGGCGTGACATTGCGGCAGGCCGAGGGCGTGCGGGACGGCAACCCGGCGGAGCAGTACGAGAGCATTGTGAACGATATGAGCGCAGCAGGTTTTGTGCGGGACGGCGCGCGGGCGCTGTGGAAAAGCGCTGCGGAGCAGGCCGGTGTGGACGGTGCGCTGAGCATGGAGAGCACCGAGTGGCTGGACGTGCTGATGAACCTGCATGATGCCATTAAGCCGAAGATGATGAGCCGGTTTGCGGACGTGGCAGAGTACGAGGATGCCCGGGTGGAGTTGGCTGGCCGGATGCTGGGCGACGTGATGAACGTGCCGGAGATGACCGACGCGGAGGCCATTTTTGAGGGCATCATGCAGCACAATATGCAGGTGGCCAGAGCCGCAGCGGGCACCGAGGAGCGGGCTGCCGAGGTGAGCCGGGAGCTGAAGGGTATCCAGAAGGGGCAGAAGGCACTGTTCCGGGAAAAGCTGGCGCAGAACCAGAGGGATGCAGGGCAGCACGCGGAGGTGCAGAAGGCAAAGGCGAACGCGAAGGCAGAAAAGCAGCTGAACGACATTTTGGAAATGCAGGGCGTGGACATTACGAACCTTGGCGACCTGAATGAGAAGATGACGGTGCTGCGGGAAAGCTATGAACGGCAGTGGAAGGAGGAAGCCAAACGGCTGAAGGCGGAGCGGCAGGAGATGCTGGACGAGGCGAAGCTGGAAGTGAAGAAGCTGCGCAGCGAAAAGAACGAGCTGGCGTGGCAGCTGCGGCAGGAGACCCGGCGCGCGGACACGGCGGAGTATTCGCTGATCGTGCAGGAGAACGAGATCGCCGAGTGGGAGGCAGAGAGCGAGCGCAAGCGGGAGGCTTTTGCCGAAAAGCAGGCGCAGCGGAATGCCCTTGCCATTGAGGCGGCGCGGCAGCAGCGGGACGAGGACATTGCGGTGGCGAAGGCGCTGGCGGAAAAGCGGGTGAAGAAGGCGCGGGAAGGCCGTGAGATGGACAAGGTGCGCAAGAGCGTACAGCGCAACGCAGCGGCGCTGAACCAGCTGGTGCTGCGGCCGAGCCCGGGCAAGTATGTGCAGCAGAGCCTGATCGTGCAGGCAGCCGAGGTGGCGAAGCTGGCAAATCAGGCGGTGCTGAAGGACCGGGCGGTGAACCGGCTGACGGCGCTGCAGGATAGCATCAACCGCTCGATGGGCACGGACAGTGCACCCACGGCCATGACCGAGGACTGGAAGAAGAGCGGGGTGCCGGTGCTGATCCAGACGTTGCGGGAGGATATGACCGCCGCGAAAGAGGTACGACTTGCAAAGCTGCGCGAGCAACTGGCGGAGGCTGAGGCGCTGCCGGAGGGCGAGAAGGCAGAGATGCTGCGCGACCGGCTGAAAGCGCGGATCCGGGACACCGAGAACCGCACCTACCTGCCCCTGACACTGGAGCAGATGCGGATGCTGAATGCCATTACCAGCAGCACGCTGCATGTGATCCGCACCGCGAACAAGACGCTGAGCCTTGCAAAGGCGGAAGAGGTGGACAAGATCGCCGTGACGGCGGCGGGAGAGGTGCGCGCCAGCAAGGGCAACCACCCCGGCGGGGCACTGGACGGGCTGCACAACCTGCTGACGAAGTACAACCTTGATATGCTGGGCGCGGAGCGGGTGTTCCGCATGATCGGCGGGTATGCCAAGGACGGACAGATGGAGAAATTGGCGCGGATGCTGAACGACGGACAGCGGCGGCAGACCGAGATCACCATTGAGGGCGAGAAAAAGTTCAGCAACGTGACCGGCAAGGAGCACCTGAAGGAGATGGCAGCGTTTGCGGGCCCGGGAGCGAAGCTTGTGGACATTGGCCTTGTGGACAGCAAGGGCGAGGCGGTGCCGCTGACCCATGCGCAGCTGTGCAGCCTGTACATGCACTTACAGAACAAGGACAGTGTGGAGCATCTGATGACCGGCGGCATGGTGCTGCCGGACGCAAAGCTGTACAGCGCGGGCGACATTGAGCAGGCGTACCAGAAGGGGCAGACCGTACGGCTGGGTATGCTGAAGGACGCACAGGGCAACCCCATGCCGGATAGCGTGCTGAACACGGTGGAGGCGGCACTGACCGACTACGACCGGGCGTGGATCGCGGACATGAAGGAGCTTTTTGACAGTTATACCACGAACCTGATCAACGAGACCAGCATGCAGCTGCTGGGGTACAACCGGGCGCAGGTGAAAAACTACTACCCCATTGCGGTGGACAAGGGCGTGCTGGCGACCCAGATCGAGGGGCTGAACCTTGACGCGACCATTGAGGGACGGGGCTTTTTGAAGAACCGTATAAAGAGCAGCAAGCCCATCTTGCTGGAGGAGTGCAGCAGCGTGGTACAGCGCAGCCTGCGGGACACAGCAGCGTATGCGGGCTTGGCGCTGCCGATCCGGGACGTACAGAAGGTGCTGAACAGCAACGTGGAGACCGCAGACGGGCTGGGAAACCTGAAGAACAAGATCATCAAGGAACAGTGGGGCAAGGGCACGGTGGACTACATCAACGACCTGCTGACAGACCTGCAGACAACTCAGCGCAGGCGGGACAACGGCGTGAGCCGGATGGCGGCGCGGCTGCGGGACAACTACGCGGGCGCGGTGCTGACCTTGAACCCGGGCGTTGTCATTGCGCAGGCGGCGAGCCTGCCCACAGCGGGCGGCGCTGGAGGCAGAGATTACCCAGCACGGGGACGCGCTGCTGGAATGGCGCAAGCGGGGCAGCCAGCGTGGAGAGCTGGCGAGCATTGGCAAGGACGGAAGCCTTGCGGAAAAGGCCATGGACAGGCTGCCAAAGGCGCTGACCGGGTGGATCAACGGGATGGACGAGATCACGGTGGCGGCGCTGTGGGAGGGCAGCAAGGCCTATGTAAAGAACCACCCGGCGGAGTTCAGCGCAGAAGCAGCCAAGGCGGGGAGCGGGGAATACTGGAAGGCGGTGAACGAGACCTACCAGAAGGTGATCGAGCGCACGCAGCCCAACTACAGGTGATGCAGCGGGCGGGTATCCAGCGCAACCAAGATGGTATGGCAAAGGCGTTGACGATGTTTACGACCCAGCGCTTCCAGAACTACGGCATTTTAGCCGATGCGGTGATGGACTACAAGACCCAGAGCGCGCGGTACAAGGCGCAGCAGAGCGCAGAGAACCGGAGCGAGATGCAGCGGGCAGGAAAGCAGCTGAACAAAGCCATTACAAGCCAGATGGCACAGACGGTGGTGTTTGCAGCGATGAAAATGGGAATGAGTTTTTGCTGAACAGATGGAAGAGCTTGCAGGACGAAAACGGTGATATGACATGGAGCAGCTTGCTAAAACGGCTCGGAGAGCTTGGAATGGAGAGTTTCGCAGGAGCCTTTTTGTATGGCAGTGAGCTGTACAGTTTTGCAAGTAATGCGGTGACTGGAAATGGCTACGATGTAATGAGCGCAGCAAATATGGGACTTGTAAATGAGTTTGTATCGGCTGCCGGACGATTTGCTTACGAATTTAGGAAAGACACAAGCGATATGGATGAAAAAGAGGAGGAAAAACATACAAAAAAACTCTGCAAGCTGGCTCTGGCTGTGGTAGAAGCGGGAATGCAGGCGGCGGGTGTGCCGTTTGGAAATGGAAAAAAGCTTTTGGAAGCAGCGGGCGGATGGATACAAACGGTGAAAAATTGGGGAGAAAGCGGAAAACGCTGGAACTTTGACAGCCTGCCGAAGAGCGCCACAGGACAGTACGACCGGTTATACAATGCGTATGCCAGCGGCGACCCAGTGGAGGCGCAGGCGGCGGTGGAGAAGCTGATCGCTATGGGAAAGGAGGACAAGATCTACAGCGAACTGAAGAAACGGCTGAAACAGTACGACCCGGATGTGCTGGAGGCGGCAAAGGCACAGAACAGCGGCAACACGGAGCGGCGGGAGGAGCTGACGCAGAAGATCGTGCAGAACGTGTACAAGGTGATGGGTATAGACCCGAAGGCAAAGGCGGACGCAGCGAAGCGCGAGGCGGTGATCGATATGGTGACCGGAGACGGGAGCAAGAAGGGCGCGATTAATGCGCTGGCAGATGAACTGCTGGCGACCGAAAGCGGGCACGACAAGGACGCGGGGATCTACGCAGACCTGACCATGGCGGCAGAGAAGGGCAGCGCGAAGGAATTGCAGGAGGAGCTGGACAGGCTGCTGCGGGCGGGCAAGAGCCTTGGCAGCGTGAAGAGCAAGATCACCACAGTATGCAAGCCGGAGTATGTGGCGGGCAGCGAATACGACCGGACACAGCTGAACGAGATGCTGCTGGCGCTGCGGGATGCGGATAATAACCCGCTGTACACCCAGAAAACGCTGGACGGCTGGGTGAGCGATGCCGAAAAGAAGAGCAAAGCGCAGACCAGCGACCCGTGGGCAGACCTGCGGTAAAGACAAACAATAACAAACAAAGACGAACACCCCGGCGGCTGAGAAGGGACAGCTGCCGGGGTGTGTTTTGTGTAAGAATGTCCGCAGGTGTTTTGCAAAGCGGGATGCGGTAGACTGGACACAGGAAAGGAGGCCGGGAGATGCTGGTAAGAATTGTGAAAAGAACCTTTAGCGGGGCAGAGTACTGCCCGGAGCAGAAGGTTTTGAAGCTGGGCGGCGAGGGCAGCACCGGGGTGGAGACACTGGAATTTGAGCTGCCGGAGGAATGGGCCGGTATGGCGGTGACGGTGCATGTGCAGCAGCTGGACGGCACGCTGCCGCAGCCGGTGCTGCTGGGAGAGGACAGGTGTCTGGAGGTGGACAGGATGTTCACCTCCAGCGAAAAGGGGCTGTGGATGCTGCGGGCAATGGACGGCAACGGATACTGTGCCATGACAAGGCCTGCGCGATACGAGTGCTACGAGACTTTTACCGCGGACGGGGACACCGAGATCACCCCGAGCCAGTACGAGGCCTTTGTGGCGCAGGTACTGGGGGCGGCGAACACGGCAAGCCAGAAGGCAAAGGACGCGCAGAGCGCGGCGGACAGGGCAGAAGGTGCAGCGGGAGAGGCACAGAAAGCCAAGGCCGCCGCTGCGGACAGCGTGCAGCAGGCAAAGGGCGAGGCAGAAAGTGCACAGACGGCGGCGCTGAGCCAGAGCAACTGCGTGGTGGACGGAGGAAACAAAAAGTATAAGTACTTTGAGATCATCGTCAACAACGTTGAAGATCTGGAAGTTCGGAACGTGATCTTTTGGAAGGGCGCGAACATGGTGCTGGAGGGGTGCAAAAACATCTGGTTCGTCAACTGCACATGGGAAGGCATCAACCCGAACGGTGTAAACAAAATATGGACCTGCGGCATCCGGCTGCGGGGACGCATGGAGAACGGCGAGAGCATTTGGTGCGAAAACATTTGGATCGAAGGATGCATATTCCAGAATGTCTGGTATAACCCGTATGTGAATAACGGCAGACCGCAGGATGTTTCGGACGCTGCGATTTTACCATAGCTTTTTAAATTTCTATCCACGCCCTCCGCGAGGAGGGCGACTATCCACGTCTGTCTTGTAGTCCCTGCACTGTTATTTCTATCCACGCCCTCCGCGAGGAGGGCGACCCTGAGGGTTGTTTGTGGTATACTCGGTGTGCAAAATTTCTATCCACGCCCTCCGCGAGGAGGGCGACTCGCCCAGGTTTGCCAGCATCGGGTCATAGTACGAATTTCTATCCACGCCCTCCGCGAGGAGGGCGACTCGTACAGGCTCACTGCTGCGTTACCGGTCATTGATTTCTATCCACGCCCTCCGCGAGGAGGGCGACTACCGGGTGGCGGGCTTTTTCTTCTGCCATTCAGACAATTTCTATCCACGCCCTCCGCGAGGAGGGCGACAACGAGGGCGATCTGGTGCCGATCTACTGTGATATTTCTATCCACGCCCTCCGCGAGGAGGGCGACCGATTTATGACTACAAAAAGACTGGGCCGTTGAAACGATTTCTATCCACGCCCTCCGCGAGGAGGGCGACTGAGGACTACACGAGTCCCAAGTTCAGGCTATATGATTTCTATCCACGCCCTCCGCGAGGAGGGCGACCCCACAAAACATCCACGAATATCACAGAATGATTGCAACATTTCTATCCACGCCCTCCGCGAGGAGGGCGACCAGGCAGCTGAAAGAGGTTTCACAGTAC
Source organism: Faecalibacterium sp. OM04-11BH (assembly GCF_003482185.1). Lineage (NCBI taxonomy): Bacteria > Bacillati > Bacillota > Clostridia > Eubacteriales > Oscillospiraceae > Faecalibacterium > Faecalibacterium sp. OM04-11BH. The sequence goes on from NZ_QULS01000002.1 coordinate 36,039, forward strand.
GTTATCAAATTTCTATCCACGCCCTCCTCGCGGAGGGCGACGAGTGCCGCGCGCCGCACTTAAACGCATTCCAAATATTTCTATCCACGCCCTCCTCGCGGAGGGCGACCGGCATCCAGGGCGTTGCTTCTACTTCTCCCATATTTCTATCCACGCCCTCCTCGCGGAGGGCGACGAGTGCCGCGCGCCGCACTTAAACGCATTCCAAATATTTCTATCCACGCCCTCCTCGCGGAGGGCGACCACAGCATATTCTGCGCATCGCAATAGCTTGCTTATTTCTATCCACGCCCTCCTCGCGGAGGGCGACCTTTTTCGTCTTTTGTCCAGACGTATTGTTTTCGATTTCTATCCACGCCCTCCTCGCGGAGGGCGACGCTCATCTCAATTAAAGACGTCAAACAGGCAATCCATTTCTATCCACGCCCTCCTCGCGGAGGGCGACGGTACACATAAACAGCGGATACCGGACACCGACAAGATTTCTATCCACGCCCTCCTCGCGGAGGGCGACCTATGCGCGGCGGAATCAGACTGTAAAAAAGGAATTTCTATCCACGCCCTCCTCGCGGAGGGCGACTCTGGGACAATTTTAAGTATTTCATGGGAGAAATAATTTCTATCCACGCCCTCCTCGCGGAGGGCGACGCAAGGTCTAGTGTGTTAGACCAATCTGCGCCAGTTATTTCTATCCACGCCCTCCTCGCGGAGGGCGACACAGCCAGCCGACCAGCAGGAGCACCAACAGGCCAATTTCTATCCACGCCCTCCTCGCGGAGGGCGACCCGGCCATCTACTGGCGGCATAGGCGATTTTTTATTTCTATCCACGCCCTCCTCGCGGAGGGCGACGGAGCGCCGCAGGCGCTCCCTCTGGGAGCCAGACCATTTCTATCCACGCCCTCCTCGCGGAGGGCGACTAAGCACAGTCACTGCAACAACAATCAACGATCTGCATTTCTATCCACGCCCTCCTCGCGGAGGGCGACAGATACTAGGTAGTCGTCAATAAAAACTACCTGTATTTCTATCCACGCCCTCCTCGCGGAGGGCGACAGATACTAGGTAGTCGTCAATAAAAACTACCTGTATTTCTATCCACGCCCTCCTCGCGGAGGGCGACAATGATCGCAACAGCACAGGCGAACGTCCTAAAGCTATTTCTATCCACGCCCTCCTCGCGGAGGGCGACAACAGGCTATCCACATCATGATGCAGATTCTCGAATTTCTATCCACGCCCTCCTCGCGGAGGGCGACCTTTGCCGTCTCTTGGCGTCTTCTGAGCTTTTTGTTATTTCTATCCACGCCCTCCTCGCGGAGGGCGACAATGATCGCAACAGCACAGGCGAACGTCCTAAAGCTATTTCTATCCACGCCCTCCTCGCGGAGGGCGACAACAGGCTATCCACATCATGATGCAGATTCTCGAATTTCTATCCACGCCCTCCTCGCGGAGGGCGACCTTTGCCGTCTCTTGGCGTCTTCTGAGCTTTTTGTTATTTCTATCCACGCCCTCCTCGCGGAGGGCGACCTTGACGAAATCTATCACGCCTTGCATGACGAGATATTTCTATCCACGCCCTCCTCGCGGAGGGCGACTTATAGTTGCCGCGTTGTCCACGTTTTCGTCTCTATTTCTATCCACGCCCTCCTCGCGGAGGGCGACAGATACTAGATAGTCGTCAATAAAAACCACTTGTATTTCTATCCACGCCCTCCTCGCGGAGGGCGACCAAACCGTGTAAGTGGCAAAATGCGAAGCAACGCAATTTCTATCCACGCCCTCCGCGAGGAGGGCGACTCTGATCGGCAAGTATCAGTGCCGGCTGGAAGATATTTCTATCCACGCCCTCCGCGAGGAGGGCGACCGTTATAGTGCGGCACCGGGTTGTATGGGCTGATATTTCTATCCACGCCCTCCGCGAGGAGGGCGACGTTCAGCAGTAAGGTATCCGTAAACGTTCGGGGCATATTTCTATCCACGCCCTCCGCGAGGAGGGCGACCTGTAAGACCGTTGAAGCGGTCGAGGCAAAGGTATTGATTTCTATCCACGCCCTCCGCGAGGAGGGCGACTCATTGTCCGGGTTCGGGATGATATTCCTGCTCGATTTCTATCCACGCCCTCCGCGAGGAGGGCGACAGAGGGATTTTTTCTTTTTGAGGGGATTTGCGGGGATTTCTATCCACGCCCTCCGCGAGGAGGGCGACGCCGCGCCGGAGCACCTACGCCGCAACCGGCGAGGGATTTCTATCCACGCCCTCCGCGAGGAGGGCGACCTCCTGCATCTGTTCATACAGCCCAGCAGGCCATTATTTCTATCCACGCCCTCCGCGAGGAGGGCGACACGGTAACGCAAACACAGGAAAACCGTACACAGTATTTCTATCCACGCCCTCCGCGAGGAGGGCGACGGCGTATACAATCACATCGAAAACAGTGTAGCGATATTTCTATCCACGCCCTCCGCGAGGAGGGCGACGGCGTATACAATCACATCGAAAACAGTGTAGCGATATTTCTATCCACGCCCTCCGCGAGGAGGGCGACAAAAACAGTGTAGCGATGAACTACAACAGCGCAATTTCTATCCACGCCCTCCGCGAGGAGGGCGACGTTACAAAATTATCACAAAGTAACAAAAACATTATTTCTATCCACGCCCTCCGCGAGGAGGGCGACCTCGGAAAGCGGAAGTCAATCCGGCACAAACATTATTTCTATCCACGCCCTCCGCGAGGAGGGCGACTTCACATACTACGACCCGAGACTTGCAGCCTTGGGCATTTCTATCCACGCCCTCCGCGAGGAGGGCGACTATTGTTTTCGTGTTTTTTCACCTGGATTCGAAAAATTTCTATCCACGCCCTCCGCGAGGAGGGCGACGGCGGCATCCGACTGTAAGGCAACACGAGCCAAAATTTCTATCCACGCCCTCCGCGAGGAGGGCGACCAGCGCAAAGCAATTTAAAACTGCAAAAAGCTGGATTTCTATCCACGCCCTCCGCGAGGAGGGCGACACAAGCGCACCAACAGGAGCATCTGCAAGCATTGATTTCTATCCACGCCCTCCGCGAGGAGGGCGACCCATAGGTGCAGAGCAAACAACAAAATACTGGATGATTTCTATCCACGCCCTCCGCGAGGAGGGCGACACCGGCCCCGTCACTTACAGCCACAACGGCAAGATATTTCTATCCACGCCCTCCGCGAGGAGGGCGACGGATTTTCTTTACCAGCATCAACGATGCAGGCCAAATTTCTATCCACGCCCTCCGCGAGGAGGGCGACCAGGGCCGAAGTGCTGGCCTTTACTGCACAATTTATTTCTATCCACGCCCTCCGCGAGGAGGGCGACACTATGAGCTGCAAGGCCTTATCGACCAGTACCAATTTCTATCCACGCCCTCCGCGAGGAGGGCGACCCAGTCGGGATGCCAAATCGGGAGCAGACATCGGCATTTCTATCCACGCCCTCCGCGAGGAGGGCGACATCCTCAACCGTGCAAAAGGCCGCTGGGATAATGATTTCTATCCACGCCCTCCGCGAGGAGGGCGACGCACAAACCAGATGGCGCAGGAGCTGGGCTATAACATTTCTATCCACGCCCTCCGCGAGGAGGGCGACTCCAATCACAAAACCGTGCTCTTCAAAGCTTTTTGTATTTCTATCCACGCCCTCCGCGAGGAGGGCGACGGGACAACGTAGCAAAATGCTACGCATGGGTAGGCATTTCTATCCACGCCCTCCGCGAGGAGGGCGACCATGGTGTTTCGTCCATTTCTCCCATGAACTGCTTATTTCTATCCACGCCCTCCGCGAGGAGGGCGACGTGTACGCCATAACCACAGTTACCAGCAAGGCCTTATTTCTATCCACGCCCTCCGCGAGGAGGGCGACCCACATAAGAGGGATGGCAGCAGACATCCGAGTTATTTCTATCCACGCCCTCCGCGAGGAGGGCGACCAAACCGTGTAAGTGGCAAAATGCGAAGCAATGCAATTTCTATCCACGCCCTCCGCGAGGAGGGCGACATAAAGCAATCGATAAAGCAACAGCAAAACAGCCATTTCTATCCACGCCCTCCGCGAGGAGGGCGACCGGAAGAGCCAAAAACAGAGCCTAAAACAAAGGAGATTTCTATCCACGCCCTCCGCGAGGAGGGCGACCCACTATACAGCGTACCGGGTCTATACAAACTGTGAATTTCTATCCACGCCCTCCGCGAGGAGGGCGACGGCGGCGGAAAAGCCGGCGATGGGGTAGGCAGAAAATTTCTATCCACGCCCTCCGCGAGGAGGGCGACAGCAAAAACAGAGAGAAAACACCCTGCTTTTGTCTCATTATACACCTCTCTGCACAAATTGCAAAGAGATGTCTGCAAACCAAACCGCAAAATCACACCGTTACTCGCGCAAACGGCTGGTTTTCCGGTGCGAAGCGTCCCGGAAAACCATGTGTGCTGCCGATTCGCACTGGCCGGACATCAAAAGATCAGCACGCTGTCTTGGGCAAATTCTGGGTGCAGTCCAACGTGCTCGACCTTGGTCTGGTAGTTGTTGCCCAGCTGGTAGAACCGCAGACTGTCCAAGGCAGGGTCGATCAGGGCGGTCAGCTCTGCTTTGAGAACTGCGTACTGCGAAGCGTTCAGCAGGCATTCGAACACGGAATTTTGCACCCGCTGCCCATGATCTACGCACTTCTTGGCAACCTTGCGCAGCCGCTTGCGTCCGGCGGAGGTCTCGGTGTTTACATCGTAGGTGATCAGTACCAGCATGATTGCACCTCATTTCCAGAAAAACGGAGGGTAAACCTCTAAATCGCCCCGCAGAGTGCGCGCCAGTAGCAACGCCTGCACATAAGGCACAAGCCCCCAGCAGAGCTTTTCCTTCAAAAACGGGTGGGTGATGACTTCGCGCTTTTTCTGCTGCCATGCGTTCAGGAATGCACGGCGTCCCTCCTCGGTCAGCAGAACGGCACCGTTTTCCTGCTTTTCAAAGTGCTTTGCATTCAGCACTTTCTGGTTGATACAGGACAACACGAAACGGTCAGCTAGAACGGTGCGCAGCTCTTCCATCAGATCCAGTGCAAGGCTGCGCCGCCCGGGACGGGCGCGGTGCAGAAAGCCCACATAAGGGTCCAGCCCGGCACCCTCTAGCGCGGCGGCGCAATCGCTGGCCAGCAGGGAATAGGCAAAGGACAGCAGCGCATTCACGTTATCCAGCGGCGGTCTGCGGCTGCGGCAGGTGAACACAAAAGCATCGTTCTGCTGTAAGATCAGCGCGTTGAACCGGTCGAAGTATCGCTGTGCAGCTTCGCCCTCCAGCCCGCGCAGCTGCTCCAGATCCTCGCAGCCTTCCACCAGCGGTAGGGCAGCCGCCAGTTGTGCGCTGGTCTGTTTCAATTCGTCCACGGGCACCCGCTGCGGGTGGTCCCGGGTGGCGCGCTCCAGCACCCAGCGGGCATTGTAAACCTTGCCCAGAATAAAGCTGCGGGCATAACTGCAACTGAGCGCCTCGCTGGCGGCAACGGCGTACTGGGTCTGCCGCAGCAATACGTTGCCGCGTTCCTCGCCCACAGTGCGCGCTAAAAAGCGTCCGCGCGGGGTATAAAAGCTCAGGTCGACGCCCATGCGCCCGCATTTGCCCATCAGCGCAGGGCTGGCACCGGCGTAACTGAAGCAGAGGATGCTTTCCAGCGTGTGCAGCGGCACCCGCCCGACCTCAGCTTTTCCACGGCTGACCACAACGTTTTCGCCGTCCAGCGTGAGGTAAGCGTCCTCGCTGAGGACGAACAGGGAGTTCAGGAATTGCCGCATGGTGTCACCTCCGTGGCCGTCTCGTCCAGATAGCGCCGCAGATAAGCCTTGGCGTCTGCCTTCTGGCAGAGCATCGGCAGACAGAGCTCTTTCAGGGAACAGGCGTTGCAGTGCTTGCCGGGCTTTACCTTTGGGGTGTAGCCGCGGGCAAAATACTGGTTCATTTCGTCCGCTATCTGCCGGGTGGTGCTGCGCAATTCGTCGGTAAAAGGTACGACCTCCCGCCGCTTCGTCTCGCAGTAATACAGCGCCCCTTCCGGGATATGGCACACCAGCATTTCCTCCAGCGCCATGGCCTGTGCGCATAATTGCAGCCGGTCGGCATCGGTTTCCTTTGCGTGGCCGTGCTTGTACTCCACCGGGTAGGGCTGCCAGCGCCCGGGGGTGCTTTGCAGTGGGATGCCATCCGCACAAGCCCGGAACTCCACCACGTCACAGTTGCCAGACATCCGCAGCCGGTGGCTGGTCACCCGCATTCCCCGAGTGATCAGCAAATCGCCCCGGCGCTCGGTGCGGGTGTCATCGTGGCAGCGGGCATGGTTCAGCTGTCCTTCGGTGGTACGCAGATTTTCTGCCCATTGCTGCTCCAGATGGATCAGTGCCCACTGGCGGCGGCAGAAGGCAAAATGCTGGATGCCGGACATTTGCAGGTAGTCATCCGGCGCGTCCATCAGTGAAACCTCTCGCAGTGTACACCCTCCGGCAGGGTGTCGGCCACCGTAACGGTGTAGTCCTGATAGCTGCGGGGCGCGACCACCTCGGCCTTGTGCGCCACGGTAACGGCATCGAACAGCTTATAGGCGGGCGCATTGCCCAGCTCGGAATCGTGCTTGAACACGATCAGCTCCCGCACGGCCATCTTGCCGCGTGCAGCACTGTGGTCGTTCTCGAACATATTCAGGATAGCCTGCCACAGCAGCTGCAAGTCCTCTTCCGAGAAGCCGGTGGTCTTGCGGGCAAGATTGGCAGAAACGTAACCCTCGGCACGGTACAGGCCGTAGGGCACGATATGCTTGTTGCCCATTTCACTGTTCTTCTTTTCAGCGTCTGCCTCGGTGGTGATGGCTACGCGGGTAATGGTCACCTCCTGCGGCACGATAGGGTCAACAGAGCGGGCAAAGCTCAGCTGCACCGGCCCGCGCACCTGGCCGCAGTTCAGCGCACCCTTGACAAAGGTGGTCATCACGGCACCGAAGGTGCGGATATCGTAGAAATGTTCGCACATATAATCCCGCAGCTTGCGGTCGATATCCGGGTCGCTTTTCTTGGCCTTTTTCAGGTCGTCCTTGGGGGTCAGACCGTTGTGCTCCAGCGCCTCGGCATCGCTGCGGTTCAGGGGTACGCCCTCCTTGACATAGATGCGGTAATTGTCGGCATCGGGGGCGTCCTCCTTCAGCGTCTCCACATAGTTGCGGATCTTGCGCTTCAGGCAGACATCGGTCACCAGACCGTAGCCGGTCTCGGGGTCGATGCGGGGCATATTACCGGCATCGGGGTCGCCGTTGGGGTTGCCGTTCTCTACATCGAACAGAATGACGAAATCGTAGCGGTTCTTGATAGGTGCAGACATTTTTTATTCCTCCTCGTTCTTTTTGACGTAACGTTTCTGGGTCTGGTGGTAGTAGCCGATGGTGAATTTACCCTGATCCGGCAGACTGAGCCGGACAGGAAAACCGCTCTCCGGCAGCTGTGCCATCAGTTCGGTGATCTGCTTATCGTAGTGGGTGGCAAGGCCGTCATTCAGCTTGCGCAGATGCTTCTGGCTCAGCCGCAGCAGGGTGGGGAAGGCCATACCCGGCGTGGCGCAGGCGGCGTTGAAATACCGGTCCCTGATGGTAGTGTTGATGCCGGGGTTGGCAGCTTTTTGCACAGCCTCCAGCACAGAGAACAGCCGTCCCAGAAGATAGGGGACATTGGTGGTTTCGTTCAGGCTCACAGTATAGACCTCCTTGTTCAGTTCGGTAGAGTAATTACGCAGGTAATACGCTTTGATCACAGCAGCCCGGCCGCGGGTCACATTCTGCTCGGCACGGATACGCAGGGTCACACCGTTCAATAGGGTAGCGGGGTAACGCCCGCCGGTCAGCACGGCGCGCAGCAGGTCGCCTGCCAGCTGCGGCGACGGCTTTGCGGGCTGTCCTGGCACGGTGCGGGTGGTCTCGTTTACCACAGCCCAGATGGGCAGGGTGTGGAACTTTTCTTTTTCCGAGCAGTCGATTGCCATTTCCTCGGCGTGCTTTTGCAGATTTTGCGCAAAGCTGCCGAAGGTGTCGCGCAGGAAAAACCGCACGGACAAACGGGCGATGTTGGGTGCCAGACCCAGCAGATAAAAGTGCTGGTCGGGCGAAAGCTCTTTTTCCAGAAAAGGCACTGTCTGCCCGGCAGACAGCCGCTTTAGCGCAGCCTGTACATCGCTTTCCTGAATGCCTGCGGCTTCGTCTGCGCCAAACAGGAACATACTCATGGCATCCTGATAGACCGGCTCTGCGTTTTCTGCCCAGCACAAAATGGCGGTATCGCCAACGTGCTTGCAGTGGTCGCGGTCAGCAAGCAGGCGGTTCAGCGCAGTGGTATAGGCAAAGGCTGCATACTCACTCATGGGGGCGTTCTCGCCCTGCTCGTGGCCGTAGGAGCAAAAGGCGGGTGCGTTGAAGGACACCAGTGCCGCGCCAGAACTCTGAGCATCCCGCACACCCATGATAGAAGGGTGCACCAGCGCCGCAGGCGCTTCCTTGCCGGTGACGAGGCATTGCACCATAGCGGCACCTGTGGTGCGGTCGTTGTAATACATCTGCCATGCGTTCTGAATGGCGGGGTCATCATTGGCAAAACTGTGGCTGTGGTCGGCAGCTTCGTAGCCAAAAATCAGGTTGGCGTTGCCGGTGATCTCCTTCCACTGCTCAGCCAATAGGGGATGCGCGGCAGCCTGCGCCGGATCCCAGCTGTCAAAATAAGCAAGGAGCGCCCGGGCTGCGGGGCTGTCTACGCCGTCCAGAATGGTGTGATGCAATTTGGCACAGGCCTTGAAGCAATCCGCAGAGCGCTCCGGCTTGCCTTTTTCGTCTGCGCCCAGCAAATAGGTGGAGTTGTCGCACAAAAAGTTGGCGGCAATGCCGGAGGAACGCTTTTCATGTGCCGGTACGCGCATGGCACGCGGGGCAAGGACTGTCTTTTTGCCCACGGTCTTTTCGGTGAGAAGGGGAACGACCCTAAGCAGCTGCCCGGCGTCATTCAACCGCAGCTCATAGCTCACCTTAAAGCTGTCATCCCAGCCGGGGGCAGAAAGCTTGCCCTGCCGGACAAGCTGCTCGTAATAGGCAGTAAGTGCCTGTAAGATCATGTAAACACCTCCACATCCCGGCAGTCCAGCACGCCGTTTTCCAGCTTTGCCCGGAAGAACTGGGAGCGGATATTTTCCGGGTCGGAGTAGTCCAGATCATACAGCATAAAGCCCAGATCCTGCGTGAGCGGCAGTGCGGGGATCTCTTCAGCCTTGCCGTGCCATTCCCGGAAGTTTGCCGGAAACTCCCTGCAGCCAAAGCAGGGCTGGTGATAGCACTGCCCCTTCTTCAGCCGCCGCCGCAGGATGTCCTGAAATTTGCCCGGATTATCGCCGGGTGCGGCTTTTTCGGTCATGGTAAAATGGCATTCGATCACGTAGTGCACATCTTGCAGCACCAGCGCGGCACGCTGCTGGTGCTCTGCCGTGCACAGCATGGGCACCTCGCCGCCCTTGGCTGCACTGAGCGCCGACGAGGACAGCAGGGTAGCCTTGACCTCATTGCGCCGGATGCTGGCAAACTGCACCGGCTTGAGCAGATAGATGCGGTCGATATGGTACTTCATGCCCGGGTGCCAGTAGATGGCCTCCACCAGCCCGCGTGCCGCCGAGGGCGTCATGATGTCATAGGATACACGCTCGGTTTTCATCTCGGGTCTTGAAAAACAGGCGTAGTCGCCCCAGACCTCGATCAGCATAGACATGAACACCACCTCCTTTCATTGTTTATTTGAATCTTCAGACAAAGAGAAAACTTGCCCACATAAACCACCTCTTTCTATAATTCAATTACTATATAATGGATGTATAAGCGTTTCTGAGCCTAGAATAACACAATTTAATCAATAATACAATGGGAAACTTGCAATTTAATGCTTTTTTTCGTATACTGTTGCTGTCATCCGGTGTGCGCACTGGGATGTGGATAGAAATAATTAGTAGATCATGGATGTATGACGGGGAAACGGCAGAGCGACAGATGCTTTGCCGTTTCTTCATTTACTTGGTATTATATTACAATAAATAAAATACAATAAAAAGGACTTTTGTGTTTTTTCTTTGCCTTATTTTTAGTTTTTTGTCAGAAAAACAGACCTTTTCCGGTCTCCACGTCCATGGAAAGCCCGGTCTTAGGGTCGTACAGGGTGCTGTCAGTCAGGATAGCGCTGCCATTGGGCAGTGGTTCCAACGCTCCGGCAGATTCCAGTGCCTGAAACTGCTGGGCATAACAGGCTACGCTGTAAGCACCCAGCTTGCGGTAAAGTGCGCGGCTCACAGTTCCGTTGCGCAGCTGCTCGCAAAGGGCTTTTCCTTCGCCAATGGGCAGGTAAACGGTGCGGGTGGGGGCTTCGATCAGATGGAACTGTTCAGCCACCTGTGCAAACGGGAAAATGCAGCCCGAGATCCCTTTGCGCAGGGCGTCCAGAATGTTGCTTGTGTCCAGTGCGGCCTCACCCCGCGCAAAATACAGCTCCTTAAAATAAGCCCTGACCGCCTCCGGGCTGTCCAGCGCTGAGGTGCAGCCTGCTGCGTACTGCATGGCGTGTACGTTCTGGCACAGCATCTGTGGTACGCCGCAGCCTTCCAGCTTAAAACGGTATACTAGGCTCTCTTCTGCGCTGCGGTGTCCCTCGCGGTTGCAGCGCCCGGCGGTCTGCAAAAGGGAGTCCAGCCCGCACTGCTCCCGGTATGCGGCGGGGAAATCCACGTCCACACCGGCTTCGATCAGCGAGGTGGACACTACCCGGCAGGGCAGGCTTTCCCGTAACCGCTGCCGGATCTCTGCCAGCTGGCGGCGGCGGTCTGCGGCGCATAATAGCGTGGTCAGGCAGTAACTGCCCTCGGCAGGCAAGGCGGCGTACACTTCCTGCGCCGTTTTGCGCCGGTTCACTACGCACAGCACCTGCGGCAGTGCGCAGAGCTGCGAAGTCAGCGCTTCCAGCGTCAACTCTCCGGCATCGCAAAGGGTGGTGCGGCGCAGGGTGGTGTATAAAGTGGCAGTGTCCGGCACAATCTCCTGCAAGGGCAGCTCCGGCGCAAACTGCCGGAAATAGGGCTCTAATGCGGGCTGGGTGGCGGTGCATAACACGGCGGTGGCGTGGTAATGCCGCACAAGCTGCACAATAGCACTGACGCAGGGCAGCAGATAACTGGTGGGCAGGGTCTGCGCTTCGTCAAAGATGATCACGCTGTTCGCAATGTTGTGCAGCTTGCGGCAGCGGCTGCTGCGGTTGGCGTACAGCGATTCAAAAAACTGCACCGCAGTGGTCACCACAACAGGTGCATCCCAGTTTTCGCTGGCCAGCAGCTGGCGGTACTGTGCCGGGGTCAGGTTTTCCCGCTCAAGGCTTTTGTAGTCTGCGCAGGAGTAATCGGCCAGTACGTTTTCTGCGCCCAGAAGGTCTGCAAAAACAGCGGCAGTCTGGTCGATGATGGACATATACGGAATCACATAGATCACCCGCTTCATGCCCTGCGCAGCGGCCTGTTCCAGCGCAAAGGCAAGGGAGGCAAAGGTCTTGCCGCCGCCGGTGGGCACGGTGAGGGTATACAGCCCCGGTGCGCCGTGGGCACCTTTCTCCATGCAAGCCCGCAGCACGGCATTGCGCTGGCTGCTTACCGGCAAGGTGCTCTGTGCCGCAAGATAGCCAGCCGCCTTGGTACGCACCTTTTCCAGAAGAGAAGAAAGCGTGGTGCTGTTGCCCCGGGGCGCGGCCTGCCCGTTCATAAAAGTTTCGGTGTCGATAAAATCCGCATCCACAAGACAGGAGTAGAGCATCCGGGTGAAGAATGCAAAATCCAGCGGGTCGCGGTTTGCCCAGTCCGGCGGGGCGCTCTGGGGCAGGGTGATCTCGCGCCAGCCATCGTAAGGCTCCACCGGTTTTTTTAGCCGCCCGAACAGGGTAGCGTCAGCGGCATCGGCTGTCCTTCGATTGCCGCCATCCGGCAGACCGGTGTGGTGCCCGGCTACGGCAAAGGCGGCCTGAACGTGGGGCGCACAGCCCTTCATCGCTTCCTGTGCACCGGCGGTCGAGTGGTCGGTTGCAGCACCGCCCGCCAGCCGCTGCTGAAAGGCGGCGCTGTATTTGCCGATATCATGCAGCCACGCGGCGTATTCAGCCTCCTGTGCGGCACCAAAGGGTGCGGCAAAAGCTCCGGCAAGGCGCGCTGTGCCGGAAAGATGTTCGTAGACGGTCTGGGTGCGGGTTTCGTCCTCGGAAATATGTGCAAGTGCTTTTTCCATGTTGAAGCCTCCGTTTCTGGGTCAACGATACAACGGCAGGGAATGCCTGTCAAGAATTGGCAGAAAGTTCGGCGGCCTGCACAGCCCGGGCAGCGTTTATCCGGCAGAACGCCCATAAAAAAGCCGCCGCACCCTGCCCGGAAACTCCGGCGGCAGAACGCGGCGGCGTATTGTTACAAAAAACTTACTTGGAGATCTTCTGCCCGATCCAGATGCAGATGCAGGCACCGATCACCGAGATGGCAAAAGAAGAAAAGCTGCCGGAAGCGTGGATGCCCAGCAGGCCGAACAAAAACTCGCCCACAAAGCTGCCCAGCACACCCATCAGGATATTACGGCCAAGGGAAGTTTCCGTGCCCATAAAGCGCCCGGCCAGATATCCGGCCAATGCGCCCACCAGCACGCCCACAAAAAGGGAGGCCAGCACGCCCACCAGCGTCAGCAGGCCGGTCAGGCAGCCCACCAGCACGAACAGCAGGGCAACGATGAGCAAAATCGTTAAAGTGATCATAGTTTATACCTCCTTAAAAATTATGGCTCTGCCTGCTGCCCGGCGGTTTCGCGGGCGGTGCGGCAGATGTCCTTCAAACAGCATTTTTCGCATTCCGGCTTGCGGGCGTTGCACACCGCACGGCCGTGCATTACAAAGCGGTGGCAAAGGTCGCTGCCTTCCTCCGGCGGGATGATCTTCCACAGGGCCATCTCCACCTTTTGCGGCTCCTTGATGCCGTCCACAAGGCCGATCTTATTGCACAGCCGGATGCAGTGGGTGTCGGTAACGATGGCGGGCTTGCCGAACACATCCCCCATGATGAGGTTTGCGCTCTTGCGCCCTACGCCGGGCAAAGCGAGCAATTCCTCAAAGGTATTGGGCACACGGCAGTTGTATTGATCCCGCAGCATCCGCATACAGGCCGAGATATCCCGCGCCTTGGAGTGTCCCAGTCCGCAGGGCTTGACAATGGCTTCGATGTCCTCCGGCTCGGCGGCAGCCAGTGCCGCTACGCTTGGGTATTTTGCAAACAACTCCTCCACCACAATGTTCACCCGGGCATCCGTGCACTGGGCGGCCAGCCGCACGCTGACCAGCAGCTGCCATGCGTGGTCGTAGTCCAAGGTGCAACCAGCATCCGGGTATTCGGCCTTGAGACGCCGGATGACCTCCAGCGCCAGCGCTTTTTTTTCGGTAAGATCCTCCGGGGCTTTTTTCCGTACCGGCATGGGACAAACCTCCTTTAAAAGGGAATACCTGAATCATACCATGTTTGACAGGATTTGTAAATGTTTGCAGGGCATTATCTGAGAATGATTTTCAGAAAAGCCCTTGTCCTCCTTTTCTAAATGCGCTATACTATATAAAAAGTGCCTTGCGGGCAGGAAAGGAGAAACCACCATGAATGAACCACTTGCGCAGCGCCTGCGTCCCAAAACGCTGGCAGATGTGTGCGGGCAGCAGCATCTGCTGGCTCCGGAGCGGGTGTTCCGCCGCACCATCGAGAGCGGGCGCATTCCCAACATGATCTTTTACGGCCCCTCCGGCACCGGAAAGACCACGGTGGCACGCATTATTGCCGAGAACAGCGGCATGACCCTGCACAAGCTCAACGGCACCTCCTGTGGCACCGGGGATATCAAGGCAGTGCTCAAGGATATCGGCACGCTGGCAGCGGCGGGCGGCATTCTGCTATATCTGGACGAGATCCAGTACCTGAACAAAAAACAGCAGCAGAGCCTTTTGGAATGTATCGAGGACGGCAGCGTCACCCTGATCGCCTCCACCACCGAGAACCCCTATTTCTACATCTATAACGCGCTGCTTTCCCGCTGCACGGTGTTTGAGTTCAAGCCCCTTGCTGCAGCGGACGTGGAGCGCGGGGTGCGCAACGCCGTGCAGCGCCTTTCCGAAGGGGAACAGGTGCCGGTATGCATGGACGAGGACGCCTGTGCCTATCTGGCCGAAAGCGCCGGGGGCGATCTGCGCAAGGCGCTGGGCTGTCTGGACTTTGCGGTCACGGCAGCGCCGGTGGAAAACGGAGAAAAGCGCATTACCTTGGATATGATCCGGCAGGTCACCCGCCGCACCGCCATGCGCTACGACCGGGAGGGCGACGACCACTATGACATCGTGTCCGCCTATCAGAAGTCCATGCGCGGGTCAGACCCGGACGCGGCGCTGCACTATCTGGCACGGCTGCTGGAAGCGGGAGACCTGCCCTCTGCCTGCCGCCGCCTGATGGTGTGCGCCTGCGAGGATGTGGGGCTTGCCTACCCGCAGATCATTCCCATCGTCAAGGCGGCGGTGGATGCTGCCAACATGGTGGGTCTGCCGGAGGCGCGTCTGCCGCTTGCGGACGCGGTCATTCTGGTGGCTACCAGCCCAAAATCCAACAGCGCCCACGACGCCATCAACGCAGCCATTGCGGATGTGCAGGCCGGGCGCACCGGCCCCATCCCACGCCAGCTGCAAAACAAGCACTTTGACGGCGAGGATGCACTGGTGAAGGGGCAGAACTACAAATATGCTCACAGCTACGCAAACCACTGGGTACAGCAGCAGTACCTGCCGGATGTGCTGAAGGATACCAAGTACTACACCTTTGGCGACAACAAGACCGAACAGGCCGCCCGGGCGTACTGGGCAAAGATCAAAGGGGAAGAAAACGTCTGAACCGTGTGAAAAAGGAGGATGGATATGCGTTATTCAAAACAGCGGGAGCTTGTCATGCAGACGGTGCAGCAGCTGTGCGACCACCCGACTGCGGAAGAAATCTACGATAAAGCCGCGCAGGAGTGCCCGAATCTGAGCCTTGGCACCGTATACCGCAACCTGAACAGTCTGGTGGAAGCCGGGCGGGTGCGCCGGGTGTCCATTCCCGGCAAAGCAGACCGCTTTGACCACACCCTGCCGTGGCACAGCCACCTGTACTGCACCGTCTGCGGCGGCGTCACCGATGCAGAGGTGGACGGAAAACAGGTGATGGAGCTGGTCAAAAACCAGAAGGGCAGGGTGCAGGACTGTGCCGTGGTGCTGCTGGGCGTGTGCGAAGAGTGCTGCCGCAGGCAGGCTGCGGAACAAGCAACGGCAGAACAGGCATAAAATTTGCGTGTTTCCTCTTGCCCGCAGCGGCCAAACAGGGTATACTAAAGAGTGTCTTTTATAGAATGGCAGAAAATAGAGTTTCGCCGCACGGGGCTACCCTGCCCGGCGGAGAAGGATGGTTTGCTTGGAATACATTAACTTTGAACATAATACCGTTGCCGCCGAGCTGGTGCGGCAGACCTACGACACCCCGCCGCTGGCCTTTGTGCACAGCTACGGCTGTCAGCAGAATGTCAACGACGGCGAGCGCATTAAAGGCGTGCTGGTAGATATCGGTTACGGCCTGTGCGATAAGCCCGAGGATGCCGACCTGATTTTGTTCAACACCTGCGCTGTGCGTGAGCACGCCGAGCAGCGGGTGTTCGGCAACGTGGGCGCGCTGAAGGGCCTTAAGGAAAAAAAGCCCGGCCTGATCATCGGCCTGTGCGGTTGCATGGCCAACCAGAAGCATGTTGTGGAAAAGCTGCGCAAGAGCTACCCCTATGTGGATCTGGTGTTCGGCGTGGACGGCATCGACACCCTGCCGCAGCTGATCGCCCAGAAGCTGCAAAAGCATAAGCGGGTGTTGCTGGACCCCGCACAGCGTCCGGTCATCGTGGAGAACATCCCCATCCGGCGCGAGAGCGAGTTCCGCGCATGGCTGCCCATTATGTACGGCTGCGATAACTTCTGCACCTACTGCATCGTGCCCTACGTCCGCGGCCGCGAGAAGAGCCGCAAGCCCGGCGATATCCTTGCCGAGTTCCGCAGCCTTGTGGAGGCGGGCTATAAGGAGATCACCCTGCTGGGTCAGAACGTGAACAGCTACGGCAAGGGGCTGGAGGAGCAGATCGATTTCTCCGACCTGCTCAACCTGCTGTGCACCGTGCCCGGCGATTATCACATCCGCTTTATGACCAGCCACCCCAAGGACGCCAGCCATAAGCTCATTGATACCATTGCCGCCCAGCCGAAGCTGTGCAAGCACCTGCATCTGCCGGTGCAGTGCGGCTCCGACCGGCTTTTGCAGCAGATGAACCGCCATTACACGGTGGAACAGTATCTGGAGCTCATCGATTACGCCCGCAAGACCGTGCCCGGCATCACCTTCTCCAGTGATATCATCGTGGGATTCCCCGGCGAGACCGAGGAGGACTTTGTAAAAACGCTGGAACTGGTGCGCAAGGTGGGGTATATGCAGCTGTTCACCTTTATCTACTCCAAGCGCACCGGCACCAAGGCTGCCGAAATGCCGGACCCCACCCCCCGCAAGGAAAAGACCGACCGCATGACCCGCCTGCTGGCAACGCAGGACGAGATCGCCATGGCGCTGGTCAAGGCGCAGGTGGGGCAGACCGTCCGGGTGCTGGTGGAGGGCTTTGGGCGCAATGAAGGTACCCTTTCCGGCCGGCTGGACAATAACCTGACCGTGGAGTTTGCCGCCGACCCGGCACTGCTGGGCAGCTACGCGACTGTACATCTTACCGGCGCCCGCGCCACCGTGCTGCTGGGTGAGCTGGAAGCATAAAAACGTGATTCCGGGGCAAACTGCCCCAGAAAGAATAAAAAATAACAAGGAGAACCCAATCATGGATTGCATTGATCTTTTCAAGCGTGCCGCTATGGCACTGCAGACCGACCCCCGCTACGTCATTCTGGATCAGGCCCGCAAGGCAAACGATAAGGATGAGGAGCTGCAGAACCTGATCGGCGAGTTCAATCTGGCCCGCATGGATCTGAACAACGAGATCGGCAAGAACGAGCGCGACGATGCCCGCATCGCTGAGCTGAACGAGAAGGTGAACAGCCTTTACGGTCAGATCATGGGCAACGAGGGTATGGTGGCATATAACGAGGCCAAGCGCGAGTGCGAGAACCTGGTCAACTATATCGACGCCATCATCAACACCGCCATGAACGGCGGCGACCCCATGACCGTGCAGGAGCCTTCTGCCTCCTGCACCGGCAGCTGCTCCACCTGCGGCGGCTGCCACTAAGCAGAGTTTTCATCGGAACGCGGCTGTGCAACACAGACCGCGTTTTGTTTGCACCGGCGGTTACAGCCCGCAAACCGGCTGACGGAACCATACAAGGGAAAGAGGAAAAACCATGGCAGAGCTTTCGCCCATGATGCAGCAGTATCTTGAGATCAAAAACCAACACAAGGACGAAATTCTTTTTTACCGCATCGGCGATTTTTACGAGATGTTCTTCGACGATGCCGTCACGGCGTCCCGGGAGCTGGATCTTACCCTTACCGGCAAGCAGTGCGGCCTTGCCGAGCGTGCCCCCATGTGCGGCGTGCCCTTCCACAGCTACGAGGGCTATGTGGCGCGCCTGATCGCTAAGGGCTATAAGGTGGCCATCTGCGAGCAGGTGGAGGACCCCGCCAAGGCAAAAGGCCTTGTCAAGCGGGACATCATCCGTGTGGTTACCCCCGGTACGGTCATCGAGAGCAGCATGCTGCAGGACGACCGCAACAACTACATTGCCAGCCTGTACCTCAAGGGCAAAAAGGCGGGCCTGTGCTTTGCGGATGTTTCCACCGGTACAGCGCATATCACTGAACTGACAGCGGATAAGATCGCCCCGGCGGTCATTACCGAGCTGTGCCGCTACCACCCCAGTGAGGTGCTGCTGAACCCCGGTCTGCTGGACTGCCGCGAGGTGACCGCCTACATCAAAAAGAACATGAGCTGCTCGGTGGAATTGGTTGAGGACGAGCGCTATGCGCCGGGGCTGGTGGCCTCTGCGCTGGAAGAACAGTTTGGCCGGGACTGGCCGCAGACCACCGGCATAGCTGCCGAGGGCCTTGTGCGCTTTGCCATGGCTGCGCTGCTGGAATATCTGCACGATACCCAGATCAAGGGCGTGGAGCGGTTAAAGACGGTCATTACTTATAACGAAGCCCAGTTCATGCGGCTTTCACCGGTCACCCGCGCAAACCTTGAACTGACCGAGACCCTGCGCGGCCGCGAAAAGCGCGGCACCCTGCTGTGGGTGCTGGATAAGACCAGCACTGCCATGGGCAAGCGGATGCTGCGCAGCTGGATCGAGCAGCCGCTTATTTCCAGCCCGCTCATCAACCACCGCCTGAACGCTGTGGAGGCGCTGGTGCGCCAGACCATGGTGCGCGGCGACCTGACCGAAGAACTGCACTACATCGCGGATATGGAGCGCCTGATGACCCGCACGGTGTACGGCTCTGCAACCCCCAAGGAGATCTACACCCTTGCCCAGACCTGTGACCGTCTGCCCGGCCTGCGCAAGCAGGCTGAGGGCTGCAGCTGCCCGGAACTCTCCGAGCTTGCCGCCGGCATCGATCCGCTGGAGGATATCAAGGCGCGCATTTACGCCGCAATAGACCCGGATGCCCCCTCCACCCTCAAGGATGGCGGCGTTATTGCCAAGGGCTACCACGCCGAGGTGGACGAGCTGCGCTCCATCCGCGATAACACCAAGGGCGTTCTGGCACAGCTGGAAGCCCGTCTGCGGCAGGAGACCGGCATTCCAAAGCTGAAAATCGGCTATAACCATGTGTTTGGCTACTTCATTGAGGTGAGCAACTCCTACAAAAACCTTGTGCCGGAGACCTACATCCGCAAGCAGACCCTCACCTCCGGCGAGCGTTACATCACACAGGAGCTGAAGGAGCTGGAAAGCAAGATCCTTGGCGCACACGAGCGGCTCATCTCGCTGGAGCGCCGCCTGTTTGACGAACTGCTGGAAAGCATCGGTGCCCAGCTGGACCGCATCCAGCGCACCGCTAACGCCATTGCTCAGCTGGATGTGCTGGCTGCGCTGGCGCAGGTCGCTGCGGAAAACAACTACTGCCGCCCCGTGGTGGACGACAGCGATGTGCTGACCATCACCGAGGGACGTCACCCCGTTGTGGAGCAGGTGCTCAAGGGCAGTATGTTCGTGCCCAACGATACCACCCTCAACTGCACCACCGACCGCTGCCTGATCATCACCGGCCCCAACATGGCGGGTAAATCCACCTATATGCGTCAGAATGCTCTGATTGCCCTGATGGCACAGATCGGCTCCTTTGTGCCGGCTGCCAGCTGCCATGTGGGCGTGGTGGACGCCATCTTCACCCGCATCGGCGCCTCGGACGACCTTGCCGCAGGTCAGTCCACCTTTATGGTGGAGATGACCGAGGTAGCCGAAATTCTGAAAAACGCCACCGCCAAAAGCCTTGTGGTGCTGGACGAGATCGGTCGTGGTACCTCCACTTTTGACGGCATGAGCATCGCCCGCGCCGTGGTGGAGCATATCGCAGACCCCGCCAAGGGGCTGGGCTGCAAGACCTTGTTCGCCACCCATTACCACGAGCTGACCGAGCTGGAAGGCACCGTGGAGGGCGTAAAAAATTACAACATCGCGGTCAAAAAGCGCGGCGAGGACATCACCTTCCTGCGGCGCATCGTGCGCGGCCCCGCCGATGACAGCTACGGCATCGAGGTGGCAAAGTTGGCCGGTCTGCCCGGCAGCGTGACCCGCCGTGCCCACGAGGTACTGCGCACGCTGGAAGCCTCTGCTCCCAAAAACAAGGTGGAGCAGATGGATTTTGACGCCTTGCAGGAGTACAATTCCCCGGCAGTGCCCAGCGAAATGATGGAAAAGCTGGAAGCTGTGGATGTGGAAACGCTTACTCCCATTGAAGCACTGAACTTTTTGTACGAGCTGAAAAAGACCCTCAAGGGCAGCCTGAACGGCTGACCGCAAAAATTAACCACAGGGGAGGGAAAAGACCATGGCAGTCATCCATGTTCTGGATAAGCATACCGCGGAGCTGATCGCCGCCGGTGAGGTGGTGGAGCGCCCCGCATCGGTGGTCAAGGAGCTTTTGGAAAACTCCATCGACGCCGGTGCAACGCAGGTCACCGTAAGCATCGAGTCCGGCGGCGTAAAGCTGATCGAGATCAGCGATAACGGCACCGGCATTGATGCCGAGTATATCCCGACAGCCTTCATCCGCCACGCCACCAGCAAAATTGAAAAGCCGGATGACCTGAACAGCATCCATACACTGGGCTTCCGCGGCGAGGCACTGGCCTCTATTGCCAGCGTGGCGCGGGTAGAGCTGCTCACCCGCACCGAGGTGGACGAGTTTGCCACCTGCTACCGCATCGCCGGCGGCGAGGAGCAGGGCAGGGAGCCTGCAGCCCGTGCTGTGGGCACCACCATCCGGGTACAGGATTTGTTCTACAACACCCCCGCCCGCATGAAGTTCCTCAAAAAGGACTCCAGCGAGGGCACCTTTGTGGCAGATAACGTGGGTCATGTGGCGCTCAGCCACCCGGAGGTCAGTGTTAAGTTCATCCGGGAGGGCAAGCTGCAGTACGTTACCCCCGGCGATGGTCAGCTGCGCAGCGCCGCCTACGCGGTGCTGGGGCGGGAGTTCAGCCGCGACCTCATCGAGGTGCACTCCGAGGAAGGGCTGTACCGGGTCACCGGTCTGATCACCCCGCCCAAGAGTTGCCGCGCCAGCCGCAGTATGCAGCATTTCTACATCAATGGCCGCTATGTGCGCAACCGTACCATCATGGCGGGCATGGAAATGGCCTTTAAGGGTACGACCATGCAGGGCAAGTTCCCGGGCGGCATCCTGCTGCTGGAAATGCCCACCGACCTTGTGGACGTCAATGTCCACCCTGCAAAGATCGAAGCCCGCTTTGCCCGGGAAAACGATGTGTTCGATGTTGTTTACCACGCGGTCAAGCTGGCGCTGGCACAGCCCGGCACCGGGGAACGACGCTTCACCTTTGAAGCAGACGAAAAAGAGAAAACTGAAAAAGAAAACGATACTCAGAGCGAAAATGCTGTAAAGAATAATCACTTTACAGGGCTTTCCGCTGTCATTCCGGGTCAGGCAGCCCCCGGCACACTGCCTGCGCAGCATTGGCAGGCATCCGCGCCGCAGCGCTCCGCCGATGCACCGGTGAAAACCTCTGCTTTTACGGCAGATAACCCGCCGGTACAGCCCGCACAGCCTGCCCGCGCGGCGGCTGCCGTGCCCTCGTGGCGGCAGTCTGGCCCCGCAGAGGATATTCTGGACCCGGTGGTCACCCTCCACAGCCCGGAAAAATTGGATGCAACCGAAGTCCAGCCCGAACCGCAGCCCTTCCGGGCAGCCGCTGCTGAGACACAGCTGGATGTGCACCCGGAGATGGACACCGCAGCCGACCCGCCGCTGGATCACATGGTGGCATGGAACACCATGCCCGCCGCCCCGGAGATCGAAGCCGCAACGGCGCCCTATCAGCCGGAGGAGTCCGCGCAGCCGGAACAGCTGGGCTTTGATGTGCCGCAGGGGGAAGAACCGCTGCGCTATGTGGGCGAAGTATTCCGTACCTATATTCTTGCCGAGCGGGGAGACGAGCTGTGTCTGATCGATAAGCACGCTGCCCACGAGCGTCAGCTGTACGAAAAGCTTGCCGCCAACTACGGCAATGTGCCCAGCCAGCTGCTGCTGCAGCCCGCCGCCATCGACCTTTCCGCAGAGGAAAAGCAGGCGCTGCTGGAAAACCAGCCCCTGCTGGAAAACGCCGGGCTGGACGTGGCCGACTTTGGCGGCAGCACCGTGTTGCTGCGCGCCGTGCCTGCGGACGTAGAGCCGCAAAACGCCGAGGATCTGCTGGTAGAGATCGCCGACCGCTTGCTCAAGGGCAGCCGGGACGCGCTGAACGAGCACACCGAATGGGTACTGCACTCCATCTCCTGTCGCGCCGCCATCAAGGCAGGGGACAAGTCCTCTCCGCAGGAGCTGATGGCACTGGCCGAGAAGATCCTCTCCGGCGAGGTGCCGCCCTTCTGCCCCCATGGCCGTCCCTGCGTGCTCAAGCTTACCCGAAAGGAGTTGGAAAAGCAGTTTGGACGCATCGTGTAATGCAAAAGCTGCCGTGGTGGCTGTGGTAGGCCCCACCGCCACCGGCAAGACCGCGCTGGGTGTTGCGCTGGCGCAGCATTTTTCCGGCGAGGTCATCAGCGCCGACTCCATGCAGATCTACAAAGGTCTGGATGTGGGCACCGCCAAGGTCACCCCGCAGGAGACCTGCGGCATTCCGCACCACGGCGTGGATATCCTCACCCCGGAAAAGACCTTCAGCGTGGCGGATTTTACCGCGCTGGCAGGGGAGTATATTCAGGATATCACCGGCCGGGGGCATCTGCCGCTGCTGGTAGGCGGCACCGGGCTGTATGTGCAGAGCCTTTTGTACGGCGTGCGCTTTACCGCCGAAAAAGCCCCGGACGGCCTGCGCGAGCAGCTGACCGCAGAGCTGGAAGCCATCGGCCCGGAGGCCATGTACGCAAAACTGCAAGCCGTGGACCCCGAGGCTGCCGCTGCCATCCACCCCAATAATAAGGTACGGGTGCTGCGGGCGCTGGAGCACTACCGCGCCACCGGCAAGCGTCTCAGCGAACAAAAGGCCGATTCGCTGCCGCCGGAGCGCCCCTACCGCAGCCTTGTGCTGGGACTGGACTTCCCGGAGCGTGCAGCGCTGTACCGCCGCATCGACCTGCGAGTGGATAAAATGCTGGAGGCCGGGCTTTTAGCTGAAGCGGAATACGTCTGGCGCAACCGCGAAGCCTTTCGCACCGCCGCACAGGCCATCGGCTATAAAGAATTTTTCCCGTATTTTGAACAGACCGCTGCGCTGGATGCCTGTACTGAAAAACTCAAACAGGCCTCCCGCAACTACGCCAAGCGCCAGCTGACATGGTTCCGCCACATGGACGGGGTCACATGGCTGGACGCCGGAGCGGCAGACGTGCGGCAGACTGCCCTGCGTCTGACCCAAGACTTTTTATCGAAAGGATGATCCTTATGCCGGAAACTCCTCAGGAACCGCGCCACAAGCTCTCTGCGCTTACCACGCTGGCGGTCGTGCTGGCCACCTTTTTGCTGGCGGCGGCAGCGTATGTCTGCTGGCAGGCGGCGCACATCCTTTTCCCCCAGAACGTCTACGAAACGGCGCTGCCTATCACCATCTCCGATACCATTGAAGCGGACGGCGTGCTGCTGTTTGACGAAACCTGCATTTCCGGCAGCGGCAATCTGGGCTACCTTGTCTCGGACGGCGAGCGGGTGTCGGCAGGCACTGCCGTTGCAGAGCTGTACACCGATGCCAATCAGGCAGTGTTGCGCCAGCAGCTGACCCAGCTCACCAGCCAGATCGACCTGTTGCAGCGCTCCCAGAACACCGCAGCCACCCAGCTGGACGGCTTACTCAAGGAGCGCTCCGGCGCACTGTACGATCTGCTGGATGCGCTGGACACCGACCGCTACAGCGATGTGGACAGCAGCGCCGATGCTTACCTGTTGGCGCAGAACAAGCTGTGGATCACCACCGGCGATACCGCCGGCTTTGCGGATCAGATCGCGCTGCTTGCCCAGCAGGCACAGACCGTGCAGGCCCAGCTGGGCAACCCCACTCAGATCACCGCCCCCACCACCGGCTACTTTGTCCGGGCTGCCAGCAGCGGACGGCTGAATGCCGGTGCTGCGGACATTCTGGCACAGAGCCCGGAGCAGCTCAAAGCCTATCTGGACTCCGACCCCGAGATGCCGCTGGACGGCTGCGTGGGCAAGCTGGTAGCCGGGTTCAGCTGGCAGTACGCCGGGGTGTGCTCCGCAAAGCAGGCCGAAAAACTGCTGGGCTCGGACGGTAAGCCCCTGCGCACGGCAGTGGAGATCAGCTTTCCCGGCCAGAGCGATGCCGCTCTGCGCGCCACCGTCACCGAGGTGACCATTGACGCAGAAAAGGATATTGCCCGCTTTGTGCTGCGCTGCAACTCCATCAACGGCGATGTGCTGTGCCTCAACCACGCCCGCGCCCGTATCAGCACCAGCGAGAGCACCGGTCTGCGGGTGCCTGCCGCAGCAGTGCACTACCTGAAAGAGGACGGCACCGAGGCCGAAACGCAGGGTGAAAACTACATCCCCGGCGTGTATGTCAAATACGGCAACATCGCCCGCTTCTGCAAGATCGACCCCGTGGATGCCGACCATCCGCTGGTCACGGAAGGGGATTACATCCTTGTTTTGCCCAAGGGAACGGACGGTTCCGTCAGTCAGGTAAGGCTTTATGACGAAATAATCGTCTCGGGACAAAATTTATATGACGGAAAACTTTTGTAGTTATTGACATCTGCTGAAAAAAATCAGATAATAGTAAAAGCTATTTGCATTCTTTTTGCAAAGAACGCCAGGCAGCCGGGCGCTGCCCGAATGAAAGGAGCAGATAATTATGTCTTTGCTGGATAGCATTAAAAAGGGCCTGATGGGCGAAGGGGACGAGTACGAGGATCAGTACATCGATGACGGCCCCCAGATGGTGAACAACAACAACAGCGGCGTTGGCATCGGGATGGATGAAGAGACCGAAGAGCCTGCCGAGGGCACCAGCAAAAAGAACAAGGTGGTCAACATCCATGCTACCACCCAGCTCAAGGTGGTTCTGGTCAAGCCCGAGCGGTTCGAGGATGCCAGTACCATTGCCGACCATCTGAACAACAAGCGTACCGTGGTGCTGAATCTGGAGTCCACCAACAAGGAGGTCTCCCGCCGTCTGGTAGACTTTTTGTCCGGCGTGGCCTATGCCAACAATGGCCAGATCAAGCGCGTAGCCAACAGCACCTTTATCATTACCCCGTACAACGTGGATATCATGGGCGATCTGCTGGACGAGCTGGAGAACAATGGCGCATTCTATTGATCCGGCAGCCGGTGCGGTGCGCGGCTTTGTGCCCGCCCGCAATGATGAGGAACGCTACCTCATGCGGCATATCGAGGATCTTGCCGACGCGGCTTTTTCCCGCGGCATAGCCCGGTACTCTGCATTCCTCAGCGACCGCGAGCAGGATCTTGCCCGGGCGGCACTGGGACGTGCCGGTGTGAGGGATGGCTGGCGTTTTGACGGCGGCTGGCCCGAGGCTGAGCGCCGGGTGCTCTGTCTGGAGCCAGAGTACAGCTACGGCGAGTGTCCGGTGCGCTGCGTACAGCTGCAATGCCGGGCACTGCCCGGTGCGGCGCTTCCGGCGCACAAGGACTATCTGGGCAGCCTGATGGGGCTTGCCCTCAAGCGCGAGGCGCTGGGGGATATCCTGTTGCCTGCCGATGTGCCGGGCACGGCCTATGTGTTCGCGCTGGAACCGGCGGCAAAACTCATCTGCCGGGAGCTGTGTCAGGCGGGACGCACCGAGGTGTCCACCCGTCTATTGGAGCTGGAAGAGATCCCGGCTTTCCCGGCACCGGAGCGGCAGCTGCTCACCGCTACTGTGTCCTCCCTGCGGCTGGACGCGGTGCTTTCTGCTATGCTGCACGTCAGCCGCGGCACCGCTGCGGAGCTGATCGAGGCGGGCAGGGTAGAGATCAACCATCTGCCGGTAGAAAAGCCCCATGCCCCCGTATACGAGCAGGATGTGCTCACTGTGCGCGGCAAGGGCCGCTTCCGGCTGACTGCATTGCCCGGGAAAAGTAAAAAAGATCGTTCGATCATTGAGTTCTTTCAATATTAAAAGCTATGGGAGGAAATGACTATGCTGACTCCGCAGGATGTCCGCTCTGTACAATTTGAAAAAAACCTCCGCGGCTACCGTACAGAGGACGTGGATCGTTTTCTGGACAAGGTCGAGGAGCAGCTGCAGCAGAACGATGCGCAGGCAGAGCAGCTGCGCAAGCAGATCGCTGATCTGACCGCAGAGAACCAGAAGCTCAAGGGCGAGCTGCAAAGCTTTGAGGCTGACGGCGATATGCTCAAGAGCGCGCTGATCAACGCCCAGCGCATGGGCGAAAACGTGATCCGCGAAGCAAACCAGAAGGCCGAGGAGATCATCCACCGCGCAAACCTGCGGGGCGATGATATCATCCGCGACGCCAACGAGCTGCTGCAAAAGGCAAGCGACCGCGCAGACGAGATCGAGAGCGAAGCCAACGAGAAGCGTCTGGCTGAGGAGCGGGAGTACGACCGCGTCCGTCTGGAGGTCACCCGCTTCAAGGCGGATGTGCTCAATTTGTACCGCAGCCACGTGGAGTCTTTGAGCCGTCTGCCGGAGTTCCAGAAGGAAACCAAGGACGCTGAAAAGGACGCCCCCGCACAGGACGCAGAGCCTGCGCAGGAAGCTGCCGCAGAGCAGCCCGCCGCACAGCCCGAGACTGCCCCTGCAGCCGATGCCGCAGCAGCCCCGGCACAGCAGCCTGCCGAACCGACCGAAACCACCGAACCTGCCGCCCCTGCCGATGACGACAAGGCGGCTGACAGCAGCGAGGATTTCTGGGCAAAGGACGAAAGCCAGCTCAAGCTGGACCCGCCTCCTGCTGATATGAAGCCGGACGAGCCGGACTACGACGCTTTTCAGGGCGTAAAGTTCAGCGAGTAAGGCACCCAACGCAAAAATAGAGGAGAGTGTAAACCATTGGCTAAGAACAAATCGCAGTACGACAGCACGTTGAATCTGCCCAAGACCCTGTTTGAGATGCGCGCCGGTCTGCCTA
The DNA here is from genome assembly GCF_003482185.1 of Faecalibacterium sp. OM04-11BH. Taxonomy (NCBI): domain Bacteria; kingdom Bacillati; phylum Bacillota; class Clostridia; order Eubacteriales; family Oscillospiraceae; genus Faecalibacterium; species Faecalibacterium sp. OM04-11BH. The sequence goes on from NZ_QULS01000002.1 coordinate 62,965, forward strand.
AAAAGGAACCGGTCATGCTCAAGGACTGGGACGACAACGACCTGTACAACCAGCTCATGAAGCACAACGAGGGCAAGCCCCAGTTCATTCTGCACGACGGCCCTCCGTATGCAAACGGCAATATCCACATGGGCACCGCCCTGAACAAGATCATCAAGGATATCATCATCCGCGAAAAGAACATGGAGGGCTATCAGGCTCCCTATGTGCCCGGCTTTGATACCCATGGCCTGCCCATTGAGCTGAAGGCTCTGTCCTCGGTGGGTGACAAGAAGAAGGACATCTCCAAGCTGGAGCTGCGCCAGATCTGTGAAAAGTTTGCCACCGAGCATATTGACATTATGAGCGACCAGTTCAAGCGTCTGGGCGTCATCGGTGACTTCGAGCACCCCTACCTGACCCTGAAGCCGGAGTTTGAAGCGCGTCAGATCGAGATCTTCGGCGAGATGGCCAAGAAGGGCTACATCTACAAGGGCCTGAAGCCCGTGTACTGGTGCCCGGACTGCCGCACCGCGCTGGCAGAAGCCGAGATCGAGTACGGCGAGGACGACTGTGATTCTATCTTTGTGCGCTTCCACGTCTCGCAGGACCCCAACGGTGTTTTGGCAAAGTACGGCATCCCCATGGATAAGACCTACTTCGTCATCTGGACCACCACCACTTGGACCCTGCCCGCCAACGAGGCTATCTGCCTGAACGGTCAGTTCGAGTACTCCTTCGTCAAGATCGGCGAGGAGTACCACATCATGGCGACCGATCTGGTCAAGAGCGTCATGGATGCCTGCCACATCGAGAACTACGAGATCGTGGGCGAGCCCGTTTCCGGCGCTGAGTTCGAGCTGATGCGCTACAACCACGTCTACCTGCCCAAGGAGGGCTGGGTCATTCTGGGCGACCACGTCACGCTGGAAAGCGGTTCCGGCTGCGTGCACACCGCAGGCGGCCACGGCGTGGACGACTTCAACGTCTGCCAGAAGTATCCGCAGGTGCCTATCACTGTGCCTGTGGACGACGGCGGTTACCTGACCGAACTGGCCGGTAAGTACGCTGGTCAGCGCGTGTGGGCAGCCAACAAGACCATTCTGGCCGACCTGACTGCCTCCGGCGCTGTGATGGGTCAGGTGCACATCAAGCACCAGTACCCCCACTGCTGGCGCTGCCACAACCCCATCATCTTCCGCGCTACCGAGCAGTGGTTCTGCTCCATTGCCAAGTTCCGCGAGGACGTGTACAAGGCAATTGATACCGTCACCTGGATGCCGGATTGGGGTCACGACCGCATGACCGGCATGGTGCGTGACCGCAACGACTGGTGCATCAGCCGTCAGCGCACCTGGGGCGTGCCTATCCCCGCTTTCTACTGCAAGAAGTGCGGCACCTACCACATTACCGATGCTACCATCAAGGCTGTCAGCGCCCTGTTCCGCAAGGAAGGCTCTGACGCATGGTATAAATACGATGCCGAGCAGATCATCCCCGCAGGCGAAGTGTGCGAAAAGTGCGGCGCTTCCGAGTGGGAGAAGGACACCGACATCATGGACGTCTGGTTCGACTCCGGCTCCACCCATGCCGCCGTGCTGGACGAGCGTCCCGAGCTGCGTTTCCCCGCCGATATGTATATGGAAGGCGGCGACCAGTTCCGCGGCTGGTTCCAGTCCAGCCTGCTGACCAGCGTTGCAAGCAAGGGCTGCGCACCCTATAAGTCCGTGCTGTGCCACGGCTGGGTTGTGGACGAGCAGGGCAAGCAGATGCACAAGAGCGCCGGCAACGGCGTGGAGCCCAGCGAGATCATCAAGGACTACGGCGCAGATATCATCCGTCTGTGGGTGGCTTCTTCCGACTACACCGTGGACGTGCGCGCCGGTAAGAACATCTTCAAGCAGCTCAGCGAGGCTTACCGCAAGATCCGCAACACCGCCCGCTTCATTCTGGGCAATCTGGACGGCTTTGACCCCAACACCGATTGTGTTGCAGACGACCAGCTGCAGGATATCGACCGCTGGGCACTGGCTGCGCTGGATGACCTGATCGTCAACACCAACGCAGGCTACGCTGTGTACGACTTCAACAAGGTCTACCACGCCGTGTACAACTTCTGCGTGGTGGCTATGTCCAACTTCTATCTGGACGTTACCAAGGATCGTCTGTACTGCACCAACGGCGCAGCCCGCAAGGCCGCCCAGACCACCATGTACAAGATTCTTGTCGCTCTGGACAAGATCATTGCCCCCATCCTGTGCTTCACCAGTCAGGAGATCTGGGACTTCATGCCCAAGACCGAGGGCATGAACAAGTATGTGGTGTTCGAGCAGATGCCCAAGGCTGGCCAGTACGCCGCCGACGATGCCTTCAAGGCAAAGTGGGCACAGCTCATCGCCGTGCGCGACGAGGTCAAGAAGGTGCTGGAGCAGGCCCGTGCTGAAAAACTCATCGGTGCTTCTCTGGAAGCTTCCGTCACCCTGTACTGCAACGATGCCGTCTATGACCTGCTGAACAGCATCCCCATGGACGAGCTGGCCGACCTGATGATCGTCTCCCATGTGGAGCTGGTCAAGGGTGAGGGCGGCGCTGCCAGCGCTGTCGAGGGCTTGGGCGTTGCAGCTGCACACGCCACCGGCGACAAGTGCGAGCGCTGCTGGAAGTACTCTGCTTCCATCGGCAGCCACCCCGCACACCCCACCCTGTGCGCACGCTGCGCCAGCGTTGTGGAAGCATAAGCGTCCCGCATAAATACAAATCTGTTTTGTAAAAGGGCGGCGCTCCCTTGACCGGGGAGCGCCGTTTTTTATAGCAGAAATGAGGTAGCTAATGGCATTTGTACTCTTCAATCTGGCAGCTGTGGCGGCTCTGGTCGGCATCGACCAGCTAATCAAGCTGTGGGCAGTGCAGGCGTTGCAGCCGGTAGGCGCTATGCCGTTCATCCCCCATGTGGTGGAGCTGCGGTTCGTGCTCAATCAGGGCATGGCCTTCAGCCTGCTCAGCGGCAAGCAGCTGTTCCTGATCATCGCCACAAGCGCGGCGCTGCTGGCGGTCGCCTACGGCCTGTTTTTCCGCAGCCGCGGCAAGTACTTGCAGCAGGCGGCGCTGGTGCTGGTGCTGGGCGGCGGTATCGGCAACCTGATCGACCGTGTGCTCAACGGCGAGGTAGTGGACTACATCAACCTGCTGTTCATGCGGTTTGCCGTGTTCAATTTTGCGGATATCTGCGTTTGCGTGGGTGTGGCACTGTGGGTGCTGGTGATCTTTCTGGATGAGCTCCACGCCGATGATGCCTCCAAGGAGCAGTAAATCATGGAACAGCGTGAATTTATCGTAGAGCAGGAGACTGCCGGGCAGCGCATCGACCGCTTTCTCAGCGGCGAGGACACCGGCCTGTCCCGCTCGGCGCTGCAGGCGCTGGTGGCCGAGGGGCATGTGCAGTGCAACGGCAAAACCGTTGCCAAAAGCCTGAAGCTCAAGGCAGGGGACACCGTGCTGCTGGAGATCCCGGACGCAAAGCCCATCGAGGCCGTGCCGCAGGATATCCCGCTGGACATCGTCTACGAGGACTCCCATCTGCTGGTGGTCAACAAGCCCAAGGGCATGGTGGTGCACCCCGCGCCCGGCAACCCGGACGGCACGCTGGTCAACGCCCTGCTGTGGCACTGCAAGGGCAGCCTTTCCGGCATTGGCGGCGAGATCCGCCCCGGCATCGTCCACCGCATTGATAAGGACACCAGCGGCCTGCTGGTGGTGGCAAAGGACGACGCTACCCACATCGGCCTTTCCCAGCAGATGGCGGTGCACAGCGTGGAGCGCGCCTACCAGACGGTGGTCTACGGCGGCTTTGCGCAGGACGAGGGCTTTGTGGAAGCGAACCTTGGCCGCAGCAAGACCGACCGCAAAAAAATGGCGGTCTACCCGGCCACCGAGCCCCACACCAAGTACGCTTATACCGGCTATAAGGTGCTGGAGCGGCTGGGCGAGTTCACCCTGCTGGAATGTCGCCTAAAGACAGGCCGCACCCATCAGATCCGCGTACACATGGCCTCCATCCACCATCCGGTGGCGGGGGATCCGGTGTACGGCCCTCACAACTGCATCACCAGCCTCCACGGTCAGTGCCTGCACGCCAAAACGCTGGGCTTTATCCACCCCATTACCGGGGAGCAGCTGCGGTTCGATTCTGAGCTGCCGGACTACTTTACCCATTTTCTCGCAACTCTCAGGAGGAAAAACACATGAACGATTCTCTGGCATCCACTCTGGTGCTCTGTGATCTGGATAACCTGCTGCTGGGCGAGGATGGCAATCTGACCCAGGTGGTGCGGGACGTTTTGCAGCTGTTCAGCAGCCGCGGCGGCAGACTGACCGTTTTTTCGCAGCGCTCTCCGCGTGCCGTGCGCTCCATTTTGGGCAGCGTGCGTCTGGCAGCGCCTGCGCTGGTGTGCGGCGGCACTATGGCCTACCACTATGCCGATGGCAACCGGGTGCCTCTGTGCAGCTTTGCCCAGCAGCAGGAGCTTTTCAATTGCCTGCCGGACACCCCCGGCGTGGGTGTCGCCGTGCAGATGCAGGATGGCACCACCCGGGTGCTGCGCATGAGCAACGCACTGGAGCGCCATCTGCGGCAGGAGTGGACCCCCTATCTGCTGGCAAACGCCGCTGATATCCACCCCGAGCAGGTGCTGCGGGTGCTGTTGTATCAGGACAGCAAGTCTGTGCCCCTGATCTCGCTGGCGGAAAAGGCCATTGGAGATCGTGTTGCCCTGCTGGGCGAACGTATCGCCCCGGACACCCTTGTCCTTACCCCCAAGCGCATCTCCGGCCGGGAAATGCTGGACACCGTCTGCACCATGGCGCAGGTGGGTGCAGAACAGGTTCTGGTGCTGGCTGGCAGTCAGCCCATGCTGGAGCTGGTGCAGGCTGTGGAGCACAGCGCTGTTGCCGCCGATGCCCCGGCAGAGCTGCGCCTTGCCGCCAGGCAGATCACCCTGACGGATGCCGCCGGTGGCGCTGCCGTGGAGGTTTTGTACCGCATGGTGCGTGCTGCTGAAAAATCCGTGTAAAACTTATGCAAAGTCCTCTGTGATTTTTCCGCAGAGGGCTTTCTTTTTGGCAAAAAATCAGGTAGAATGGGAGAAGAAACTATGCCGGACAAAAAGCGCCGCGAAAGGCTGTTTCTGCTGCTGTGCCTTGCCGTCGCAGGGGTCTGCGCAGGGCTGGCGTTTTGCTTCGCAGTGCCGCTGCGGTCGCAAAAGCCGCAGACACTGCCGGACACAAAGGAACTGGCAGCGTACACACAGGTGGAGCTGAACACAGCCGATGCGGATGCTTTGTGCACTCTGCCCGGTGTCGGCCCACGCAATGCTCAGGCTATACTGGACTACCGGGCGCAGTACGGCCCGTTTGCACAGGTGGAGGATGCCGCGCAGGTGCCGGGCATTACCCAAGCAATGGTGGATTCATGGGCAGGGCAGGCGTATGTCCGCTAGGGTGTAGCCTGCTTGCTGCCTTGGTCAAAGAGGAAATACGGAGATATATTGTTATGAGTGACGAATCGATCTTTATCAACCGCGAACTGAGCTGGCTGGATTTCAATCGCCGCGTTCTGGCGCTGGGCAAGGACAAGAACGTCCCGCTTGGCGAACGGATCAAGTTTCTGGCAATTTACGGCTCCAATCTGGACGAGTTTTTCATGGTGCGCGTGGGCTCCTTGCAGGAGCGCGCAAACCTTGAGCAGAGCAAGACCAAAAAGGAAAAGCGGGAAAACAAGACCAACATGACCGCCGCCGAGCAGCTGGCCGCCATTATGCCCAAAACGGCGCAGCTGCAAGAGGAATGCGATAAATTCTACGCAAAGGCGCTGGAAAATCTGGCGGAGAACGGCTACCATAAGGTGGATTTCGACCACCTGACCAAGGAGGAAGAGCATCTCTGGAAAAAATACTTCCAGTCGGAGCTGTTCCCCATCCTCAGCCCGCAGATCGTAGATAACCGCCATCCGTTTCCGTTTTTGCGCAATAAGGAGATCTATCTTGGTGTGCTTCTCAAGGAAAAGCATACGCAGGAGCAAAGTCTTGGCATCGTGCCTATCTCCAGCCAGATGGAGCGGATGCACTTTATCAAAAAGGACGGCGCTGTGCAGTTTGCACTCACCGAGGAGCTGGTGCTGCACTATGCGTCCAGCATCTTCGGCAAGGATTCCATACAGGAAAAATGTCTGTTCCGGGTCACCCGCAACGCGGATATCGACGTAAAAGAGGGCATGATGGATCACGATATTGATTATCGTGAGATCATGACCGAGCTGCTCCGGCGCCGCCGCAAGCTGGCCGCTGTCCGTTTGCAGATCACCCCCGCCCCGGCACCGGAGGTGGAGCGGCTGCTGTGCAGCCGTCTGGAGCTGACCCGCAAGCGGGTATTTCTGCAAAAGAGCCCGCTGGACCTGAGTTTCTTCTTCAAGCTTTCCGGCCGCATGGAGACCGAGGGGCACCCGGCGCTGTTCTATACCCCCGCACGCCCCATGCTGCCGCCGCCGGATTATGATCTGGCCACTGAGGTACAGAAGCATGACGTGCTGCTCAGCTACCCGTACCAGTCCATCCGCCCCTTTATCGCCATGCTCAAAAAGGCCGCACAGGACCCGGACGTCATCTCCATCAAGATGACCCTTTACCGCATGGCGCGGGAGTCCCAGATCGTGCAGGCGCTGATGGAAGCAGCCGAAAACGGCAAGGAAGTGGTGGCGCTGGTAGAGCTGCGCGCCCGCTTTGACGAGCAGAACAACATCGACTGGTCCAAGCAGCTGGAAAGCGCCGGCTGCACCGTCATCTACGGCTTCGAGGATTATAAGGTGCACTCCAAGCTGACCCTCATCACCCGCAAGGGCGCAGAGGGCTACTCCTATATCACCCAGATCGGTACCGGCAACTACAACGAAAAAACCAGCGAACTGTATACCGATTATTCCTTCATCACCGCAGACGAGCGCATCGGCGAGGAAGCCTCCAAAGTGTTCCGCAATCTGGCTGTGCAGCAGCTCACCGAGGAAAGCGACAAGATGCTGGTTGCCCCGCTGCGCTTCAAGAGCGTGCTGCTGGACGAGATGGATCACGTCATCGCTGCCGCCCGCATGGGTCGTCCGGCTTCCATGATCCTGAAAAACAACTCCATCAGCGACCGGGACATCATCCTCAAATTGCAGGAAGCCAGCTGCGCCGGGGTGCGCATTGATATGATCGTGCGCGGCATCTGCTGCGTGCGCGCAGAGGTGCCCGGCAAAACCGAGAACCTGCACATCCGCAGTCTGGTGGGACGGTATCTTGAGCATGGCCGTATTTACAGCTTCTTCGATGGCACCCATACCCGCATTTATATTGCCTCCGGTGACTTCCTCACCCGCAATACCGAGTGCCGCGTGGAGGTCGGCGTGCGGGTAGAGGATCCTGTTCTGGTGCAAAAGCTCACCGATATCCTTCAGTTGCAGCTGCGGGATAACGTCAATGCCCGGGTCATGGATGCCAACGGTAACTACCAGAAGGTAAAGCCCGCCGAGGGTGAACCGTTGGTCAACAGTCAGATGGGCATGTACGAGCTGCTGCGCAACGACTGGCAGCGCACCGAGCCGTGGAAGTGCACCACCCCTGCGCCTGAAGCAGAAAAACCGGCGGCAGTCTGTCAGGAAGTCACTGTGGAACAGCTCAAACAGGAGCTGCCCCATGTGTTCCAGCCTGCGCCGGAAAAGGCCGAGAAGGCCGCCCCGGCGGCACAACAGCCCGATCACTACGAGGCGCTGGAGCAGATGCTGAACAATAAGCCCCGCGCTGCGCAGCCCGCCCCCAAAGCTCCGGCTGCACCCCGCCCGGTTGTAAAGCCTGTTGTCACCGCACCTAAGAAAAAGAGCCTGCTGGAACGCATTGGGAGCTTTTTCCGGCGCTGATCTGTAAAATCATATAAACAAAAACCAGAGCTGCTGCGCAGAAATTTGTGCGGCGGCTCTGCTTTTTTGTTTATGTTCTCCCGCCTGCCGCTTGTGCATACACTTTTCAGGATAGGGGGGATAGCGTATGCGAGCAAAACGAAGTGGACAGGCAGCAAAAATACGCAGACGGCGGTGGGGCGTTGTGGCGCTGGTGCAGGCAGGGCTGGCACTCTGCCTGCTGGCTGCACTACCGGTGCAGGCCGCGCGGAATACGAAAAAGTACTGTTTTCCGCTGGATACTGCGGTGTGGCGCGTCTCGGATGTCTATGGCAAGCGAACAGACCCCTTTACCGGCAAGCCTGCGTTTCATCAGGGGCTCGACCTTGCCTGTGCGGCGGGTACAGCGGTGCGGGCAGTGCAGGATGGTGTGGTGACTGCGGCGGCATACAGCCCAAGCTACGGCAACCATCTGCGTATCCTGCACCCGGATGGCTGCGAGACCCACTATGCGCACCTGCAATACCTCTATGTCCGCTCAGGAGAGGTGGTACAGGCCGGGCAGACGCTGGGTACGGTAGGGCAGACAGGGCGCGCCACCGGTGCGCACCTGCATCTGGAGCTGTGGCAGCAGGGCGCTGCCTGCGACCCCGCCGCCCTGCTGGAGAATGCCCCATGAGCCGGGTACGGGCCGGGAAGCTTATATTCCGGGACCCTGTGCTACTGTGCGGTGTGGTATACCTGTTGCTGTATTTTGATGCCAGCGGCTTTCTGCGTCTGGGGCTACTGGCGGCTGTTCTGCACGAACTGGGGCACATCCTCGTCTACTGCATCCAGCAAAGGCATCTGCCGGTCATCGAGGTGACCATGACCGGCTTTTGTATGCGCACGGCAGGGGAGAGGCTTTCCCCGCGCCAGCGGCTCGTGCTTGCCGCCGCCGGGCCTGCGGTCAATTTTTTGCTTGCCGGGGTGTGGGCGCTGCGCCTTTCACAGACCACCACCATCCGCGGCAGCGCGTTCTGGGCGGCGAATCTGCTGACGGGGCTGTTCAACCTTTTGCCAATCCCGCCGCTGGATGGTGCACAGATGACGGCGTGTGCAGGGGCGCTGTGGCAGCAAAAACACGGAAAGTATGCACAAACCGCCGGAAACGATTGCAAAACCGGCACATTTGGGGTAAAATAAAAAGAACGCAAAAAACGGATTGTTTATGGAGGACCCGATGTTTGATCCCAAACTGAAAGAAGCGCTGGGACGGGTGCAGAAGCCCGGTCGCTATACCGGCGGCGAGCCCGGCAGTATCTATAAAGAAAAGGACAAGGTGGATGTGCGCTTTGCCTTCTGCTTCCCGGATACCTACGAGGTGGGAATGTCCTTTCTGGGCGAAAAGATCCTGTACGAGCTGCTCAACAGCCACGAAAACTGGTGGTGTGAGCGCGCCTTTATGCCCTGGCTGGATATGAAGGCAGAGATGGAGCGCCTGCAGCTGCCGTTGTACACCATGGAGAGCAAGGACCCTCTCACGGCCTTTGATGCTGTGGGCTTTACCTTGCAGTACGAGCTTTCCTATACCAATATCCTTGCCATGCTGGACTTGGCAGGTATCCCGTTCTACTCCAAAGACCGCGATGACCGCTGGCCGCTGATCGTAGCGGGCGGTCCCTGTGCCTGCAACGCGGAGCCTATTGCGGATTTCTTTGATGTTATCCAGCTGGGCGAGGGCGAAAACCAACTGCCCGCCATCTGCGCCGAGATCGAAAAGGCCAAAAAAGAGGGCATCTCCAAAAAGCAGCTGCTGTTCAACATTGCAAAGATCCCGGGCGTGTACATTCCGGCCTTCTACGATGTCACCTACCACGAGGATGGCACGGTCAAGGCCATCACCCCCAACGAGCCGGGCATCCCCGCGCGCATCACAAAGGCCATCATCAAGGATCTGAACCAGTTCGCCCCGCCCACCAACTTTGTGGTGCCTATGGTGGGTGCTATTCAGGATCGCGCCAGCATCGAGGTGCTGCGCGGCTGCGTGCGCGGCTGCCGGTTCTGTCAGGCGGGCTTCTTGTACCGCCCCATGCGCCAGCGCGATGCCAGTTTGCTGAACAAGGCGGCACAGGATCTGTGCGCCAACACCGGCTACGAGGAACTGAGCCTTTCCAGCCTTTCCACCTCTGACCACGGTCAGTTGGAAGAACTGCTGGACGATCTGAACGAGTGGGCACCCAAGGAGCACGTCAGCCTGTCGCTGCCCTCCCTGCGTGTGGACAACTTCTCCCAGAGCCTCATTGAAAAAACCACCAAGGTGCGCAAGAGCGGCCTGACCTTTGCTGCCGAGGCCGGTACCCAGCGCCTGCGCAATGTCATCAACAAAAACGTCACTTGGGACGAGATCGAAAAGACCTGTACCATCGCCTTTAACGCAGGCTATACCTCGGTCAAGCTCTACTTCATGATGGGTCTGCCCACCGAGACCATGGAGGATATCGAGGGCATTGCCGAGACCGCTCAGAAGGTGGTAGACCTCTACTACAAGAATACGAACCACTCCAAGGGACGCGGCGTGCAGGTGACCATCAGCTGCGCCTGCTTTGTGCCCAAGCCCCACACCCCCTTCCAGTTCGTGCCCATGGATACCGCCGAGACCCTGCAGGCCAAGCAGAAGCATCTGCTGGAAAGCGTGCACAGCCGCAAGATCAAGGTGAACTACCACGACAGTACCACCAGCTTTTTGGAGGGCGTGTTCGCCAAGGGCGACCGCCGCCTTGCCCCGGTCATCGTAGAGGCATACAAGCGCGGCTGCTACTTCGACGGCTGGGAAGAGTGCTTCAAGTACGATACATGGATGCAGACCTTTGCGGATCTGGGCATCGACCCCGCCTTCTACTGCCAGCGCCCCATCGCACTGGACGAGGTGACCCCGTGGTCTCACATGGACTACGGCATCACCCACGAGTATCTGGTGCGGGAGTACAACAAGGCTCTGGCCGCCCAGACCACCCCGCCCTGCAACCGTGCCTGCAACGCCTGCGGCGCCAACCATCTGTTAGGAGGTCCCTGCTTTGATTACAGTCAGAATCTCGTTTGAAAAGAAAAATGAAGCCTCCTATATCTCCCTGCTGGATCTGCAGCGGGTGATGCAGCGGGTGCTCAAGCGCAGCGGTCTGCCGGTGTGGCATACGCTTGGCTTTAACCCTCATATCTACATGACCTTTGCCTGCCCGCTCTCGCTGGGACAGGAGAGCGAGTGCGAGTGCGTGGACGTCAAGACCGAGGCCGAGGCCCCGGATTTTTCCCAGTGGCAGACTGCGCTCAACGCTATCATGCCCGCCGGTATCCACGTTACCCGTGTGGCTCCGGTGGAGATGAAGGCGGACAGCATCGCCTTTGCATGCTACTGCATCAGCTACCCGGCGGCTGCCGCTGCGGTGCTGGAGCAGTATAACGCGCTGGAGACAGCCCCCGTGGAAAAGCACAGCAAGCGCGGCAAAAAGATCGTGGATCTTAAAGAACATATCCCGCAGCTGCGCTATACCGCACTGGGGGACACCGTGCAGCTGGACCTTTGCCTGCCCGCTGCGCAGGAACTGAACCTGAACCCCTCGCTGCTTACCGGTTTTCTGGAAGAAAAGTTCGGCCTGCCTGCCGCAAGCGCTAACATCCTACGCACCAAATTTTTAACGGCAGACCGGCAGCTGTTTGTCTAAAGCTGCGCAAAAGTCCGTCTACCGGGCAAAACAGAAAATTTTTGCAAGATTTTTCGCTAAATTGCTTGCATTCAAGCCGGTTTTGTGCTATCCTATTAAGGCGTTAGTGTCCGCTGAGACCACAGCGGGGTTAATGACAAGTATTTATCATTAAACGGGCGGTCCTCTGACGGCTATGCCGTGCATGAACGTCTAAAAACAAATGGAGGATTCAAAAATGGACGCACTGAAGATTATTTCTGAAGGCAGCATCAAGGCTGAAAAGCCTCAGTTCAACGTTGGCGATACCGTCCGCGTTGATGTTCGTATCAAGGACGGCGACCGTGAGCGCATTCAGGCCTTTGAGGGCACTGTCATCGCTAAGAAGCACGGCGGCGTTGCAGAGACCTTCACCGTTCGCCGCGTGGCTTACGGTGTCGGCATCGAGCGTGTCTTCCCCGTCAACAGCCCCTTCGTTGAGAAGGTCACTGTTGTCCGCAAGGGCAAGGTTCGCCGCGCAAAGCTGTTCTATCTGCGTGGCCGTACGGGCAAGGCTGCCAAGGTCAAGAGCGATATTTGATCATCCCCGATTTGAAACCGGGAGAAAAGGGACAACTTGTTGTCCCTTTTTTCTTTTTCAAAGCCCGGGCGTATGTGTAAAATCAGGAAAGGCTGGTGGCAAGGCTATGGAAAAACAGCAGCAGTCTGCCCCCGCAGTGCGCGGGCAGGGCATACTGGAATGGTACGAAGCGCTCATCTCCGCAGCGCTGGTGCTGGTTCTGATCTTTTCGTTTTTCTTCCGCATCATTCAGGTGGACGGGCGCTCTATGGTGCCCACCCTGACCCACGGCGATAAGCTTATCGTCTGGGCGGCAGGCTACACCCCGCAGCGGGGCGATGTGGTCATCGTGGATAGCTACACCGTCTACGGTAAGCCGCTGGTCAAGCGGATCATCGCCAAAGGCGGCGACACCATCAGCATTGATTACGATGCCGGTACGGTCACGGTGAACGGTGAACTTTTGCAGGAGGACTACATTGCAGCTCCCACCTATCTGGGCTACGATGTGCAGTTTCCGTTCACGGTGCCTGAGGGCACTCTGTTTGTGATGGGGGACAACCGCAACGAATCGCTGGACAGCCGCTCCTCTTATGTCGGCTGCATTGACGAGCGTGATATTCTGGGCAAAGTGCTGCTGTGCTTTATGCCCTTTACAGATTTTGGGGTGGTAAAATGAACGAAATGGATACCCGGTTTACAAACCAATACAATATTCAGTGGTTCCCGGGCCACATGACCAAGACTTTGCGCATGATGGAGCAGGAGATCCAGCACGTTGATGCCAGCCTTGTGCTGCTGGATGCGCGCATCCCGCTTTCCAGCCTGAACCCGGAGATCGAGCGCATCACCGACCGCAAGCCCAAGCTCTATGCGCTGAACAAGGCCGACCTTGCCGACCCGGCTGTGACCGAGGAGTGGATCCGCTACTTCCACGCCGCAGAGGCCGGCTGCGTGGCCATTAGCGCCAAGCAGAAGGGCGGCGCAAACGCCGTAAAGGTGGCTATTGAAAAGGAGCTTTCCGGCTTGCTGGAGCGCCGCCAGAACCGCGGCATGGGCGGTGCCAAAACGCAGGTAATGCTGTGCGGCATCCCCAACGTGGGCAAATCCACCTTTATCAACACCTTTGCAGGCTCTGCCCGCGCCAAGGCGGCAGACCGCCCCGGCGTGACCAAGGGCAAGCAGTGGGTCAGCACCGAAAAGTTCGACCTGCTGGATATGCCCGGCGTGCTGTGGAAAAAGTTTGATTCCAAGACCATCGCCTCTAATCTGGCCTTCATCGGCTCCATCAAGGACGACATTCTGGATGTGGAAGAGCTGGCCATGAACCTGCTGGACGAGGTGCGCCGCAACTATCCCGACCTTGTGGCACAGCGCTACAAGCTGGATGCCGAAACGCTGTCGCTGCCGCCCTATGAGCTGCTGGAGGCCATCGGTCGCAAGCGCGGGCTGCTGGTGCGCGGCGGCGAGGTGAACACCGAGCGCTGCGCCATCATGCTGGTGGACGAGTTCCGCGCCTGCAAGTGGGGTCGCATCTCGCTGGAGCGCCCGCCGCAGCGGGACGATCTGGCCGACTTTGCCGAGGAGAACGAGGAATGAAGCGCCGCTCGGATGAGGAGATCTCGGCTCCGCTGTACGCCTTTGATGCCGAGGTGCGCAGACAGTACGGCTGCTTTGCCGGTGTGGACGAGGCCGGGCGCGGCCCGCTTTGCGGCCCTGTGTGCGTAGCGGCCTGTATTCTGGATCCGGAAAACCCGGTGTACGGCATCAACGATTCCAAAAAGCTGACCGAGAAAAAGCGCGAAGCACTGTTTGACGAGATCTGCGAAAAGGCGCTGGCCTACCGCATCGTCTTTGTGGGGCCGGAGGTCATCGACCGGGAAAACATCCTGAACGCCACCATGGGCGGGATGCAGCAGGCGGTGGAAGAGCTGGACATCGTGCCCAATCTGGTGCTGGTGGACGGCAACCGCACCCCCGCAGGCTTGCAGATCCCGGCACAGCCGGTGGTCAAGGGCGATGCCACCAGCGCCAGCATCGGTGCGGCCTCAGTGCTGGCCAAGGTCAGCCGTGACCGCTATATGCTGGAGCTGGACAAGCAGTACCCGCAGTATCAGCTGGCAAAGCACAAGGGTTACCCCACAAAGCTGCATTACGAGCTGATCGCGCAGTACGGCATCCAGCCGTTCTACCGCCGCAGCTTCCTTAAAAAGCAGGGCTACTGGCCGGAGAGCGGCAAATGAACCGCGCCGAGACCGGCCGCAGGGGAGAAGCTGCCGCTGCCCGCTGGTATCAGAAGCAGGGTGCGCAGCTGCTGGCGCATAACTATCATACCCGCATGGGAGAGCTGGATCTTGTGCTGCGGGAGCCGGACGGCACCATCGTCATCTGCGAGGTAAAGACCCGCAGCCAAGGAATGCTGCAGCGACCCGCTGCCGCCGTAGACCCGGCCAAGCAGCACCGGCTGATCTGCGCTGCACAAGGGTATTTGCAGCAGACCGGCCAAAGCGAAGAACCGGTGCGTTTTGACGTTGCAGAGGTAGTTCCTCTTGACAGCGGGCGCTGGATGGTACATATTATAAAGGGTGCCTTTCTCTGCGAACCTTAGGCAGAAACCGTGGCACCGGTGGGAAGTATGCGGCAAAGCGAGGGTTTTGCCGTACAACCGGGAACGTGCCCGGCACGTTCCGTGGCGAAAAGGAGCGATGACCATGCAGTTTTTCAGTACCAGAGATCAGAACCGCAAAGTAACTTCTTCTCAGGCAATTGCACAGGGGCTGTCCGATGAGGGCGGTCTGTTTGTGCCGGAAAGTTTTCCGCAGGTGGATGTAAAAGCCCTGTGCGGGCTGGATTACCCCGCGCTGGCAGCAGCCGTTGTGCGGGAGTACCTGACCGATTACGACCCCGCCTTCCTGACCGAGGCCACCCGCAGCACCTACGGGGCTGCTTTTGGCGGCAAGGCAGGCTATCTTGCCCCGGTGGAAGGGGACACCTATGCCCTCGAGCTGTGGCACGGCCCGACCTGTGCCTTTAAAGATTACGCCCTGCAGCTGATGCCCAAGCTGCTGGTGGAGGCCAAAAAGAATCTGGGCCGCACTGAAAAAACTCTGATCCTTGTGGCTACCAGCGGCGATACCGGCAAGGCTGCGCTGGACGGCTACCATGATATCCCCGGTGTGGAGATCGCTGTGTTCTACCCCACCGGCGGCACCAGCGAGATCCAGCGTTTGCAGATGGCAACGCAGGAGGGCGCTAACGTTGCTGTGTACGCCGTGCGCGGCAACTTTGATGATGCCCAGACCGGCGTAAAGAAGGTGTTCGGCGATAAGGCCATCGCTGCCGAGCTGGAAAAGCGGAACATCCGTCTTTCCAGTGCCAACTCCATCAACTGGGGCCGTCTTGTGCCGCAGATCGTCTACTATTTTGCCGCCTACGCCCAGCTGCTCAAGGCCGGTAAGATCACCTTCGGTGACGAGGTGGACTTCTGTGTGCCCACCGGCAACTTTGGCGATATCCTCGCCGGTTATTACGCAAAGCAGATGGGTCTGCCCGTGGGCAAGCTGGTCTGCGCCTCCAACGAGAACAATGTGCTGACCGATTTCCTCACCACCGGTACTTACACCGCAAAGCGGGAGTTCTTCAAGACCACCTCGCCCAGCATGGACATTCTGGTGTCCTCCAATCTGGAGCGCCTGCTGTACCATGTGACCGGCAGCGATGCCGAGGTGGCGGGCTTTATGCAGCAGCTGGCTGCCACCGGCAGTTACACCGTCCGTCCCGAGACGCTGGCTGCCATTCAGCAGACCTTCTCCTGCGGCTGGAGCAGCGAGAACGAGGTGGCAGAGGAGATCCGTTCCCGCTACGAAAAGGACGGCTACCTGTGCGATACCCACACCGCCGTGGCCTTCCATGTGGCTGCACAGAAAAAGCGGCAGGGCGTGCCCATGGTGGTGCTTTCCACCGCATCGCCCTTCAAGTTCCCCCGCAGCGTGCTGAGCGCACTGGGCAAAACTGCCCCGGAAAACGATTTTGAAGCCATGCAGCAGCTGGAGGTTGCCACCGGCCACGCCGCACCGGCAAGCCTTGCCGCTCTGCGCAGCAAGCCGGAGCGCTTTGATACCGTCATTGCCCCGGCACAGATCGCCGAGGTGGCGCTGGGCTATCAGGCATAAGCTTCTGCGGACAGACAGAACAGGAGTAAACAGACTATGGCACTTTTTGTGCTTGGCGACCCCCATCTTTCTCTGGTCGCATCCAAGCCGATGGATATCTTCCCCGGCTGGAACGATTATGTGGACAGGCTGGAGAAAAACTGGCGCAAGCTCATCACCCCGCAGGACACCATCGTGCTGGCGGGGGATATCAGCTGGGCTATGCGCCTGACCGATACCCGCAAAGACTTTGCCTTTTTGCAGCAGCTGCCCGGGCAGAAGATCATCATGAAGGGCAACCACGATTACTGGTGGTCCACCGCCAACAAGATGAATGCCTACCTCAAGGCAGAGGGCTTCGATACCCTGCATATCCTGCATAACAATTCTTACAGCGTGGAAGGGTACGCTATCTGCGGCACCCGCGGCTGGCTGTTCGATGTGGGCGAGCCCCACGATGAAAAGGTGATGAACCGCGAGATCGGCCGCCTGCGCATGAGCTTGCAGGCAGCGGAGCCAGGGCTGGAAAAGCTGGTATTCCTGCATTACCCGCCGGTCTACACCGGTACCAGCGCCCCGGAGATCGTAGCCACCCTGAAGGAGTACGGCATCAAGACCTGCTTCTACGGGCATCTGCACGGCAACGCCATCCGGTTTGCCGTACAGGGCGAGGTGGACGGCATCCGGTACAAGCTGGTAAGTGCCGACGGCCTGCGTTTTTGCCCCTACCGCATCAATTAACGGCGGTATAAAAGGGCAAAAACGACAAAATTTAAAAATTTGGTATGGCAATTGTGTCCAGAGCGTGCTATAATAAGTTTTGACGCGATTGTTGCACCCAATTGAGCGCGCGCGTCCCCGCATTCCGTGTGCATACAGCAAGGACGTGGTGCGCGGTTGCCCCGGGCAAAAACTTCCTGCCCTGAGCAATAGAATATTTGAGTGGAGGATAAACAAATGAATCTCATCAAGTGTGAAAAGCTCGAGAAGAGCATGGCAGAACTGCAGTTCTCCATCGACGCAGAGGCCTTCAAGAAGGCTGTTGCCGATGTTTTCAAAAAAGAGGGCAAGAAGTACCCTGTGCAGGGCTTCCGCAAGGGCAAGGCTCCCAAGGCTCTGATCGAGAAGATGTACGGCGCAGACGTCTTTACCTACGACGCTATCAACGAGCTGTTCCCGGAGGCTTTTGAGGCTGCCGTTAAGGAAGCCGGTGTGGAGCCCGTGGGCCGTCCTGAGGTCACCGTGGATTCTGCCAGCGAGGCAGAGGGCGCTACCCTGACCGTTAAGGTCGCCGTGAAGCCCGAGGTCAAGGTTGGCAGCTACAACGGTCTGACCGTGGAAAAGACTGTCCATACTGTTACCGATGAGGCTGTGGACGCTGAGCTGAAGCGTGTGCAGGAGCGCAACGCCCGTGAGCTGACCCGTGAGGGCGCTGCTCAGAATGGCGATATCGCTGATATCGACTTCGAGGGCTTTGTGGACGGTGTCGCATTCGAGGGCGGCAAGGCTGAGCACTACAACCTGACTCTGGGCAGCGGCAGCTTCATCCCCGGCTTTGAGGAGCAGGTCGTTGGCCACTCCGCCGGCGAGGAGTTCGACGTGAACGTCACCTTCCCCACCGAGTATCAGGCTGCTGAGCTGGCTGGCAAGGCTGCTGTCTTTAAGATCAAGCTGCACGAGGTCAAGTACAAGGAGCTGCCCGCTCTGGATGACGAGCTGGCAAAGGACTGCTCCGAGTACGACACTCTGGACGAGTTCAAGGCTTCCATCCGCAAGAACAACCAGGAGCAGCTGGACAAGCAGGACGATCTGGCTGTCGAGAATGCTCTGGTCGATCAGGTCATCGAGAGCATGGAGGGCGAGATCCCTCAGGCTATGTACGATGTCCGCATGGACGAGATGGTCAACGACTTTGCTTTCCGTGTGGAGCAGCAGGGTCTGCGTCTGGAGGACTACCTGAAGTATATGGGTCAGTCCATGGAGCAGTTCCGCGCCGCTTTCATGCCGCAGGCTGAGAAGCAGGTAAAGATCGGTCTGGCTCTGGAGGCTGTTGCCGCTGCTGAGCACATCGAGGCTTCCGAGGACGAGATCAATGCCGAGATCAAGCGCATTGCTGATCAGTACAAGATGGAAGAGGACAAGGTTCGTGAGCTGATCAACCTCGAGGATCTGAAGCAGGATCTGGCTCGCACCAAGGCCATCGACTTCATCAAGAGCCACGCTAACATCGTGGAGAAGCCCGCAGAGGCTGAGAAGGCTGCTGACGCTGAGTAATCAGTGCCGGGCCCTGTAAAGCGCCGCAGGCGTTTTATCAAAGGTTGTTAAAATTGACCGGTACGGCTGAACTTTACAGGGAACCCGTATCGGTCAATTTTGCCAATAAACTTAAACCATTTTCAGGAGGCGAACTTTATGAGTTTTGTTCCTTACGTTGTCGAGCAGTCGGCGCACGGAGAGCGTTCCTATGATATTTTCTCTCGTCTGCTGAACGATCGTATCATCGTGCTGAGCGAGGATGTCAACGATACCACCGCAAGCCTTGTGGTGGCGCAGCTGCTGTATCTGGAAGGGCAGGACCCGGATAAGGACATCAGCCTGTATATCAACAGCCCCGGCGGTTCCATCAGCGCCGGTATGGCCATCCACGACACCATGCAGTATATCAAGTGCGATGTTTCCACCATCTGCATGGGCATGGCTGCCTCTATGGGCGCATTTCTGCTGGCAAGCGGCACCAAGGGCAAGCGCTTTGCGCTGCCTAACGCCGAGATCATGATCCACCAGCCGCTGATCGGCGGTCAGGGCGGCGGCCTTTCCGGTCAGACCACGGATATCAAGATCCATGCCGAGCACATGGTCTATATCCGCGATAAGATGAACCGGATGCTCAGCGAGTACACCGGCCAGCCGCTGGAAAAGATCCAGCAGGACACCGAGCGCGACAACTACCTTACCGCGCAGCAGGCAAAGGAATACGGCCTGATCGATGAGGTCATTGCCCACCGGTAAACCGCTATAATCTATCCAGGATAAGGAAAAACAGCTATGGCAAATAACAATTCCGGCAAAAACGAAAAGGATCTTGTTTGCAGCTTTTGCGGCAAGCATCAGGACGAAGTGGAGCGCATGATCATCGGCCCCGGGGTCAATATCTGCAGCGAGTGCATCGGCCTGTGCCACGATCTGCTCTCTGACAAGCCGGATCAGCCCAAAAGCGCCCGTCCGGCTCGCGGCAGCGCAAGCCGCGCCCATGTCCAGCCCGCTGCCGCAGATCTGGATATCAACATCATGACCCCGGCCGAGATCAAGGAAGGTCTGGATCAGTATGTCATCGGTCAGGACGAGGCAAAGCGTGTGCTGTCCGTTTCGGTCTACAACCACTATAAGCGCATCCTCAGCGGCAAGGGCGGCGACGTGGAGCTGCAAAAGTCCAACGTACTGCTGCTGGGTCCCTCCGGCGTGGGCAAGACCCTGCTGGCCCAGACGCTGGCCAAGATGCTGGGCGTGCCCTTCGCCATTGCGGATGCCACCACCCTTACCGAGGCCGGTTATGTGGGCGAGGACGTGGAAAACATTCTGCTCAAGCTGATCCAGGCGGCAGATTTTGATGTGCAGAAGGCACAGATCGGCATCATCTACATTGATGAGATCGACAAGATCACCCGCAAGAGCGAAAACCCCTCCATCACCCGCGATGTGGGCGGCGAGGGCGTACAGCAGGCACTGCTGAAGATCTTGGAGGGCACTGTCAGCAACGTGCCGCCGCAGGGCGGCCGCAAGCACCCGCAGCAGGAGTTCATCCAGATTGACACCACCAACATCCTGTTCATTTGTGGCGGTGCCTTTGATGGTCTGGACAAGTATATCCTGCGCCGCACCGATAAGTCCGCGCTGGGCTTCGGCAGCGCGCTGAAGGATAACTCCACCGAGGCTGAGCGTGCATTGCTGCGTAAGGTGGAGCCCCACGATCTGGTCAAGTTTGGCCTGATCCCGGAGCTGATCGGCCGTCTGCCGGTCATCACCGTGCTGGATGATCTGGACGAGGATGCGCTGGTGCGCGTGCTCAAGGAGCCCCGCAACAGTCTGGTCAAGCAGTATAAAGAGCTGCTGGGCATGGATAACGTGGAGCTTACCTTCACGGACGAAGCCCTGCACGCCATTGCCCGCAAGACCATCGAGCGCAAGACCGGTGCCCGTGGTCTGCGCAGCGTGATGGAAAGCATTCTGCTGCCCATCATGTACGAGGTGCCCAGCGATGCCACCATCATCCGCGTGACTGTGGACGAGGACACCGTGGAGGGCGGCGAGGCACATCTGGAATACGGCGCTGTGCGCAAACGCTATAAAAATCAGGCCACTCTCAGCTGACGGCATCGCCGCACAGCAGGGGAGTGTACCCGCTTGCAAGGCCCTGTTTCAAAAGCTTTTTGCTTTTGACAGGGCTTTTTGCTTTCAAATTCTTGTTTCTGACAGGAAAATGTACTATAATAGTAAAGTGTGGATCGTGCGGCGTGTGTTCTCTGGCAGGGGCATACCGCAAAAGACGAGCCACAGTATCGGGTAACAGGAAGAGTACTATAAAGGAGTGTGTATTCAATGGCAAATTATCACGAGATGGATCGCGCTGCGCTGACCGCTGAAAAGGCAGCGCTGGAACAGGCTTATAAGCAGTTTCAGGCAAAGGGTCTGAAGCTGAATATGGCACGCGGCAAGCCCGGCCCCCACCAGATGGATCTGGCAATGGACCTGCTGAAGATGACCGACTACACCACGGATGCAGGCACCGATGCCCGCAACTACGGCGAGCTGGAGGGTCTGAGCGAGGCACGCGCCCTGTTTGCAGATGTGTTCGGCGTAAAGCCCAACGAGGTATTCGTGGGCGGCAACTCCAGCCTGCAGCTGATGTACAACCTCATCAACATCGGTTATGTGTTCGGTTTCCCGGAGTCTCCCTGCCCTTGGTCTCAGGTGGAGAAGCGCAAGTTCCTCTGCCCGGTGCCCGGCTATGACCGTCACTTTGCCATTACTGAGGAGTTCGGCTTTGAGCTCATCAGCGTGCCCATGACCCCCAACGGCCCCGATATGGACGTTGTGGAAAAGCTGGTGGCTGAGGACGATACCATCAAGGGTATCTGGTGCGTGCCGCAGTACTCCAACCCCGATGGCTACACCTACAGCGATGAGACCATCGAGCGCTTTGCCAAGATGAAGACCGCCGCCCCGGATTTCAAGATCTTCTGGGATGAGGCCTACATCGTCCACCACCTGACCGAGGAGATCATCGAGACCCCCGTTCTGCTGAACGTGAGCAAGAAGTATGGCACGCAGGATCGCGTGTTTATGTTCACTTCCACCAGCAAGATCACCTTCCCGGGTGCCGGCGTTTCTGCCATTGCATGCAGCGACAACAGCATGAAGTATATGTGCAAGCGCTTTTCTGTGATGATCATCAGCTACGATAAGATGAACCAGCTGCGCCATGTCCGCTTCCTGAAGAACAAGGAGGGCGTTCTGGCACACATGGCAAAGCACCGCCGCCGTCTGGTGCCCTGCTTCGATGCTGTCAAGACCGCCTTTGCCGCCAACCTCACCCCCTGCGGCGATATTGCCCACTGGACCAACCCCAAGGGCGGCTACTTTATCAGCCTGTATGTCATGCCCGGCTGCGCTAAGCGCGTGGCAGAACTGTGCAAGAACGCAGGTCTGGTGCTGACCGGTGCAGGCTCTGCTTACCCGTACCACAAGGACCCGCAGGACTCTCACCTGCGCATCGCCCCCACTTATCCCAGTCTGGACGAGGTGGAGACCGCTTCCGAACTGCTGTGCGTCTGCGTGCGTCTGGCCGTTGTGGAAAAGCTGCTGGCTGATATGGCCTAAGGCTTAAAATAATTTGTATATTCTCCTCTGCGGGGCTCTTTGCAGGGCTGGCAGGGGAGTTTTATCACAGAAAGGTCGGCACGACGGCTGCTCTGTGAGGAGAGGAACCGTCGGCAAAACTTGCGGTTCACAACAAAAACGGCGGCGGCTGCACAGCCGCCGCTTTTGGAGGTTCCCGACTTATGAAAACAAAAGGCAAAGCATGGCAGCTGGTCGTTACCGCGCTGCTGATCGTTGTGTTTGTCTACACTGCCTTTTTTGGCGTGGCGGCAAAATACGGCGATGTGACCACCACCTACATCAAGGGTGCAAAGGATATCCGCTTTGGTGTGGATATCAAGGGCGGCGTCAACGTCACCTTTGTGCCCTCGGATGGCTACGATGCAACGGACGAGCAGCTGGATGCCGCCCGTCTGGTCATCGAGAACCGTCTGGTCGCGTTGAACGTGACCGACTACGAGCTGTATGTGGACAACAACTCCGACAGCCTGATCCTGGAGTTTCCGTGGCAGTCCGGCGAGACGGATTTTGACCCCGAGGCTGCCATTCAGGAGATCGGCACCACCGCCTACCTGACCTTCCGCGAGGGAGCCAGCAAGGACGGCGAGCTGATTTTGGACGGCTCCATGGTCGAAAGCGCTTCGGCACAGTACGGTGCTGTGAGCAACGGCGGCAGCTCTGAGTATTACGTTGCCCTCAAGTTCACCACCGAGGGCGCCAAGGCCTTTGGCGATGCCACCACCAAACTGGCCGCCGATAAGGGCAGCATTAGCATCTGGCTGGACGACGAAAACGTGAGCACCGCCACCGTCAACACCGCCATTACCGACGGACAGGCCATCATCACCAGCTCGGCGTCCAATCCCTTTACGCAGGATGCCGTGGTCAAGATGGCACGCCAGATCAACTCCGGTGCACTGCCCTTTGCTTTGAGCGTGGACAGCTACTCCACCGTAAGCCCCAGTCTGGGCGAAAACAGCCTTGGCGCTATGGTGCTGGCCGGCCTGATCGCTTTTGCCCTCATCGTGGTGTTCATGACGGTGCTGTACCGTCTGCCGGGCTTTCTGGCCTGCATCGCGCTGGCCGGTCAGGTGGCGGCTACGCTGGCCTTTGTGTCCGGCTACTTCCCGGTATTTGAAAGCTTCACCCTGACCCTGCCCGGTATCGCAGGTATCATTCTGGCTATCGGTATGGGTGTGGATGCCAACGTCATCACCGCCGAGCGCATCAAGGAGGAACTGAAAAACGGCAAATCTCTGGACGGCGCACTGAAGAGCGGCTTTGCCCGCGGCCTGACCCCTATCATTGATGGCAATGTGACCATCGTCATCGTGGCCATCGTGCTCATGGGTGCCTTCGGCCCCTCGGATGGCCTGTTTGCCAAGGCACTGCACTTTGTATTCTTCGCCTTCGGACCCTCTACCGCAGGCACCATCTACGCCTTCGGTTATACACTGCTCACCGGCGTGCTGCTGAACTTTGTGTTCGGTGTGTTCGCTACCCGTGTTATGATCCGTGGCGCAGCTGCCATCAAGGCACTGCGCAACCCGTGGCTCTACGGTGCTGCAAAGCCCGGGCAGGAAAAGACTGAAAAGAAGCCGGTGGATTTCGTATCCCTGCGCAAAAAGTTCCTGACCTTCTCTGCCTGCCTGATGGCAGTCATCCTGCTGTGCGCCGCAGTGTTCGGTGTGCATCTGGATACCGAGTTCACCGGCGGTGCCATGATCACCCTGTCCTACGAAGGAAGCTTTGACCAGTCCGCAGTGCAAAAGACCGCTGCTGCGGCGCTGGAAAACACCGGCCTGACCCTGCAGACCGGCGAGAACGTGGCCACCGGTGACCAGACTTTAAAGATCTCCATGCCCGGCACCGAGACCGTGACCACCGAGCAGGTGGAGAACCTGCTGGATTCCCTGAACGAGAACTACCCGGATAACCAGTTTGCCCAGCTGTCCCTGAGCAATGTCAGCGCAGCCATGGGCACCAAGTTCCTGCAGAAGAGCTTGGTAGCTGTGGTGTTTGCACTGGTGCTCATTCTGTTGTATATCGCCCTGCGCTTCAAGAACATCGGCGGTCTGACCGGTGGTATGATGGCAGTGCTGGCGCTGGTCAACGACCTGATGGTGGTGTTCGGCACCTTTGTGCTGCTGCGCACCGCACTGGACGGCAACTTTATCGCCGCGATGCTCACCATCCTCGGCTACTCCATCAATGATACCGTTGTGGTGTACGACCGTATCCGCGAGAACCGCGCCCTGATGGGCAAAAAGGGCAGCTTTGAGGAACTGGTCAACCAGTCGGTCAACCAGTCTGCCCGCCGCACCCTGATCACCACCATCACCACTGTGATGGCATTGGGCGTGATGTGCATTGTGGCAAAGCTCTACGGTTTGGACAGTATCTTTACCTTTGCGTTCCCGCTGATGATGGGTATGATCAGCGGTGTGTACACCTCTCTGTGCGTTTCCACCTCGGCATGGGTGCTGTGGAGCGAGCGCAGCAAAAAGAAAAACTGAGGCGGAGGAACAAACGATGAAGTGCCCTTATTGCGGTGCGGAGGAATCCAAGGTGATCGACTCCCGCCCGACTGAAGATAACGAGCGCATCCGCCGCCGCCGCGAGTGCCTGAACTGTCATATGCGTTTTACCACCTACGAGGTGGTGGAAACAGTGCCGCTGGTAGTCATCAAAAAGGATAACTCCCGCGAACCCTTTGACCGGCAGAAGCTGTTCAACGCCATGCTGCGCGCCTGTGCCAAGCGTCCTGTCAGCTACGAAACGCTGGAACGTGCCGTCAGCAGCATTGAGCAGGCTTTGTTCAGCTCCTACGACCGCGAGATCCCCAGTGTGCGCATCGGCGAGCTGACCATGGAGGAACTGAAAAAAATCGACGAGGTGGCCTATATCCGCTTTGCATCGGTCTATCGCCAGTTTGCGGACGTGGAAAGCTTCCTTGATGAACTGAAAAAGCTTGTGGGCGACCGCAAGGAAAACCAGTAAACTATAATTTAAGACCGAGAGATGCTTTTGGGTGTCTCTCGGTCTGTTTTTGTTGTGAAAAAATTGCTTGTCGCGGCCCGCAGGACTCGACAAGCGTAAAAATAAATATAGTATTTCCGCTGATAATATCCAGAGCGTAAGCGGAGGATATTCAAAACGGTTATTCCCCCAAAAGACACTGCACGGCGTTTCGTGCAGTGTCCTTTTTGCTCATCTTAAACCAGCCGCCGGGCAAGCCATTCCAGCCGCTCCACCTCCACCTGTGCGCGGCGCAGTTCGCCCAGCGCCTCCTCTGCGGCCTGCTGCTCAAGGTATCCGTCTGCCGCCCGCAGCGCGGCTTCCAGTTCTGTGTAGTCGGCTGTGCGCAGCAGATGGCTCATAGTCTCCCGCATGGTGTCGCACAGCTCTGCACCCTCGGCAAGTGCCTGCCGCGCGGTGGGAAAGTCCTTCTGCCGTACAGCCTCAAGGGCACAGTCCAAGTCAGCTGAGATATCCTGTGCAAAGCCCTGCACCCGTCCGCTGCTGTAAAGGGATACCCCCAGCAGCGCCGCCACGATTAGGATACACGCATAGATCCGCTTCATCGTTTTCCTCCCGGCTGGCGGCCTTCCTTTTTTAGCAGAAAATAGTCCTCGGTCTCGTTGCCGATAAGCAGTAGGATTTCCTGCGGCAGAACAGTGTTTGCCGTGGCGGTGCGTTCCAGCCACGCACGGTCTTTGCCGCACCAGCGCAGATTATCCTCCAGCACCTGTCCGTCCAGCACAAAAGGGATGGTGGCCTGTGTCTGTTGCACCTTCAGCTGCAAGTCGGACAGAGTCGCTGCTTCCTGCTCCGGGCGCAGCGCCGCCGACAGTGTGCCGTTTGTTTCAATTACGGCGTAGGATACCCTGCGCGGGTCAAAGATATCCTTGCCGCGCAGCGCCTCCATCAGGTCAGCAGTGGTCAGCCGCAGCATCCGCAGTGCATTCTGATCAATCTTTCCGTCCAGAATCACCGTTTTGGGACGCCCAGAAAGAAAATTGAAGAATTTCTGGCTGCGGAAGCTCACTACTGAACCCAGCAGCTCCAGCGCCGCAATAAGAAACAGCGGGATCAGACTGGCGGTGATGGGCACATCTTCTGATTCAATGGAGATGGATGCCAGATTGGAGATCAGGATGGTGGATACCAGCTCCTCCGGCTGCAATTCTCCCAGCTGACGCTTGCCCATCAGCCGCATGGCAAACAAAACACAGAGATACAAAATAATAGTGCGGCAAAGCAGCAGTTTCATGCACAAACCCTCCCGATCCGGTGTGCGCGCGTATTCCGTTGCGGCAAAGCGGGTATACTGCACACACAAAGGAGTGATGGATGTGCAGCAGCTTTCGCAAAGCCTTGCGGAAAACCTGTCCGCGCTTGATGCTAGGTTTGGCAAATCGGCAGATTATTATGCGAAGAAGATCGTTTTGTACGGCTGCCCAGGGTGCATTGTATTGTTTGACGGCATGGCAAGCTTGGATTCGCTCTGGGAGCTGTTGCTGGACGCCGCCGGGCGGCAGTCTGCTTCTGTTCGGCTTACTGGTACGCAAGCCTATGCGCATATCCTGCACGGCTCGGCTTTTCCGGCCGAGAGCACTCCGGTGCAGGATATGCCGCAGCTGGTAGCGCGGCTGACGGCGGGCATGGCGGTGCTGCTTTTAGAGGGGTGCAGCAGCGGCATCGTTTTTTCGGTACAGGGGCTCAAGTTCCGCTCCGTGGAAGAACCATCCGGTGAGGGCAATCTGCGCGGCAGCAGGGAAGGCTTTACCGACCTTCTGCGGGTGAATCTGAGCCTTCTGCGCCGGCTTGTCCGTACCGATACCCTTATGCAGGAGGCCGCACAGGCGCACACTTGCTGCAATACCGAGTACGCTCTCTGCTACTGTAAGGACCGTGCCGACCCCGCCATGGTACAGCGGGTGCGCGCCATTTTGCAAAGCGCACGGCCGGAGCTGCTGCTGGATTCCAGCTATTTTGTACCGTGGCTGCTGCCCGGCAAGGCGCGGCTGTTCACCCCGGTGCACTACACCGAGCGCCCGGCGGTCGCTGCCGCAAAGCTCTGCGAAGGCAAGCTGGTAATTTTGGTCAACGGCAGCCCCTCAGCACTGGTGCTGCCCGCGCTGTTCAGCGAGCAGTTTGAATGTCTGGACGACTATGCCTCTACGGCGGCGTTCTCCTCTTTTTTGCGGGTGCTGAAATATTTTTCCTTCTACCTTACGGTGTTTTTGCCGGGGGTCTTTGTGTGCGTGGCGGTGTATCTGCCGGAGCTATTGCCCCCGCAGCTGCTGTATAAGATCGAAGCAGCCGAAAAGGCCACTCCGCTGCCCCTGTTTGCCGAGATGCTGCTGGTCATCCTGATCTTAGAGATCATCCGGGAAGCCGGGCTACGGATGCCGCAGTCACTGGGGCACTCGGTCAGTCTGGTGTCAGCGCTCATCATTGGCGATGCCGCCATTGCCACCGGGCTCATGAGCACCCCGGTCATCTTTGTTGCAAGTATTACTGCCATTGCAGTCTTTGTCACCCCAGGCCTGTACGAGCCTGCCACTCTGCTGCGCATTGGCACGGTGCTGCTGGCAGGGCTTGCCGGGCCGGTGGGACTTGCCGCAGCATTTTTCGGCTTTCTGCTCAGCATCGTCAGCACCGAAGCACTGGGCGTGTCCTATCTTGCGCCGCACCCGTTCCCGCAGCAGCCGCTTCCCGAGGACGGCGTTCTGCGCCGCAACTACCGACAGCTGTCCCGGCACGGGTTCAATATCTGGCAAAAACGGGAGAGGGGGAGAAAGCAGTCATGAAACAGCACACAGAACGTTTTACCCCGGCGGCGCTGACGCTCAGCGTGGTCACCGCAGCACTGGCAGACGGCATCCCGCAAAGCGTCCCGGTGCGTCGGGCGCTGTGGCTGGGCGCAGTCAGCACGGTGTGCCTGTGCATCCTTTCGGCGCTGGCAGCGGCGGCACTGCGGGATAAAGCACCCTCCTTGGCGGTGCGGCTGGCGCTGACAGCCGGGCTTTTTATGGAGCTGATGCACACCCTCGTGCAGGCACAAGGACTGTGTACGGCAGAGTTTTTCTCCATGGCGCTGCTGGGCTTTCTGCCGCTGCTGCTCTGGGCGGGGTGGGCCGTCCCACCCGCAAGCTGGAATGCTTCGGCGCGGGTGTTGTGGTGGTTTGTAGCTGTGGGCGGCGTGGTCTGCCTGTTGGGGCTTGCAGGGCAGCTGCACTGGTACCGGCTGTTTACCCCGGCACAGCCGGCCGCAGCAAACTGGGGCGTACCGGTCTACGCTGAATATTTTGCAGGAGCCCTTCTGTGCAGTGCGAGGTCTGCTCGCCACACGGTCTGGTTGCCGGTATGGGGCTTTGCGGTGCAGGCGGCGGCTTTGATGGGCAGTGCTTTGCTGTTTGGCAGCGGCGCATACCCTCGGCTGGAGTTGCTGCGGGCGTGGAGCAGCGGAAGCTTTTCCCGCATGGATGCGCTGCTTTTGCTGCTGTGGCTGCTGTGTGCCGTCTACCGGGCAGCCATGCTGTGTGCCGCTATCCGCTTGCTCTGGCGGCAGCCGAAGGCAGAGGTGCAGCCATGAGAAAACAGAAATCTTGCAAGCCGCTGCTGTATTTGCTGCTGACGGGGTGGTGCTTTTTGTTCCTGCGCTGCGAAAGCACCGAGAAAAGCATGGTGCGGGCGGTGTATCTGGCACAGACCGAACAGGGGTATCAGGCAGGGCTGCTCTATCAGGCACCGCAGGCCGCCGCCGATGCCGCCGAAGCCTCTGCCGCATTGCAGTTTGTGCAGGCAGAGGGGCAAACGATGGAGCGGGCGCTGGCTGCGGCAGAGCAGGCACTGCCCCAAACCGCAAGCTACCGCCTGTGTGACTACCTGTTGCTGCCAAAGGCGGCAGAGCCATTACTAACAGAGTACGAGCAGCTGGTGCTGCGGCGCGGCTGTGGGCGCACGGCTGCAAGGCTGTTTTGCGCAGAAGGAGAGATAGAGCACCTGACAACACAAGCCACACTGCCGGACGCCCTGATGGCACAGCTAAAGGCTGCCGCGCCCACCGCGCCCCGTCTGTATCAGCACACAGAGCCGGGGCTTCTGCCTGTTATCCGGTGGAGCGCGGAAGAAGTGACGATACAGGAAGGCGGCGTTCTGCATACTGTGGCAGCTAATACGCCCCTATCCCCGGAGCAGGCCGAGGTGTACCGTCTGCTTGCCGGGCAGGGCGGCACCAGGCAGCTCTGGCTGGAAGGGGAGCGCATCGGCATCCGGCGCAGCACCGTTTCAGTCACCTTGCAAAAGGCGCAGGTGCTTGTGCGGCTGGACTGCCAACGTGCCGCCCACAGCCCATTGCCCACGCAGGCGCAGCGGCAACAGCTTGCGGCGCAGTGCACCGCACTTTTGCAAAGCTGCTGGCAGCAGGGCGTGGATGTGCTGCACCTGCAAGCCCGGGAAGCGCTGCGGAGCGGCAGCGGCGCAAGCTTTGACCCAACAAAAAACGCCTGCCCGCAATGGCGGACAGACGTGCATTTCATGCTGTATTAAGAGGCGGTAGGAAAGGTGACAGTGATGGTGGTGCCAACGTCTACCTGACTTTCCAGCTTGATGCGGGCGTTGTGGATACGGGCAATGTGCTTGACGATGGCAAGCCCAAGCCCGGTGCCGCCGGTGGCTTTGCTGCGGCTCTTATCCACCCGGTAAAAGCGCTCGAACACGCTGGACTGCGCTTCCCGCGGGATGCCAATGCCGTTATCCGTTACGGTCAGGGAGCAGTGCCCGTCCCGGCTGCAAGTGGTAATGATCTGCACCTTGCCGCCCGGGCGGTTGTAGCGGATGGCGTTGTCGCACAGGTTCTGGCACAGCTCATCCAGCAGTGCGCGGCTGCCAAGCACCGGGGCGCTCTCGCCCAGATAAGTCAGGGAGATATACGCGCGCCGGGCGTTCAGTTTCTGGCGCTCCACGCACTCCTTGACAACCTCCAAAAGATCTACCGTTTCCATCACCGGGGCGTCTCCGGTCTCGCTTACGGTATCCAGCTTGGAAAGCTGCAAAATATCGTTGACCAGCTGGATCATGCGGGTGGCCTCGCTGTGGATCTTGCGGCCGAAATCCGGCACATCCTCCGGCTTTGCAATGCCGGTCTCGATCAGCTCTGCATAGCCGGAAATGCTGGTCAGCGGGGTCTTGAGCTCGTGGCTGACATTGGCGGTAAACTCCTGCCGCATCTTCTCGTTGTTTTCCCGCAGAATGCGGTCAGAATGGATGCTTTCCGCAAAGGGGATCAGCTCCCGGTAGGGCACGTTTTCCTGAATGTGATCCAGATCCTCGGTCATGTTCAGCACCGGCTGCACCAGAGCTTTGGTCAGCAGGGCTGCCAGCACCGCAGCGGCCAGCATCAGCGCCACACAGCTCAGTACGATGGCAGGGATGGTGGCATCATAGATGGACCACACGGTCTCAGCGTCCTGCGCCACACGCAGCACATCCCCGCCGGAAAGCCGGAGCGCGTAGTAATAGGTCTCGTAGCCCATGGTCTGGGAGTCGCGGATGTCCCGACCCTCGCCGTTTGCAATGGCATCGCGGATCTCCGGGCGGGTCAGATGGTTCTCCATGGGCTGGTCGGTGGCAGATTCAAACAACACGATGCCGTCCTGACTGATCAACGTCACGCGCAGATCATCGGTCACAAAGGTACTCAGCTGCGCGGGGTCTCCGGTCTGCTCGTACCCGGCGCGCACAAGGTCGGTCTCGCGCTCCAAAGCCGACCATGCCTGCGCCGTAAAGGCCTTATGAAACACAAAAATGCACAGCGCTGCGGTGAATATAAGCCCCAGAAAGCCCATCAGGAACAACCGGTAGCTGATCTTTTCTTCCATGCTGCGCAGCTTCACTCTTCTTCGGCCTCCTCATCGGTCAGCTTGTAGCCCACCTTGCGCACGGTGCAGATGTAACGCCCCGCATCGCCCAGCTTTTTTCGCAGGGTGCGGATGTGCATATCCACGGTACGGCTCTCCACCGAGATATCGGTGCCCCACACCACCTGCAAAATGGTCTCGCGGGTCACCACCAGACAGGTGTTTTCCAGCAGCAGCCGCAGCAGGCAGTATTCCTTGTAGGTCAACTCCACAGGGGTGCTGTTTACTGTAACGCTGTGGCGGGCGTTGTCCAGCTGAATTTCATGGAACACCAGCACGTCCGGCCTTACCTCCGGGGCAGAGCGCCGCAGCGCTACACGCACCCGGCTGAGAAATTCCATAATGCCAAAGGGCTTTGCAATGTAATCGTCCGCGCCGCAGTCCAGCCCGCGCACGGTGTCCAGCTCGCTGGATTTTGCAGTGACCATAATGATGGGCAGCTTGCGCAGGGAAGGAGTATTGCGCAGCTTTTTCAGGATGGAAAAGCCATCCTCGCCGGGCAGCATCACGTCCAAGATCACCAGCTCCGGCTCAGCAGCGTGCATGGCCTGCCAGAAGGGCTCTGCACTCTCAAAGCCCTGCACCTCGTAGCCGTTGGATTGCAGGGCGTACTGCTCCAGTTCGCGGATGGAAGCATCGTCCTCTACAATATAGATCATAACTCAGTTCTCCTCAGCAGTCTGTCCGTCCGGGAACAGATACCGCTCACGGTAGCGGCCCAGACGGCGGTGGAATTCTTCGCTTTCCTTAGTGTCGTTGCCGTGGCGCAGATCGTTCAGGTAAGCGTGGGTGTCAAAGCTGTCCTGTGCCACCTCGATCTGCGCAACTGCCACGTTGCTGCAATGGTCGCACACACGCTCGTAGTTGGTCAGCAGATCGTCCAGCACAAAACCGTACTCGATGGAGCAGCTGCCGGCCTGCAGCCGGGCAACGTGCCGCGCCTTGATGGCACGCACCAGCTCGTTGACCACGGCCTCCAGCGGCTCAACCTTGGAAGCAAGGTGCAGATCCCCCTTGCGGAAGGCGTCGGTAGTGCGGCTCAGGGTATCCTGCACCGCATCCTCCAGCACCTGCAGCTCCTCCTGTGCATCCTTGGAGAAGTGAATCTCCTTCTGGTGCATCTCCTCGGCAGATTCCAGCAGGTTAACGGAATGGTCGCTGATGCGCTCAAAATCACTGATAGTGTGCAGCAGGGTGTTCACGCTCTGGCTGTCGGTGTGGTTCAGCTCCCGGCCGGACAGCTTGACCAGATAAGTGCCCAGTGCGTCCTCGTACCGATCCACCCGGCACTCCTCATCCCGCACCTTCTGGGCAAGTTCATCGTTCCATTCGTGGGTCAGGCTCATGGCCTGCACCACGCCCACCCGGGCAAGCTCGGCCATTTCAGCGGTAGCGGCGCGGGCACGCTCCACAGCCACAGCGGGGGTGTTCAGCAGACGGTCATCCAGCAGAGCAAACTCCTCTTTTTCCGGGGAATCGGGAATGGTCAGGATGGCCAGCTTTTCCAGCCCGGTGGCAAAGGGCAGCAGAATTACGGTAGCCAGAATGTTAAATACCGAGTGCACGATTGCAATGCCCCATGCCTCGATGGTGGTATTCACAAAGGCAAAGTGGCAGACGGCGTTGAGCCCATAGAACCCGAACAGGAAGATGCTTACACCGATGATGTTGAAGTACAGGTGCACCATAGCGGCCCGGCGGGCGTTCTTATTCGCACCCACCGAGGACAGCAGTGCGGTCACACAGGTACCGATGTTCTGCCCCATGATGATGGGAATGGCACTGCCGTAGGTGATCACACCGGTGGCGCTCAGTGCTTGCAGGATGCCCACGCTGGCGCTGGAGCTCTGGATGATGCCGGTGACCAGTGCGCCCACCAGAACGCCCAGCAGGGGGTTGGAGAAGCGGGTGAACAGACTGGTGAACCATGCCTCGTTTTGCAGCGGCAGCACCGCGTTGGACATGGTGGTCATGCCGGTCATCAGCACGGCAAAGCCGATAAGGATGGTGCCCACGCCTTTTTTCTTCTCACTCTTACACATATACAGCAAAATGCCGATAAATGCAAGCACCGGGCTGAAAGAAGTAGGTTTGAGCAGCTGGATGAACAGGCTGTCGCCCTGCAAACCGGAAAGGCTCAAGATCCAGCTGGTCACGGTAGTGCCTACGTTGCTGCCCATGATCACGCCAATGGCCTGATGCAGCTCCATGATGCCACTGTTGACAAAGCCTACCACCATAACGGTGGTAGCGCTGGAACTCTGGATGACGGCAGTCACGCACAGACCCAGAAAAAAGCCCTTGAGGGGGTTATCGGTCAGTTTGCTGAGAATTTTTTGCAGCTGGCCGCCGGCCTGCTTTTCCAGTGCCTTGCCCATGATGTCCATACCGAACAAAAACAGGGCCAGACCTCCCAGCAGCGAAAAGACATTAAAAATGGTCATAAGTGGTTTCCTCACTTTATCTTGACGTGTTTTTCTCCTGTGCTTTAAGTATAGAAAAACAATGTAAAATCTGAAATCGCCGGAATGTAAAACCCATGTAAAGTAAGAAAAATGTAAAAATCCTGTGTACGGGCTGCGATGCAGCGTCGGTTTCCCGCCGTGGGTACAAAAACAGCGCCCCGGGCGTTGTATTTGCCGCCGAATTTTATTATAATAGAAATATGAGTGCCCGCAGCACAGCGCGGCAAAAGGATACAGGAGGAACCAGGATGGGTACGTTCAATGTTTCGCTTAAAACGCTGACCGACCGCGTCAGCATGGAAGTGGTATACACCCCCCGGGCGCTGGATGAGATCAGCGTGGAGATCGCCGAGGTCAACCGCCCGGGTCTGTTTCTGGCGGGCTATTATGATTACTTTGATAAGCTCCGCTTGCAGATCATGGGTCTGGCAGAGATGAACTTTCTGTCCGGTCTGACGGCAGAAAAGCGCTACGAGGCGCTGGAACAGCTGTTCCGGCAGCAGCCCCCGGCGGTCATCGTCTGCCGCAGCGAGGAACTGACCCCCTTCCCGGAGATGCAGGAGCTGGCGCAGAAGCATGATGTTGCCCTGCTGCGCTCCAACGAGACCACCTGCACCCTGATGGGCAGCCTGATCAGCGTGCTGAATCTGGAGCTCGCCCCCCGCATCACCCGGCACGGTGTGCTGGTGGAGGTGTACGGCGAGGGCATCCTGATCCTTGGCGACAGTGGCATCGGCAAAAGCGAGCTGGCCATCGAGCTGGTCAAGCGCGGTCACCGTCTGGTGGCAGATGACGCCGTGGAGCTGCGCAAGGTGTCCAACCGTCAGATCATGGGTACTGCACCGGAAAATATCCGCCACTTCATTGAGCTGCGCGGCATCGGCATCGTCAATGTGGCTCGTGTGTACGGCGTGGGTGCTGTCAAGCTGAGCGAAAGTCTGGATCTGGTGGTGCAGTTGGAGACATGGGACCCCACCAAGAACTACCAGCGCACCGGTCTGGAAAGTGAATACTACGACATTCTGGGCGTGAGCATTCCCAGCACCAGCATCCCGGTCTCTCCCGGTCGCAATCTGGCTGTGGTGCTGGAGACCGCAGCCATCAATAACCGCCAGAAGAAGATGGGCTACAACGCAGCCAAGGAGCTGCTGATCCGGCTGGGACTGGATGACAAAATGGACTGAACCTCTCTATAAAAAGGAGCCTGACCCTATGGAACAACTCAAGCAGCTGCTGATCGCAGCAGACATTGCTTATAAAGAAAATGAGCCGCTGGCGGCGCATTGCACCTTTAAAATCGGCGGCCCGGCGCGGCTGTTCGTGCAGCCGGTAGATCGGGCACAGCTTTGCCGCGCCGTTGCCCTGTGCAAGGCGCAGGGCGTTCGGTATTATTTGCTGGGTAACGGCAGTAATATCCTGTTTGCCGACGAGGGCTACAATGGCGCAGTGCTGGCTATTTCCTCCATGCAGGACACCGTGGAGGTGCACGGAACACAACTCACCGCCGGAGCGGGCGTGCGGCTCTCGGCGCTGTGCAAGACGGCGCTGGAACATGGCCTGACCGGGTTGGAATTCGCCTACGGCATCCCCGGCACGGTGGGCGGCGCGGTCTACATGAACGCCGGTGCTTACGGCGGTGAGATGAAGGACGTGCTGACCACAGTGCAGTACCTTACCGCCGAAGGCGAAATAAAAGAGGCTGCGGCAGCAGAACTTGATCTGCGCTACCGCCACAGCATTTTTGAAGAAAACGGCGGCTGCATCCTCTCGGCGCAGTTTGCCCTGACTCCGGGCGAGCCGGAAGCCATCCGCACCAAAATGGACGAACTGATGGCAAAGCGGCTGGACAAGCAGCCGCTGGATAAGCCTAGCGCAGGCAGCACCTTTAAGCGCCCGGTGGGTGCTTTTGCCGCTGCCCTCATTGACCAGTGCGGTCTGCGGGGCTACCGGCACGGCGGTGCCGCCGTCAGCGAGAAGCACTGCGGTTTTGTGGTAAATCTTGGCGGTGCCACCTGTGCCGATGTGCTGGCGCTGTGCGAGGAAGTACGCGCCATCGTAAAAGAAAAGACCGGCTATGATCTGGAAAAAGAGATCCGCGTAGTCCGCTGAACTGCGGGAATAGAGGGAGTGTGGAATACAGATGGAGCTATTGATCGTCAGCGGACTTTCCGGTGCGGGAAAGTCTGTGGCTATGAATGCGCTGGAGGATATCGGATTTTTCTGCATCGATAACGTCCCGGCGGGGCTGCTGCCCAGCATTACGGCGTTTTCCAAGGCTGGCGACAACCAGCTGGAGCGGGTGGCGCTTTCCATGGACGTGCGCGGCTGCCGCAGCAGGGAGCAAATTGAGACGGCCTTGCAGCAGCTGGACGAGCAGAAAACACCCTATAAGATCCTGTTTCTGGATGCACCGGACGATGTGCTGATGCGCCGTTACAGCGAGACCCGCCGCCGCCACCCCATCAGCATTGCAGAGGGCATCTCCACCCGGGATGCCTTTTTGAAGGAGCGGCAGATCTTACAGCCTTTGAAAGACCGCGCAGACTATACCATCAACACCGGTCTGCTCTCTACCTCCCAGAATAAAGAGCGCATCTGCGATCTCTTTCTAAAAAACGGCGGGGCAAAAAATGCCATGCGGCTCACCGTCATGTCCTTCGGGTTCAAGTTTGGTCTGCCGCCGGAGGCCGATCTTGTGCTGGATGTGCGCTGCCTGCCAAACCCCTTCTATGTGCCGGAACTGAAGCACAAGACCGGACTGGATCAGGAAGTGGTGGATTTTGTCATGAGTCACCCCGAAGCACAGGAGCTGCTGCACCGGTATGAGAACTTTTTACAGTACGCTCTGCCGCTCTATGTCAAGGAAGGTAAAAGCCAGCTGACCATTGCGGTGGGCTGTACGGGCGGTAAGCACCGCTCTATCACATTTGCACGCAAACTTGCGGAGTACTGCACCGCTCTGGGGTATGAACCCGGGGTGCAACACCGGGATGCCGTGCGCTGAAAACAGAGGAACTACTATGAGTTTTGCATCCAGTGCGCGGGAGGAAATCGCGCAGCGCAGCCCCACCAAGGAATGCTGTGTGCGTGCAGCTGCCTATGGCATTGCCTGCTTTGCCAAATACTTTGATGCCCGCGGCCTTGTGCTGCAAACCGAGCAGCCCCACACGGTGCAGCTGGCGCAGCAGCTGTTTGCACGCTGCGGCATCCGGGGCGAGATATTGGAAAAGCCCCGCGCCAGCGGTGTGCTGTACGAGTTCAATATCCGCGATGCGGAGCAGGTCACCCGCCTGCACGAGCTATTCGGCACTACCGGCAGGGAGACCAGCTTGCAGATCGACCCCGGGCTCATCCGCTGCCAGACCTGCGTCAGCGCCTATATCGCCATGGCCTTTTTGTGCAGCGGCACGGTCACCGACCCGCAAAAGGAATATAATCTGGAATTTCTCACCTCCCGGACAAATCTCGCCCGGGATTTTGAAGCGCTGCTGGCCGAGCACGAGTTTGCGCCCCACCGCACCCGCCGCAACGGCGTGAACCTGATCTACGTCAAGACCGGTGCCAATGTGGAGCGTTTGCTCCGCTTTATGGGCGCTGCGGATGCTGCGACCCAGATCAGCGTGCTCAAAGCATTCAAGCAGGTGCGCAACCAGACCAACCGGCAGACCAACTGCGATACCGCAAACCTTGGCAAAACGGCGCGGGCGAACGCCCAGACCCTGAAAGCCATCCGCTATTTGCAGGAGCAGCACGCACTGGAAACTTTGCCGGAAGTATTGCAGCAGGCAGCAGCCAAGCGTCTGCAATACCCGGATCTTTCGCTCACCGCGCTGTGCGGCTGCTTTGACCCGGCTGTGAGCAAATCCGGCTTATCGCACCGGATGAAAAAGCTGGAGGCACTGGCAGAGAATCTCCGTCAGCGCCAGCAGGAGGGACAGGAGGCAGTACAATGAGTGAACCCACCGCAAATACCCGTCCCTTTGCCCACCTGCATATCCATACGGAATACAGCCTACTGGACGGTGCTTGCCGCATCGACCAGCTGATGGAGCGGGTGAAGGAGTGCGGACAGACCGCCATTGCCTGCACCGACCACGGCGTGATGTACGGTTGTGTGCAGTTTTATAAAGCCGCTAAAAAGGCGGGCATCAAGCCCATTATCGGCTGTGAGGTCTATGTTGCCACCCGTACCCGCTTTGATAAGGTAAATAAAATCGATGGCAACAACCACCTGATTCTGCTGTGCAAAAACGAGACCGGTTATAAGAACCTGATCAAAATGGTCTCTGCCGGTTTTGTGGAGGGCTTTTATTCCAAGCCCCGTGTGGATAAGCAGCTTTTGGAGCAATACCACGAGGGACTGATCTGCCTTTCGGCCTGTCTTGCGGGCGAGATCCCGCAGGCCATTCTGGCAGGGGACTACGAGCGCGCAAAGGCGACTGCGCTGTGGTACCGGGACCTGTTCGGTGCAGAGAATTACTACATCGAATTGCAGGATCATGGCCTGAAGGAGGATACTACCGTTCTGCCGCAGCTTATCAAGCTTTCGCGCGAGACCGGCATCCCCATGGCAGCCACCAACGACGCCCATTATCTGCGCAAAGAGGACGCCAAGATGCAGAGCATCCTGCTGTGCATCCAGACCGGCAAGACCATTCAGGATGCCGATCGCATGGAGTTCCAGACCGATGAATTCTACGTCAAGACCACCGACGAGATGTACGAGCTGTTCTCCATGGTGCCGGAAGCCTGTGCCAATACGGCTAAGATCGCCGAGCAGTGCAATTTTGACTTTGAGTTCGGCCACACCAAGATTCCCTACTACAAAGCCCCGGACGGCATGGACAATCAGGCCTACTTTGAAAAGCTCTGCTGGGACGGCTTGGAGCGCCGCTATGGCCCGGACGTGCCGCAGGCCAACATCGACCGCCTGAAATACGAGATCGGCGTGGTCAAGACGATGGGGTATACCAACTACTACCTCATCGTGTGGGACTATATCAATTTTGCAAAAAGTCAGGGTATCCCGGTGGGGCCGGGACGCGGCTCCGGTGCGGGCAGTATCGCTGCCTACTGCGTGGGCATCACGGATATCGACCCCATCCGCTATAATCTAATCTTCGAGCGCTTTTTGAACCCCGAGCGCGTCAGTATGCCGGATTTCGATGTGGACTTCTGCTACGAGCGCCGACAGGAGGTCATCGACTACGTCAACCGCAAATACGGTGCGGACCATGTGGCGCAGATCGTTACCTTTGGTACCATGGCCGCCCGCAACGCCATCCGGGATGTGGGCCGCGTGATGGGTATTCCATACCAGCAGGTGGACGTGGTAGCAAAGCTTGTGCCCATGGAACTGAAAATGACCCTGAAGCGGGCGTTGGAGGTTTCCAGCAAGCTGAAAAAGCTCTACGATACCGACCCGCAGGTGACCGAGCTCATCGACACCGCACTGAAGGTGGAGGGTATGCCCCGGCACGCCTCCACCCACGCGGCGGGTGTGGTCATTACGCCGGAGCCGACGGATTATTATTTGCCGCTTGCCACCAACGACGGCCTGCCGGTGACCCAGTTCAACATGACCGAGATCGAAGAACTGGGTCTTTTGAAGATGGACTTTCTGGGTCTGCGCACCCTGACCGTCATCCGGGATGCGGAGGTTGCGGTGCAAAAGCAGCACCCGGAGTTTTCCATCCGCAAGCTGGACTATGACGACCCGGATACCTATAAAATGCTTGGTCAGGGCGATACCGAGGGTGTGTTCCAGCTGGAATCCTCCGGCATGAAGCAGGTGCTTGTGGGCTTGCAGCCGCAGAATCTTGAAGATGTCATCGCTCTGATCAGTCTGTACCGCCCGGGCCCCATGGACTCCATTCCCACCTATCTGCGCAACCGGCACGAGCCGGACAAGATCAGCTACAAGACCCCGCAGCTGGCGCACATTCTGGATGTGACCAACGGCTGCATCGTCTATCAGGAGCAGGTCATGCAGATCTTCCGGGAGCTGGCGGGCTTCTCCTTCGGACAGGCAGATAACGTCCGCCGCGCCATGAGCAAAAAGAAGCACGCCGTCATGGAAGCCGAGCGGGAACATTTTGTGCACGGCTGCACCGAGCCCGGCCACGAGTGCCCGGGCTGTGTTGCCAACGGCATCCCGGAGCAGGTAGCAAACCAGATCTACGACGAAATGTCCAGCTTTGCGTCCTACGCCTTCAACAAGAGCCATGCGGCCTGCTACGCCTATGTGGCTTTCCAGACCGCTTACCTCAAGTGCCATTACCCCAGCCAGTTCATGGCAGCATTGCTGACTAGTGTGCTGGATAATACGGATAAGGTCATTGAGTATTCCGGCGAGTGCGCCCGTCTGGGCATTAAAGTCCTGCCGCCGGATGTGAACATCTCCAACGGCGGTTTTACCGCCGATGATAATGGTCAGATCCGTTTTGGCCTGAACGCGGTGAAAAACGTGGGCCGCAACCTCATCGAGAACGCAGTCACTGAGCGCAGGGAAAAGCCCTACACCAGTCTTTACGATTTCTGCAAGCGGATGCACGGCAGTGAGCTGAACCGCCGCGCGGTGGAAAGCCTGATCAAAGCCGGTGCCTTTGACTGCTTTGGCTCTAACCGCCATAGTATGGTGGAAGCGGTAGAGGGCATTCTCAAAAGCATCGAGACCGACTCCCGTCGCAATCTGGAGGGGCAGCTGGATCTGTTCTCCGTGATGAGCGGGGAAGTGCAGCAAGGCCCGCAGGAGGATGTCTACGAGATCCGCCCCTTGGCAGAGTACACCCCTGCCGAGCTGTTGCAACAGGAAAAAGAGGTCAGCGGCCTGTACCTGTCCGGTCATCCGCTGGACGCTTACCGGGAAAAATCTGCCCGCATCGGCTCCCACACCATCAAAGACCTCACCGGCGAGGACGCCCATGTGCAGGACGGCGAAAAGGTGCGCATTGTGTGCGCAGTGGTCAAAAACCGCATGATGACGACCAAATCCAACAGCATGATGGCCTTTACCAGCGTGGAAGATCTGACCGGCACTATGGAAGTGATCGTGTTCCCCAAGGTGCTGGACAGGTTCCGGGATGCTATTCAGGAAAACGCTGTTGTGGTCATCGATGGTCGGCTTTCCGTGCGGGAGGATGAAGCCTCCAAACTGCTGGCAGACAGCATTCTGCCCATCGACAGCTACGATCCGACCCGCTTGGACAAAGGCCGCCCGGACCCTGTCAAAACAGCTGCCCGGCGGGTATTCATTCGTCTGCCGTCCCGCAGCTGCCCCCAGTACGATAAAGTGGTGAACCTGCTGGAGATTTTTGATGGCGATATCCCGGTGATCCTGTATCTGGAGGATACCAAGCAGAAGCTGGCCGCACCGCGCCGGCTGTACACTTCTGGGCATCCGCTCTTCTTCAAAGAACTGGAGCGGCTGCTGGGTGCAGAAAACGTTGCAACAAAATGACATATTTGTGCACGAATGGCACCGCATGGGACGATTTTAAATTTTCCAAGTGGCACAAAACGCAAAAATAACACGATATATCGCTACTATTTTGTACTGCATGGAATTGCATAAAGTCTCAAAACCCTATTGAAATTTGTCTGGATGGTGTGCTATAATCATTAAAGGCGAATCAAAGCTGTTGCAAAGCAACTGGCCTGTTTCTGGAAGAAGAGGGGACAGGCAAAAGGGTAAATGAAGAACTGAACTGTAAATTGGAGGGAATCTCTCGTATGGAAAAGCAAATCAAAACGATTGGCGTGCTTACAAGCGGTGGTGATGCTCCCGGCATGAACGCTGCTGTGCGCGCTGTGGTACGCACCGGCCTGCATAAGGGCTTCCGTATGATCGGCATTCAGCGCGGCTATAACGGCCTGCTGAACGGCGAGTGCTTTGAAATGAACCTGCGCAGCGTTTCTAACATCATCTCTGCTGGCGGCACCATTCTGTATACGGCACGCTGCCTGGAGTTCAAGACCAAGGAAGGTCAGGATAAGGGCGCTGAAAAGTGCCGCGAGCTGGGCATTGATGCGCTGGTCGTTATCGGCGGCGACGGCTCCTACCGCGGTGCCCGTGCACTGGCACACCGCGGCATCCCCATGATCGGCCTGCCCGGCACCATTGATAACGATATCGGCTGCACCGATTACACCATCGGCTACGATACCGCCATGAACACCGCGCTGGAAATGATCGACAAGCTGCGCGACACCACCCAGAGCCACG
This sequence comes from Faecalibacterium sp. OM04-11BH, assembly GCF_003482185.1. Classification (NCBI taxonomy): domain Bacteria; kingdom Bacillati; phylum Bacillota; class Clostridia; order Eubacteriales; family Oscillospiraceae; genus Faecalibacterium; species Faecalibacterium sp. OM04-11BH. The sequence goes on from NZ_QULS01000002.1 coordinate 104,748, forward strand.
ACCGCTGCAGTGTGGTCGAGGTCATGGGCCGCAACGCCGGTTATATTGCTCTGAACGTGGCCATCGCCTCCGGCGCTATGGCTGTGCTGCTGCCCGAGAAGGAATTCGATATGCAGCGCGACATTCTGGATAAGATCGCCGAAACCCAAAAGACCGGCAAGCGCCACTTTATCATCATTGTGGCCGAGGGCGTGGGTCATGCACAGGAGATCGCCAACGAGATTCAGGCACGCACTGGTATCGATTCCCGCGCAACCATTCTGGGTCATGTGCAGCGCGGTGGTTCTCCCACCCTGCGCGACCGCGTGAATGCTTCTGCTATGGGCTATCAGGCTGTCTGTCTGCTGGAGCAGGGCAAGTATAACCGCATCGTCGGCATGAAGGGCGAGAAGCTGGTGGACTACCCCGTGGACGAGGCTTTGGAGATGACCAAGAGCCTTGACCCCGTGCTGGTGGACGTGTGCAACACTATTTCCATCTGATCATAACATCAAATGCAAGAGCCATCCTCTCAGGTTTTCTGAGCGGATGGCTTTTTTGCTGCCAATTTTTCAGAATTGACGTATTATAAGTAAAAACCAACAACTTTTTGTTTACAAACGCCTCCGATTCAGTTATACTGAGAAAAACGGAGGTGCTGCCATGAAATACAGCTGGATCGACACGGAACTTCTGCAAAAGCCTAGCGTTACCAAAGACTTACAGGCAGAGTGGAACTGGATAAGGTATCACATCGGCGGCAAAATGTTTGCAGCCGTCTGTCTGGATGATGCCACGGGAAAGCCGGTGTATATCACCTGCAAGCTGGACCCCGCCGAGGGCGATTTTCTGCGCCGACAGTATGAGGATATCATTCCGGGCTACTACATGAACAAGGTGCATTGGAACTCCGTAAAAGCAGATGGAAACGTGCCGGACGCACTGCTGCGGGAGATGCTGGAAAAATCTTATCGGCTTGTGCTGGGCGGCTTTAGCAAAAAGAAACAGCGTGAACTGTTGGAAGGAGAAAAGAAAGATGCCGTTTGATTATAAGAAAGAATACAAAGAATTCTATCTCCCGCCGAAGAAACCGCAGATCATCACCGTCCCTGCGATGAATTTTGCTGCGGTGCAGGGCAAAGGCGACCCCAACGACCCGGCAGGGGAATACAAGGCAGCGCTGGAGTTGCTGTACGGCATTGCATTTACTATCAAAATGAGCTACAAGGGTAGCCATAAGATAGACGGCTATTTCGAATATGTCGTTCCGCCGCTGGAAGGATTGTGGCATCAGCCCGGGGCAGAGGGCGTGGATTTTTCCAACAAGGAGACCTTTATCTGGACCTCCATGATTCGTCTGCCGGAATTTGTCACCCGTGCCGAATTTGACTGGGCGGTGCAGGAAGCTACGGCCAAAAAGAAAAAGGATTTTTCTAAGGTGGAATTTTTTACCTACGATGAAGGCTTGTGCGTACAATGTATGCACATCGGCTCCTATGACACCGAACCGGAGACTCTGCGGCAGCTGGATACGTTTGCAGCGGAGCAGGGATATTGCCCGGATTTTTCAGACACACGCTTCCATCACGAGATCTATCTGGGAGACCCGCGCCGCACCGCACCGGAGAAGCTGAAAACCGTGCTGCGACATCCGATCCGCAAAAGAGAATAACAGAAAACTTCACAAAAACTGTCGCTTTTTGTTGTGAGATGTGCTATACTAAAACTATCTGTAAAACACACTTAAAAATGGAGGAAAACATCATGCAGCATGAAACTGTCATCGTGCTGGACTTTGGCGGACAGTACAATCAGCTGATTGCCCGCCGCGTCCGAGAAAATAATGTCTACTGCGAGATCTATTCCTATAAAACCGATCTTTCGGTCATCAAGGCCAAGAATCCCAAGGGCATCATCTTCACCGGCGGCCCCAATAGCGTTTATCTGGAGGACTCTCCCACCATCGACCCCGAGATCTTCAGCTGGGGTGTGCCTGTGCTGGGCATCTGCTACGGCAGCCAGCTGATGATGCACCTGCTGGGCGGTCATGTCTGCCGCGCTCCCGAGCGTGAGTACGGCAAGACCGAGGTGTTCGTAAACACCAAGAGCAAGCTGTTCACCGATGTACAGCCCTCTACCATCTGCTGGATGAGCCACAACGACTACATTGAGCAGGCTGCTCCCGGATTCCAGATCACTGCCCACACCGCAAACTGCCCTGTTGCAGCCGTTGAAAATGCCGAAAAGGGTCTGTACGCCGTACAGTTCCACCCGGAGGTGCTGCACACCGCCGAGGGCAAGAAGATGCTGCGCAACTTTGTGTACAATGTCTGCGGCTGCTCCGGCGACTGGAAGATGGATTCCTTTGTAGAGAACAACGTCAAGGCTCTGCGGGAGCGCATCGGCGAGGGCAAGGTGCTGTGCGCTCTGTCCGGCGGCGTGGATTCCTCCGTGCTGGCCGCTATGCTGGCTAAGGCCATCGGCAAGCAGCTGACCTGCGTGTTCGTGGACCACGGCCTGCTGCGCAAGAACGAAAAGGAAGAGGTATGCTCTGTCTTTGGCCCGGGCAATGCCAACGGCTTCGACATCAACTTCATCTGTGTGGATGCCCGCGACCGCTACTTCAGCAAGCTGAAGGGCGTCACCGAGCCGGAGCGCAAGCGCAAGATCATCGGCGAAGAGTTCATCCGTGTGTTCGAGGAAGAAGCCAAGAAGATCGGCAAGGTAGACTTCCTTGCACAGGGCACCATCTACCCCGACGTGGTGGAGAGCGGTTTGGGCGGCGAGTCCACCGTGATCAAGAGCCACCACAACGTGGGCGGTCTGCCCGATACCGTGGACTTCAAAGAACTGGTGGAGCCTCTGCGCAACCTGTTCAAGGACGAAGTTCGTCAGGCTGGCCGCGAGCTGGGCCTGCCCGAGTATCTGGTCAGCCGTCAGCCGTTCCCCGGCCCCGGTCTGGGCATTCGCATCATCGGCGAAGTGACCCCCGAGAAGGTCACTATCGTGCAGGACGCTGACGCCATCTGGCGCGAGGAGATCGCCAAGGCCGGTCTGGATAAGGAGATCAGCCAGTATTACGCAGCTTTGACTAATATGCACAGCGTTGGCGTTATGGGCGACGAGCGCACCTACGATTACGCCGTTGCGCTGCGCGCCGTGACCACCACCGACTTCATGACCGCAGAAAGCTACGATATGCCGTGGGATGTTCTCGGTACTGTCACCAGCCGCATCGTCAACGAAGTCAAGCACGTCAACCGCGTGTTCTACGATTGCACCGGTAAGCCGCCTGCAACGATCGAGCTCGAGTAATCCATAATAGCACCATCACCCCGGAGGGTTCCGTAAAAACGAAACCTCCCGGGGTGTTTTTCATCTTTTGGCACGATTAAACAAGCCGTAACATTCAAAGTGGTTCCTATATCAGCGCAAACTCTAAGCATTTTGACCGCAGTATTTTACACAAAAAAGCCCGAAACCCCTTTCTTCTCCGCCCGCAGGGGAGTATAATAAAATCTGTTGTTTGCAAAATAGGAAAGGGGAAGTATCAACTATGGAATCGAAGCAGAGGCTTTTAGAGCCGCAGCTCGTCCAAACAGGAAGGGCAGATCAGTTCAGCCGCAAGGTGTTCTGCGATGGAATGCGGGATGGCGTGCCCATTGCGCTGGGCTATTTTGCGGTATCATTTTCACTGGGCATTGCGGCGCGCAAGGCGGGCTTTACGCCGTTTCAGGGATTTCTTGTCAGCCTGCTGAACAACGCCTCCGCAGGCGAATATGCCGCATTTGCGCTGATTATGGCAAATGCCACCTATTTTGAGGTGGCGGTCATCACCCTGATTGCTAATGCACGGTATCTACTGATGAGCTGCGCGCTGGCACAGCGCTTTGCGCCGGAAACACCCTTCTGGCATCGGCTGCTCATCGGCTATGACGTCACGGACGAGCTGTTCGGCATTACCATCGCCCGCCCGGGCAGCCTGAACCCGTACTATACCTATGGTGCTATCCTGCTGGCGGCACCGGCTTGGGCATCCGGTACGGCGCTGGGCATTATAGCGGGCAATCTACTGCCGCTGCGGGTGGTCAGCGCCCTGAGTGTGGCACTGTACGGGATGTTTTTGGCCATCATCATCCCGCCGGCTCGCAAAGACCGGATCGTTGCGGTGCTGGTGGTCATCAGTTTTGCGCTGAGCTTTCTGTGCAGCTATCTGCCGGGCATCTCGGCGCTCTCCGAGGGCACTCGCACCATTCTTTTAACGGTGGCGATCTCCGGCGCAGCAGCAGTACTGTTCCCGGTCAGGCAGGAGGAAAACGAAGATGACGCATAACAACTATATCTATATTGCGGTCATGGCGCTGGTATCCTATGCCATCCGTATTCTGCCGCTGACACTGATCCGCAAACCGATTAAAAACCGCTTTATCCAGTCGTTTTTGTACTATGTGCCCTATGTAACGTTGGCTGTGATGACTTTTCCGGCCATCATTCAGGCAACGCAGAGCCCGGCAGCCGGTGCTGTTGCACTGGTAGTTGGCATTGCTGCCGCATGGTTTGGCGCGAGCCTGTTTCAGGTGGCTGCAGGCTGCTGTGCAGTGGTGTTCGTGCTGGAATTTTTTATCTGAGACCTTATAGCGGGGGAACAAAATGAAGAAGATCCTTGTAACCGGTGCAGGTGGCTTTGTGGGCTCCCGCGTGATGCAGCAATGGGCGGGGCGTTACGAACTGTGCACCTTTCCTAAAGGCTTTCTGGCAACAGCAGGGGAGGACGCCGTGCGGCAGGCTGTTTTGCAGCAGCGCCCGGATGTCATCCTGCACACCGCAGCCATTTCAGATACCGGTTACTGCGCCGACCACCCGGAACGGGCTTATCGTGCCAATGTGGAGCTGCCGGTCTGGTTTGCCCGGGCGGCAGCTGAGACCGGCGCAAAGCTGGTGGCCTTCAGTTCGGATCAGGTCTATGCAGGGGTGGAGCAGTCCGGCCCGCTGCCGGAAACCATTCCGTTACAGCCTGCCAATGTGTATGGGCAGGGCAAGCTGGAAATGGAGCAGCGGGTGCAGGCGCTCTGCCCGAGCGCCGTGTTGCTGCGCGCCACATGGATGTACGACCTGCCGGGCTACCAGCTGCCCATCCGGGGCAATCTGCCGCTGAATCTTTTGCGTGCGGCACAGCGGGGAGAATCTGTCCGCTTTTCTGTTCGGGATTTCCGGGGCATCACCTATGTCCGTCAGGAGGTGGCGCTGCTGGAGCCTGCCTTGACCCTGCCCGGCGGGGTCTACAACTTTGGCAGTGAGAATGCCGAAAATATGGTATTGACCGCCCGGCAGTTTGCTGAGACACTGGGAATTACAGTCGATATTCAGGAAGCTGACTGGGCACGGAACCTTGCAATGGATTGCAGCAAGCTGCGGGCGCAGGGCATCGTATTTGACACCACACAGACCGGTCTTACGCGTTGTCTGCGGGATTATGGACTGCTCTGACCACAGAGAATCAAATTTTTCCGTATCGCACAAAAAACAGAGAAAAGCACAAAAAAAGCAGGGGATTCTGTATGCTGCCAGCAACATCAGGCTGGATAAATCATGCAGAAACTCTGCTTTTTTGCTTGTCTGCCGGAGAAAAGTTCGATTATAGAATGCAGCAATTTTTCATATAAAAGTCATACTTATTTTACATCTTATCTGCATTTTGCTATAATATTTTCGCTTTTTTGCAAAGCATCCGAACCGCATAAACCTTTAAAACCTTGAGGAGAGTGGAATTTTTGAAGGAAGTCAAGCTTGAAGAAGCGGCTTATCAATTTGAAGCCAAAATGTCCCTGCGTCAGGCCATCCCGCTGGGCTTGCAGCATGTCTGCGCCATGTTCGTGGGCAACCTGACCCCGCTGCTGATCATTACCAGCGCCTGCGGCATTGCAGGCGGCGAGTTTGCAGACCTGCAGGTCACCCTGCTGCAGAGCGCCATGTTCGTGGCAGGCATCGTCACGCTGGTGCAGCTGTTCACCATCGGACCCGTGGGCGGCGCAGTACCTATTATCATGGGCACCAGCTCCGGCTTTATTGGCGTGTTCAACAGCGTTGTGGGCACGATGGGCGGCGGTGTGCTGGCCTATGGCGCGATCATGGGCGCATCCATCATCGGCGGTATTTTTGAAAGCGTGCTGGGCTTCTTCCTGAAGCCGCTACGCAGGTTCTTCCCGCCGGTGGTCACGGGTACGGTGGTGCTTTCCATCGGCCTTTCGCTGATCTCGGTGGGCATCAACTCCTTCGGCGGCGGCAACAAAGCCAAGGACTTCGGCTCTGTAGAAAATCTGCTGCTGGCGCTGTTTGTGCTGGTGGTCATCCTGTTCTTCAAGCACTGGACTACCGGTTTTCTCAGTTCCTCTGCCATCCTTATCGGCATTCTGGCCGGTTATGTGGTTGCTTTCATCATGGGGCTGGTACTGCCCACCACCGGTGTGACTGCTGATGGCGTAGAGTTCACCAAGGCATGGGTGCTCAACTGGAGCAAGGTGGCGCAGGCTTCCTGGTTCGCAGTGCCCAAGCTGATGCCGGTCAAGGTGGTATTTGACGCCCGTGCGATCCTGCCGGTGCTGATCATGTTCATCGTTACCGCAGTGGAGACCGTGGGCGATATCTCCGGCGTGATGGAGGGCGGCATGAACCGTGAGCCCTCTGATAAGGAGCTGTCCGGCGGCGTCATCTGTGATGGCCTCGGCTCTACCTTTGCCGCACTGTTCGGCGTGCTGCCCAACACTTCTTTCAGTCAGAACGTGGGTCTGGTGGCCATGACCAAGGTGGTCAACCGTATGGCACTGGCTTCCGGTGCTGTGTTCCTGATCCTCTGCGGTCTGATCCCCAAGCTGGGCGCGCTGATCTCCATCATGCCGCAGGCCGTTCTGGGCGGTGCTGCCGTTATGATGTTCTCTTCCATCGTGGTCAGCGGTATCCAGCTGATCACCAAGGAAAAGATGACCCCGCGCCACCTGACCATCGTTTCCGTGGCACTGGGCGTAGGCTATGGTATGGGTGCCAACAGCGGTATTCTGGCACAGGCACCGCAGGCTCTCCAGCTGATCTGCGGCGAGTCCGGCATCGTTCCGGCCGCCTTTGTGGCGATTCTGCTGAACGTGCTGCTGCCCAAGAACGATATGGCAGAGTAAGCTTTAGCCTTTTTGCCGGGCAAGGACTTCCAGCTGCTGCAACACCTCCGGGGTGTCTGCATCCAGCAGTTCTGCGCTGTCTGCAATGCAGATCGTGCGCACCTGCGCAGGGTACTTTTTAAGCAGCACGTTGCCGCCTTTGTTTTCCGGCAGGGTGAGCAGTTCCGAAAAGAAACTGCTTCCAAACAGAACGGGACTTCCAACAAGAGGTGTCGGGTCGTTATCGGCCACGGCGCCCAGACGGAAGATCTCCCGTTCTGTTTCTTTTTGCCATTCTGTCGGGGATGGCTGTTCGTGGCAAAAGCGCTCTGTCATGGTTTCTACCGTCTCCCGGCGCAGCAGGGGCTGATCCCCGGGCAGAAACATACAGCCGCTAAGCTCCGGCTGCTGCTCCAGCAGTGCCGAAAGGCCCAGCCGAACGGTATCATTGCGGCCGGGCAGACTGTGCAGCAGCACCGGGACGCCCTGCGCCCTGCACAACGCCTGCACCTCTTCCGAGCGGGTCACCACAATGCGGGCAGCGATACCGGGTGTGGCGGTAGCGTCAAAAGCACGGCAGAGCATGGGCTGCCCGCAAAAATCCGCCAGTAGCTTGTTTGTGCCAAACCGGCGGCTCAACCCGGAGGCCATGATCACGCAGCCGACCGTAAGCGACTTCTTCATACAAAAACACCCCTTCAGCAGCATTTTATAATAGTATTATATCGAAAGCTGTGCTAAAATAAAAGCAGAGATATCGCAGCGATAGAAAAGAGAGGTACTGCACATGATGACGATCCGAGAATACAAGCGGGCAGAAAGTCTGGAGGAAGCTTGGCAGCTGAACCAGAAAAAGCCAAACCGCATTTTGGGCGGCATGATCTGGCTGAAGATGGAAACCATCAATGTCGGCACCGCCATCGACCTTTCCGGTCTGGGGCTGGATACCATTGAGGAGACCGAGGATAGCTTTTCCATCGGTGCTATGGTCACCCTGCGCCAGCTGGAGCAGCATCCGGGGCTTGCTGCCTACACCCACGGTGCCATGCGTGAAGCTGTGCGCCATATCGTGGGCGTGCAGCTGCGCAATCTGGCAACGATGGGCGGCAGCATCTACAGCCGGTTTGGCTTTTCGGATGTGCTGACCATGTTCCTTGCCATGGATTGTGATGTTGAACTGTACAAAGGCGGCATCCTGCCTTTGCAGGAATATGCCCAGCGCCCCTACGACCGGGACATTCTGGTGCGGCTGATCGTAAAAAAGACACCGATGCAGCTTTATTACCAGTCGGTGCGCAACAGCCAGACCGATATCCCGGTGCTGACCTGTGCCGCTGCCCGGATGGAGACTGGAGATTACCGCATCGTCATCGGTGCGCGTCCGCTGCGCGCCGTGCGGTTCGAGCTCCCGGCAGAGCCTGCCCTTGCGGCAGAACAGCTTGCTGCACAGTTTGCCGAAAGCGTAAAGGCGCAGGTCATTACCGGCTCCAATATGCGCGGCAGCGCCGAATACCGCAGGCATCTGGCTGGCGTGCTGACAAAGCGCGCGGTATTGGAACTGGAACAGCGTAAAATGCAGGAGGAAAAGTAAATGCAGATCACACTTACATTGAACGGTGTCCGGGTATCCGAGGAGATCGCCCCGGATATGCTTTTGATCGATTTTGTCCGTGCACACGGCTGCAAGAGCGTTAAGCGCGGCTGCGAGACCTCCAACTGCGGTCTGTGCACGGTGTTCATGGACGATAAGCCCGTGCTGTCCTGCTCGGTGCTGGCAGCCCGCGCCGATGGACATAAGATCACTACGCTGGAGGGCTTGCAGGAAGAGGCTGCCGAGTTTGGTGCCTTTATTGCAGATCAGGGCGCAGAACAGTGCGGCTTCTGCAACCCGGGCTTTATCATGAACGCGCTGGCTTTATTCCGGGAGCAGCCGTACCCCACTGAAGAGCAGGTGAAGGAATACCTTGCCGGAAACCTGTGCCGCTGCTCCGGCTACGAGGGTCAGCTGCGCGGTATTATGAGCTTTCTGGCATGGAAAAAGCAGAAGGAGGGCGTACAGTGAAAACCGTCAACAAACCGTTCCGCAAAAAAGACGCGATGCAGTTGGTCACCGGCCAGCCTGTCTATATGGATGATCTCATCCCGCAGGACTGCCTGATCGTCAAGCTGCTGCGCTCGCCCCATGCAAACGCCATCGTCCGCACCATCAACACCGCCGTTGCCAAAAAAGTGCCCGGCATAGAAGCTATCTTCACTTGGGAGGATGTGCCGCAGGATGCCCGCCGCTACACGCAGGCCGGCCAGACCTACCCGGAAGCCAGCCCCTACGACCGTCTGCTGATCGATCGCCATGTCCGCTTTGTGGGAGACGTGGTGGCCATCGTAGCCGGTAAGGACGAAAAGTGCGTGGACAAGGCGCTCAAGCTCATTAAAGTGGATTATGAGGTGCTGGAAGCCGTGCTGGATTTCCACACCGCAAAGGATAATCCTATCCTTGTGCACCCGGAGGACAACTGGGAGAGCCTTGCCCCCGTGGGTGCCGACAATAAGCGCAACCTCTGCGCTCATGATGAATGCGGCAACGGTGATATCGACGCTGTGCTGGCCGGGTGCGATGTGGTCATCGACCATGTGTACCACACCAAGGCCTGCCAGCAGGCCATGATGGAAACCTTCCGCACCTATTGCTCCATCGATACTTACGGCCGGCTGAACGTGCTCAGCTCTACCCAGATCGTTTTCCATGCCCGCCGCAACATCGCCAATGCACTGCATATCCCCAAATCTATGGTTCGCGTTTCTAAGCCCCGCATCGGCGGCGGCTTTGGTGCAAAGCAGACCGCTGTCAGCGAGGTTTACCCGGCCTTTGTGACTTGGATGACCAAAAAACCTTCCAAACTCATCTTCAGCCGCGTGGAAAGCCAGACGGCTTCTTCGCCGCGCCATGAGATGGAAATGCACGTCCGTCTGGGTGCGACCAAGGACGGTATTGTGAAGGGCATTGACCTGTACACCCTGTCTAACACCGGTGCTTACGGTGAGCATGGCCCCACTACCGTGGGTCTGTCCGGTCATAAGTCCATTCCGCTGTACGGCAAGGCCGAAGCCTTCCGCTTTGTCAGTGATGTGGTATATACCAACCACATGTCTGCCGGTGCATATCGCGGCTATGGTGCTACGCAGGGTCTGTTTGCGGTGGAGTCTGCGGTGAACGAGCTGGCACATAAGCTGAACATGGATCCCATTGCACTGCGCCTGAAGAACACCGTGCAGGAGGGTGATGTGATGCCCGCCTACTACGGCGCGGTAAATACCAGCTGCGCGCTTGACCGGTGCGTACTCAAGGTACGCGAGATGATCGACTGGGAGCACAAGTACCCCGCCCGGGATATGGGCAACGGCAAGATCCGTGCCGTAGGCATGGGTATGGCCATGCAGGGCTCCGGTATCTCCGGCATGGACGTGGGCAGCGCTACCCTCAAGCTGAATGATGACGGCTTCTATACCCTGATGATCGGCGCAGCCGATATGGGCACGGGCTGCGACACCACGCTGGCACAGATTGCTGCCGAGGTGCTGGACTGCCCGCTGGATAACATTACCGTCTTTGGTGCGGATACGGATTCCTCTCCCTATGATTCCGGCTCCTATGCTTCCAGCACAACTTATGTCACCGGCAAGGCCACTGAGAAGTGCGCCATGAAGCTGCGGGAACAGATCTGCAAACTGGGCGCAGAGCTGCTGGACTGCCCGGCGGATGCTGTGGAGTTTGACGGCAAGGTCGTGTTTGAAAGCGCCGACCCCACCCGCCAAAAGACCCTGTCCGAGATTGCCTTTGCTTCCCAGTTCGGCCATAAGATCCCGCTGGAATTCACCGAGACTCACACCTCGCCTTTGTCGCCGCCGCCGTATATGGTGGGCGCTGCCGAAGTAGAGGTTGATACCGAGACCGGCGAGGTGAAGGTGCTGGAATTTGATGCCTGTGTGGACTGCGGCACCCCCATCAACCCCAACCTGACCCGTGTGCAGACCGAGGGCGGCATTCTGCAGGGTATCGGTATGACCCTGACTGAGAACATCACCTACGACAAAAACGGCTACCCGGAAGAGAACTCTCTGTTCCAGTACAAGATCCCTGCCCGCAACGATATCGGGCATATCCATGTGGAGTTTGAGAACAGCTACGAGCCCAACGGCCCCTTTGGCGCAAAGTCCATCGGTGAGGTGGTCATCAATACGCCGCTGCCCGCCATCTCGGACGCCATCTACAACGCCATTGGCACCCGCTTCTACGAGCTGCCCATCACCCCGGAGCAGATCGCAATGGCAGTTGCAGCCAAGCAGTAATAGCAGATGCTGAACGAAAAAGAGCTTCCGTTTCTGGCAGAGAAAGGGCATATCGTTTCTCTGGTAGGCGGCGGGGGCAAAACCACCCTGCTGTATGCCATGGCAGACCACTGTGCCCGTAAGGGCTGGCGGGTGCTTGTGACCACGACTACCCATATCCGGCAACCGGTAGCCTGCTACGCACCGGATGAAGCGGCTCTTTCTGCCCTATGGCAGGCGGGTCACTACGTAGTGATCGGCACCCCGGCAGAAAACGGGAAGTTGACCCTGCCGCCGCAGCAGCTTTTGCGCCGGATGGCGCAGGCAGATGCGGTATTCATTGAGGCAGACGGGGCAAAACACCACCCCTGCAAGCTCCCGGCGGCGCACGAGTCGGTGCTGCTACCCCAAAGCGATATTGTTTTGGCGGTAGCAGGGCTTTCGGCGCTGGGTAAGCCCCTGCGGGAGGTCTGCTTCCGCTATGATGCCATCCGTCCGCAGTTTTTAGCGGCTGCGCCGGATGCGCCCCTTACGCCGCCCATGCTGGCACAGCTGCTTGCAAGCACGCAGGGGGGGCGCAAGGCGGTGGGAGACCGGCAGTTTTACGCCGTACTCAATCAGGCCGATACGCCGGAATTGCAGCAGCAGGGCATACAAATACAACAGCTTTTGCGTCAGCAGGGCATTCCGTGCGTACTGACGCATTTTAAAGAGGAAGAACGTGCATGAGCAAGGAAGATAAGATTGTATTCTGTACCGGGGGTGGCTGCACCGCAAAGCTGGGTGCCGGGGTGCTGAGCCGTATTCTGGAAAAGCTGCCCCGGGGCGAAAAAGACCCGGATCTTCTGGTTGGCTACGACAGCCGGGATGACGCCGCAGTCTACCGCATTACGGACGACATTGCGCTGGTGCAGACCGTGGATTTTTTTCCGCCGATGGTGGACGACCCCTACACCTTTGGGCAGATCGCAGCCACAAACGCTCTGAGTGATGTCTACGCCATGGGCGGCGAGGTAAAGACCGCCCTGAATCTGGTCTGCTTCCCGGAGGATATGAATCTGAACGTGCTGGGCGAGATTTTGCGCGGCGGTGCTGAAAAGGTGGCAGAAGCCGGCGGCAGTCTTGCAGGCGGGCATTCCATTGCGGACAGCGGGGTGAAATACGGTCTTTCCGTAACAGGCCTTGTTGACCCACACCGGATGTACACCAACGATACCGGCGTGCCCGGTGATAAGCTGGTATTGACCAAGGCTTTAGGCGTGGGTCTGCTGTGCACGGCAAACCGCGTGGGTGAAGCTTCCCCGGAGGAGATGGAAGCCGCCATCCGCTCCATGACCACCCTGAACAAAACGGCGGCAGAGATCAGCCGCAAATACCGCGTCCATGCTGCTACGGATGTGACCGGCTTCAGCTTTCTCGGCCATCTGCATGAAATGATGGGCGGCAAGCTTTCCTGTATCATCCATGCAAATGCCGTGCCGGTGTTGCCGGGCGCAGAAAAGGCAGCCGATGCGTTTTTGTACACCGCCGCCGGGCAGCGCAACCGCAACCATACCGGGCCATTCGTCCGGTTTAAAAACGTAAGCTTTGCCATGGAGGAAGTTCTGTTCGACCCGCAGACCTCCGGCGGGCTGCTGCTGGCGGTAGACCCGGCGGATGCCGCGGCACTGGAACAGGCGTTGCGCGCCGCAGGGCTGCCGGCAAGCATCGTTGGAGAAATCCTGCCGAAGCAGGAAATTGAGATCACCGTAACAGACAAATGAGAGGAGTAATCAGCATGGCTGAATTTATCAAAGTGGATGCACTGGGCGATGCCTGCCCGCTGCCTGTCGTCAAGGCAAAAAAGGCGATTTCTGAGCTGCAGGGCGCGGGACAGGTGGAGGTACTGGTGGACAACGAGATCGCCGTACAGAACCTGACCAAGATGGCACAGCAGAAGGGCTATCAGTATAGCGCTGAAAAGCTGGAAGAGCGCAAATACCGTGTGCTGTTCACGCTGGGCGAAGTAGAAAGCGCCCCAGCAGAAGCTGCTCCTGTCTGCGTACCGGATGCCCGCACGGATACGGTGGTGGCTATTTCCGCTGCCGTTATGGGCGAGGGCAGCGAGGAGCTGGGCAAGACCCTGCTCAAGGCCTTTGTGTTCGCACTGACCCAGCAGGACAAGCTGCCCAAGACGATCCTGTTCTATAACGGCGGCGCAGCGCTGACCTGTGAAGGCTCTGCCATGCTGGAGGATCTTAAGGCATTGGAAGTACAGGGCGTAGAGATCCTGACCTGCGGCACCTGCCTGAACTTCTACGGCCTTACCGAGAAGCTGGCTGTGGGCAGCGTGACCAACATGTACACCATTGCCGAAAAGCTGACGCAGGCAGGGAACGTGGTAAAGCCGTGATTTATCTTGACAACGCAGCCACCACCCTGCATAAACCGCCGCAGGTGGAGCAGTCTATTGTGGAGGCACTGCATACGGCTGGCAATCCCGGGCGCGGCGCACACGAGCCCACGCTTCACGCCGCACGGGTCGTGCTGGACACCCGTCTGGCGCTGACAGAGCTTTTCCATGCGCCAGACCCCTCCTGCATCGTTTTTGCTGCCAACGCAACCATGGCACTGAACACGGTACTGAACGGCGTGCTGCATCCGGGTGACCATGTGATCACAACGGTATGCGAGCATAACTCCGTTCTGCGTCCGCTGTACCGGCTGCGGGCACAGGGGGTAGAGGTCTCTTTTACCGGGGTGGATGCAGCTGCCCGGCTGTGCTACGACCAATGGGAAGTATTGCTGCGTCCCACGACCCGGGCACTGGTGGTGACGGGAGCTTCCAATGTGACCGGCAACTGCACTGACCTTGCCCGCGCAGCAGACTTTGCGCACCGGCATGGTCTAGCGCTGATCGTGGACGCAGCCCAGACCGCAGGTGCGCAGCCCATTGATGTGCAGCAGCTTGGCATAGATGCTTTGTGCTTTACCGGGCACAAGGCGCTTTTGGGGCCGCAAGGCACCGGCGGCGCTTATGTGCGCCCCGGCCTGCGTGTTGCGCCGCTCCTTGTGGGCGGCAGCGGTGTGCACAGCTTTGACGAAACGCACCCCTTGCAGATGCCTACTGCACTGGAGGCCGGCACACTGAACGTGCACGGCCTTGCCGGGCTGTGCGCCGGGGTGCGCTGGCTGCTGGAGCAGGGTGTAGCAAGCCTTGTTGCCCGGGAAAGCTCCCTTGCCCGCCTGTTTTATGAGCAGGTGCGTACTGCGCCGGGCGTAACGGTGTATGGCGATATGACCCTACAGCCCCGCGCGCCCATTGTAGCACTGAACATCGGGCAGGAGGATTCTGCCCGGGTGGCAGATATTTTGTGGGAGGACTATGGCGTCTGCGTGCGTGCCGGAGCGCACTGTGCTCCGCTGATGCACAAGGCGCTTGGCACTGTGGAGCAGGGCGTAGTACGGTTCAGCTTTTCTCATTTCAATACGGAGCAGGAGGTGCAGCGGGCAGCGCAGGCGGTCTGCGCACTTGCCCGGGAACTTTTATGCGAATAAAACGAAATTATATCGTGCTTTCCTTCCGTACCACTTTAGAGGCTATGGAGTGGGAAAAGCAATGCCATGCCCGACAGGTGCCCGGGCGTCTGATCCCGCTGCCGCGTGAGATCTCGGCGGGGTGCGGGCTTGCATGGCGGATGCTGCCGGAGGACTGGCAAAGTTGGCAGGCAGCACTGGATCAAACACAGTTTGATAAGGTAACGCCTGTGGAGCAATAACAGAGGGAGAAAAACACCAATGAACAGACAAACGCTTGCAGACGTTCTGCAAGATACAAACCAGACCGGCAGCTATACGCTGGCTACCGTGCTGGAAGGTGCAGAGACGGGCAGTCAGCTGCTGCTGCGGGACGGTGCCGTTGTGTGGCAGACCCAGAGTACCGAGCTTTTGCAGCGCCAGCTTTCAGCCCTGCAAGCCTGTACCGCCACAGGCTTTCTTACACTGGACGGGCGGCGGGTATTTGCCGAGCGCTTTGGTGCTGTGCCGCAGCTGGTAGTCTGCGGCGGCGGTCATGTGGCTGCTGCTCTTGTAAAGCAGGCAAAGCTTCTCGGTCTGCCGGTGCTTGCCATAGACGACCGGGAGGAATTTGCCCAACAGCTGCGCGCCGCCGGAGCGGATACCGTGCTTTGTGCCCCCTTTGCACAGGCACTTCAAAATGTGCCCGGCGGGGCAGAGACCTATTTTGCAGTGCTGACCCGCTCCCACGCCTTTGATTTGGATTGCCTTACTCAGATTTTGCAAAAACCTGCGGCCTATGTGGGCATGATGGGCAGCCGTGGTCGTGCCGCACTGGTGCGCCGTCAGCTGTTGGAGAAAGGGCTGGACAACCAGCGAATCAATGCACTCTGCGCGCCCATTGGCCTTGCCATTGGGGCGCAGACCGCTGCGGAGATCGCGCTTTCCATTCTGGCGCAGATCGTGCAGGTCAAGAATGCCCGCCCCCAGACCGAGGGCTATCCCGTCACATTGCTGGATGCGATGGTGCAGGCAGAAAAAGCCAGCACCCCGGCGGTGCTGGCTACCATTGCTGCGCGGCACGGCTCCACTCCACGGGATGTGGGCGCAAAGATGCTCATTATGCCCGATGGCAGTACAGTTGGCAGCGTGGGCGGCGGTATTATGGAGCATTACACGGTACAGGCTGCTCAGAAGCTGTTGGCACAGGCTACGCCCGTTCTGCAATGCCTGCAGCTTTCGGCTGACGGCAAAAACGAGGATGCGGCCATTGCTGCCTGTGGCGGCTCCATGGAGGTGCTGTTGCAGACACTTTTCCCCGGGGAGAAAGCAAAATGAAAAAGGATGCCTTAATTATCGTGCGCGGCGGCGGCGACCTTGCCACTGGAACCATCCACCGGTTGTGGAGCGCCGAGCTGCGGGTGCTGGTACTGGAAACGACACAGCCCGCGGCCATCCGCCGTCAGGTGGCCCTGTGTGAAGCAGTGTATGAAGGCGAAACAACTGTTGAGGGTCTGCGCGCTGTCCGCATTGAAACATTAGAGCAGGCGCAGTCTGTCTGGGCGCAGAGCGCTGTTCCGGTGCTCGTTGACCCGGAGGGAGCCTGTATTGCCCGAGCAAAGCCTGATGTCGTGGTAGACGCCATTCTGGCTAAGCGGAACCTTGGCACCCGCCGGAATATGGCACCGCTGACCATTGCCCTCGGTCCCGGCTTTGTTGCTGGGCAGGACGTGGACGCCGTGGTGGAGACCAAACGCGGCCACCGGCTTGGACGGATCATTCGGGAGGGAAGCGCTATCCCCAATACCGGCATCCCCGGCATTATTGGCGGGTACGGTGCAGAGCGGGTGATCCATGCACAGGCTGGCGGTGTTTTTATGAATGTGCGTAAAATTGGCGATTTTGTAGAGAAGGGTGAAACTATTGCTACCATCCGCACCCCGGATGGGAAAGATATCCCGGTCACTGCACAAATTTCCGGTATTCTGCGCGGATTGCTGCGCAGCGGCTATCCGGTCACACCGGGCTTTAAGATCGCGGATATTGACCCCCGGCGGGAGGAACTTTCCAACTGTTTCCTGATATCGGATAAATCCCGCTGCATCGCCGGCAGTGTACTGGAACTTGTCTGTGCACAGGTGTGGCAGTAAAGCCTGTATAAAAAATAACCCCTGCCGTTTTGCGGAAAGGTCTGCAAATACGGCAGGGGTTTTAAGGTTCTATGTTAGTTGCGGTAGCAGCGGTCCTGTCCTACAAGCCAGTTTTCGCACAGGCGCTGGGCTTCCTCAAGACTGCGGCTCTCGCAGTCAAAGAAGACACCGCGCATGGAACAGTAGGAGTAGTGCACCTTAGAAACGCCGTTACCATCCTTGAAGCGCTCGTATCGTTCTTCACCGGGCATCAGAAAAAGCTGTTCCATGGTTCCTTCTCCTTTGTTTTCAAGCAGTATAAACGGCCGCCGGGCGGCGGCACACAACGCTTGCTATTGTATCACGATGGAGATCGGTTTGCCATTGTCTTTTTATCCAAAGATACGCCAGCTTTTTCTCTGCGGTTGTGTCAAAGAAGGGCTTGACAAATCATTCGTGCAAACTGCGTTCCTTTTCCAGCGCTACTTTCATGCCGTGGATACGCCCCAGTGCATAGGAGAGCATTGCTGCGCACAACAGGTTCAGCCAGCCGTAGCGAGCCTGATTTAAAGAGTTCGTTATACCAAGGATCAGATTTGCCAGACAGAGCAGGGAAAGCATCCGATTGATGCGGCTCAGGTGCGTCAGACGGGAGTCGATATCCGAGAGCAGCTCAAAGCTGCCAAGCTCCGCTTTCCGACGGAAGTACACCCAGTTGACACAGCCGCCGATATACTCTGCACCCAGTTCCTTTACAAAGGCGCGGTAATCGCTGCTGGGGTTCATCTCCAAGCGGATGATATATTCGCCCGGTTCGCAGCGTACAAAGGTATAAAAGGAAAACCCGGTATTGTCCAGTACCCAGCCCTCCTGCGCCATCTCGTTCAGCCAGCGCTCTTCTTTTTCAAAATCCCACACAAAGAAAAGCTTGAAAACGGTTTTCTTTTCCCTCATAAGGTTTCCTCCTTCAGGATGCTTTCACCATTTGCCACAAGCTGCTGCAAGCGGGCAAGCTCATGCTTTAAAACCTGTACGCCCTCTCCGGTAAGCTGGTATTCCTTTTTACGGCTGCCGCTCTCAGCAGGCAGGGGACGGATCCAGCCTTTTTCGCACAGAGAGGTCAATGCACCATACAGCGTCCCGGCGGCAAGATGGACTCTGCCGCCGGAAAGCTGCTCCGTCTGCTGCATGATGCCATAGCCGTGCTGTGGATGGTAAAGAGACAACAGGATGTAATAGGTTGATTCTGTCAATGCAAGGTTTTCCATACTGAAATACTCCATGGATTCTATCGGACGTCTTTATATCGTCAACCGATATATCGTGCTTAAAGTATATCGTCATCCGATATACTTTGTCAAGCGTTTTCAGAAAAAAGTCATCAAAAAGCTTTAAGACACAGTTCGTATGGAAAAACCGATGGAATGTAGGAAAATATTTTGTGCACTTTTCATAGTTTTCTTCTGAAGATTTTGGTGGTACAATATAGTCATCAAATTCTGCAATTCGGGAGGAGCTCCATGGCGGAAAAGTGTATTGAACTGGATAGTGTAGAGATCGCAGCGGCTGTTTTTGGCAACTGCGACCGGAATATTCGCTTGTTGGAAAAAGAGTTTTCGGTCACCGCTGTCTGCCGCGGTACACAGCTGCGCATTTCCGGCGAGCCTGCCAACGTGGCCGCTGCGAACCGCGCCGTGGAGGGAATGCTGCTTCTGATCGAGAACCGCACCCCGCTGGAGGATCAGACCGTGCACTACTGCATCAGTTTGGCGCATGATGGCGCGGAGAAGCGGGTAAAGGAGCTGACCGAGGATTTTGTTACTGTCACGGTCAAGGGACGGCCAATCCGCCCCAAAACGCTGGGACAGAAGGAATACCTGAGTGCTATCCGCTCCAATGCCATTACCTTCGGTGTCGGCCCGGCGGGTACTGGCAAGACCTATCTGGCCGTTGCCATGGCAGTGAAGGCCTTCAAGGCCAAGGAGGTATCCCGCATCATTCTGACCCGCCCGGCGGTGGAGGCAGGGGAGAAGCTGGGCTTTCTGCCCGGTGACCTGCAGCAGAAGGTAGATCCCTATCTGCGGCCGCTGTACGACGGCCTGTTTGATATGCTGGGCGCAGAGACCTACGAGCGTCTGGTGGAAAAGCAGATCATCGAGGTTGCTCCGCTAGCCTATATGCGCGGGCGCACACTGGATGATTCCTTTATCATTCTGGACGAGGCGCAGAACACCACCCCGGAGCAGATGAAAATGTTCCTTACCCGTATGGGCGTAGGCTCTAAGGTGGTCGTTACCGGCGATGTGACCCAGATCGATCTGCCGGGCAGCACCCGCAGCGGTCTGGTGGACGCGCTAAAGGTGCTGAAGGATGTGAACGGCATTGCACAGTGCTACTTTACCGATAAGGACGTTGTGCGTCACCGGCTGGTGCAGGAAATCGTTAAGGCTTACGAGCGTGCGGCCCATCCGGCTGCCGAAGCGGAAAATAAAGAAAACAAAAAGAATTTTAAGTAACCCTTTGAAAGGAGTGGACCGATATGTCCAACAAAGTTTTGATCACCAACTCCCAGAAAGCTGTCAAGGTGCCCTCTGGGCTCCGCATCCTCATCCGCCGTGCCTGCAATGCCGTGCTGGAATATGAGCATTTCGACCGCCCCGCCGAGATCAGCGTTACCTTTGTGGACAACGCTGCCATTGCCGAGCTGAATAACCAGTACCGCAACAAGCCCATGCCCACCGATGTGCTGAGCTTTCCTCTGGGCGAGAATGGCAAGTATGATATCGATGAGAATAACGGCTGCATGATGCTGGGCGATATTGTCATTAGCATGGAGCGTGCCATGGAGCAGGCGAATCTGTATGGGCATCCGCTGCAGCGGGAGGTAGCCTTTTTGACCGTTCACTCCATGCTGCATCTGCTGGGCTACGACCACGAAAACGGCGGTCTGGAAGCCATGCGCATGCGCGAAAAGGAAGAGGCTGTGCTGCTGCAGCTGGGTCTGCCCCGCACGGTCAGCTACACGGAATGATATTCCTTCACTGCAACAGAACATAAAAACAAGACAGGAGTTCACTTTGAGTACTACAACACCCGTTCAGGAGCATTACGACACCTCCTCTGTATTCGTTGCTGTCATCGGACGGCCGAACGTGGGCAAATCCAGCCTGACGAACCTCTTGGTCGGCGAAAAGGTGGCTATCGTCACCTCCAAGCCCCAGACGACCCGCACCCGCATCACCGGCGTGATCACCCGGGGGCCGCTGCAATATGTGCTGCTGGATACCCCCGGTGTGCACAAAGCTCACAATAAGCTGGGCAAACGCATGGATAAGACTGCCAGCGATTCCATTGCGGATGTGGATGTTTCCATGATGCTGTTCGAACCCTACGGTGCACTGAACGAATCCGAGATGGTGCTGGTGGAGGCGCTACAGCGCAGCGGCCCGGCCATTGCGGTCATCAACAAGACCGACCTTGTGAAAGATCCTGCCGACCTGGAAGCCCGCAAGGCAGAGCTGAAGGCGCTGGGTGTATTTGATGCAATCTACACTATCAGTGTGCGCAACAAGGAGGGCAGCGAGGAGCTGTTCGATGCCTTGAGCCGCTATGCCGTGGAAGGCCCCCATTACTTTGATGACGACGCCTATACCGATATGCCGGAAAAGGAGCTGGTGGCCGAGGTCATCCGCGAAAAGGCACTGCTCTTTATGCGGGATGAGATCCCGCACGGCATTGCAGTGGTGGTTGAGCGCTTCAAGGAGCGCCCGGGCACAGACCTGATCGACATTGATGTGAACATCTACTGCGAGCGGGAGAGCCATAAGGGCATGGTCATCGGCAAGGGCGGTGCCATGCTTAAAAAGATTGCCAGTGCTGCCCGCGCCGACTGCGAGGAGTTCTTGGGCTGCCGGGTCAATTTGCAGTGCTGGGTCAAGGTAAAATCCGACTGGCGGGACAACGAATTTTTGCTGAATAACTTCGGCTTCAAGCAGAATCCATCCAACCGCTGAGCGCTGCCAAAGCAGGACAGTTTTCCCTTGTATGCTGTGCTAGAATCAGGCTGACACTATAATAAAAGCAGCCTGTGTACAGGAAAGGGAAGGAGTGCTGAAAATGGATGCTGCTGCAAGCTGGCAGGCCTTTGCCTGCACGGGGAATATTCTCCGTTATCTCGATTACAAACAACGGGTGCAGCTGCCCGCCGAGCATCCGGCAGGAGAAACGGACGATGGAACCATTTGTGACCATGGGTCTGGTACTGAAGGAGACCCGTTATAGAGAAGCAGACCGTATTCTGACGATCCTTACCCCGAAACTGGGTGTGATCACGGCAATGGCTGCAAACAGTCTGCGACTGAAAAGCAAGCTGTTCAGTGCCTGCGGGCTGTTCTGCTATTCAGAGTTTACGCTGGTGCCCGGACGCAATATGTATACCGTGCGAGAAGCCGAGGTGCAGAACATCTTCCACGGCATTTCCTCTTCCATTGAAGGGGTAAGCCTTGCCATGTATCTGACAGAACTTGCTGCTGCGCTTTCGCCTACCGGCGAGGAAGCTGCCCGGGAATTGCGTCTAGTGCTGAACAGCCTGTATATGATCAGCGAGCATCGCACCGACCTGCGGGTGATCAAGGCAGTATTTGAGCTGCGCACTATGAGCGAGTGCGGCTTTATGCCGCAGCTGGTCTGCTGCCGGGATTGCGGCACCTACGATGAAGGAGATGCCTTTTATCTGGACGCACAGGAAGGGCATCTGCTTTGCGCGTCCTGTGCGGCAAAGGCAGGCAAGAACTGCAATCTGGACAAGGCTGCGCTGTTTGCGCTGCGCCACATCTGCTTAGTAGAGGACAAAAAAATATTTGCATTCAAGATCTCTGTGGGCAGTCTGGCAAAGCTTTCCACAGTGGCTGAAAACTATGCCCTGACGCATCTGGATAAGCCGCTGAAGAGCTATGCCTTTTTGAAAAGTGTGCTGCCCTGACCAAAAAGGAACAGTATGGAAACAAGCTACTTAAAAACATTAGAACTGGATAAGATCATTGCCCGTGCAGCAGAGGGCTGCGTATGCAAGGAAGCCCGTGCCATGCTGCTGGCTATTGAGCCGCAGTGCGACCCGGATGAGGTGCGCTATGCACTGGAGCAGACAGATGCCATCAACACCCTGCTGATCAAAAACGGCTCACCGCGCTTTGGCGGAGTGGAAGGGGTCAGTCAGCTTGCCGCCCGTGCCGTAAAGGGCGGTGTGCTTTCCATGGGCGAACTGCTGATGGTGGCTGGTGCGCTGCGCAATTTTCAGCACCTGACTAGCTGGTACGGCTCCTCCGAGCACGACGCGCTGCCGACCGATGATCTGTTTTACGCACTTGCACCGGAACCGGGTCTTGAGCAGCAGATCTCAAGTGCCATTCTGGCACCGGACGCCATGGCGGATACCGCCTCCCGCACTCTGGCAGAGCTGCGCAAAAAGATCCGAGCCACCGAAAACAGCATCCGCGACCGGCTGGAAAGCATGGTGCGCAATATGGACACCTCTAAATACCTGCAGGAAAGCGTGGTTTCTATGCGCAACGGCCGGTACGTTGTGCCGGTCAAGAGCGAGTACCGCGGCGAAGTGAGCGGTATCATCCACGATGTATCCTCTACGGGCGCTACGGTGTTTGTAGAGCCGCAGGCTGTGGTGGAGGCGAATGCCCGCATCCTGCAATACCGTGCACAGGAGGCGCAGGAGATCGAGCGCATTCTGGTGGCCTTTACCGCACAGGTGGCCGCCATTGAGCCGCAATTCCAGTACAGCTACAAGGCCATGCTGGAAATCGACATCCTACTGGCGAAAGCGCGGCTTGCGCTGGAACTGAAAGCCTTCAAGCCCGCTGTGCGGACGGATTCTTCTTTTAACCTGATCCGTGCCCGCCACCCGCTGATCGACCCGCAGAAGTGCGTTCCTGTGGATATTGCACTGGGCGGGGAGTATGATTCTCTTATCATCACCGGCCCGAACACCGGCGGTAAAACAGTTACCCTGAAAACCGCCGGTCTGCTGTGTGCCATGGCGCAGTGCGGCTTTCTGATCCCGGCTGACGAGCGCAGCGAGATTTGCGTATTTGATGAATTTCTGGTAGATATTGGCGATGAGCAGAGCATTGAGCAGAGCCTTTCCACCTTCTCCGGCCACATGAAAAAAATCACCGGCATTCTGGAACTGGCCATGCCGCACACCCTTGTGCTGCTGGATGAACTGGGTGCCGGCACCGACCCCGCCGAGGGCGCTGCGCTGGCAGTTGCCATCATTGAGGAGCTGCGACGCCGTGGCGTTCTGCTGATGGCGACCACCCACTATGCAGAGCTGAAGGTCTTTGCATTGGAAACGAAGGGCGTGGTCAATGCCAGCTGCGAGTTTGATTTGGAGACCCTGCGCCCAACCTATAAGCTGAGTGTGGGCGTACCGGGAAAATCCAATGCGTTCCTGATCAGCGAAAAGCTTGGCATCCCAAGCCGCGTCATTGAGGCTGCCCAGCAGCATCTGTCTGCCGAGGATAAACGTCTGGATGCAGTTCTGGGTCAGCTGGATGATCTGAAACTTCAACTGAAAGAAAGCCAGAACGAGGTGGAACAGCTGCGCAACGAAGCCTCCCATCAGCTGGAAGCTGCCCGTAAAAAGCGGGACGAGCTGATCCAGCAGGGCGAGAATGAATTGGAAGCTGCTCGTGCCAAGGCGCGCACGCTGGCACAGCAGGTGGAAACACAGGCCTATGCGCTGACCGACGAGCTGCGCCAGCTGCAAAAAGATGAGCGCATGAGCGCCCAGCAGAAAGCGCAGCGTGCCCGCGAGATTGCCAAAAAGGAGACCGAAAAGCTGTTTGCCGGTACGGAAGTGGTGCATAACCCCGTTAAGGAGTTTGTGCCACTGAAGGAGGTAAAGGTAGGGCAGGAGGTCTGCATTGCAGAGCTGAACCAGCTGGCCACCGTTCTGGCGCTGCCTGATAAAAACGGCGATGTGCTGGTGCGCGCCGGTATCATTAAGACCAAGGTACCCCTCAAGGGCTTGAAGCAGCCGGAAAAGCTGGTAAAAGAACCCACTGCACCAAAAACCAAGGCGCAGCAGCGGTATTCCCGCCTGACAGGCGATACCAACCGTCCCAACGGCAGGGTAGAGCGCGTACAGCGTACTGCCAAAATGGAGTGCAACCTGCTGGGACTTACGGTGGACGAGGCACTGTCGGAGGTGGATTCCTTTATCGACCGCGCCATCCTGAACGGACAGACGGTGGTCTATCTGATTCACGGCAACGGCACTGGCGCGCTGCGCACTGCCATTCATAAGCATCTGCGCGGCAACCGCATGGTCAAAAGCTTCCGTCTTGGTCGTTACGGCGAGGGCGAAAGCGGTGTAACGGTTGTAGAACTGAAATAACCCAGTAAAGACTGTCTTTTGAAAAATTGGCAGTCTTTTTTTGTTGCAGAGCAGGGAAAAGGCGAGTATACTCGTATTATAAATGTAAAACGAACAGGAAGTAAAACTTTATGCCAACCAGTCATCGCAGACACGCAAATAAGCATAGTAAACGCAAAACGCACCGCCGCAAAGCCCAGCGTCGGATTTTGCATGGACTACTGCTTGTTTTTGCGGCATTGATGCTCTGTTTCGGCCTGTTTTTATGGAAAGCGGCGCTGGAATTGAACGCACCCGCAGAACCCGCAGTCTCGTCCGCAGAGGATGATTTTCGTCCTGTGGTGGGCGACCCGCCGTACCGGGTGGCAATAGATGCCGGACATGGCGGCAGCGACCCGGGCGCAAGGGGAGTAGTCGAGGAAAAACAGATCACCGCAGCAACGACTGCTGCGCTGCTTCAGTGGTTAGAAGAGGATTCTAATTACATTCCGTTGCAGACCCGGGAAAGTTTTGATGAAACCGCGACACCTGCCCAACGTGCAGCCACCGCCAGTGCCCAAAGCCCGCAGCTGTTGCTGTCCATCCACGGCAACTCCGCAGCCAATGGCTCTGCGGCATCCGGCTTTGAATGCTATCCGGCAGTGCCCGGACGTACATGGCATCAGGAAAGCTTTTATTTTGCAAGACTGCTGGCCGGTGGAATGCAGAGCATCGGTGCAAAGCTGCGCGGACGTGGAGGAGTGCGGTACATTTATTATCTGGAAAACGACCAGAAGCAACTGGTGGAGAACACCTACACACAGGTACGGCCTGAGCGCAGCTTTACGCTGCTGGAAGATGTGGATTGTCCGGCAGTGTTGGCAGAGCAGTGCTTTGTAACGAATGCCGAGGATGTAGAGCGCTTTGGCAGCGAGGAGAGCTGCAAGACTGTGGCGCGCATTTATTACGAAGCCATCTGTGCATATTTCGGCACAGAACCGCTGCCGGTGAAATGAACATCGCATCACCGAAGCAGAAGAAACAATACTACTTTTATAACATGACCTGTAACGCACTAGAACAGCCAACCGCAGGCAGAAAGTCAAACGCTTGAACATACTGGTAATATGTCCAGCGGCGTAGAAGCGCGCGTGTGCAAACTGAAAAGCATCCACAGAAGCTGCCGGAAATCTGACAGAAAGAGAGAAGGGCAGCTTCTGTTTTTTTGATTACTGCTGTTTCGTATAATGCACGTTATGCGAAACTTAGGGAAGTGAAAAAAGCCAACTTCCCGGATTTTTGGCGTCTCAGCCTCGGCTGGCTCATTTTTTGGCTTGGCTTAACCGTTCTGCGCATTCTGCACTTTTTATTATATTTTATTGTTTTATTTGTCTCACGCTTACAGATACTTCCTGTGTTATGTGCTGCCGAATCGGTTCGATTATTCTTGCAGCGTCTTTGCGTTTGCTTTATAATGTTTCATGCTGCGTTTTATGATTTACAGTTTGCGGCTGTGGTTGATCATTCCAGTTGATTTTTGTGTGGACATGGCTTAGTACGTTTCTACCAGAATCTTCTGAGGACGCTCCTGTATGGCTGCTGACTGCTTACATTGTAAATTATAAAGACCCATGGCAGCATCCAGTCAAACCGGGTCGCGCCATGGGTCTTTGAACCGTCTTAAACGTTTTGTGTAGGTTTAAGTATTGCTTGATGAATCGTCAGTTTCTTCGATAGACATTGCCGAAATATCTGCCCGAAAGCCATCCTGTGCAGCGCCCTTAAAGGCGGTCATTGGGCCGGACGGTTCAGAAGCGTCCTCTCTCGCCGTGGCATTTTCGGCAGATGTCTCCCCTGCTGTTTCTGTTGTATCCAAGCTTGCTTTTGTAGCTTTTATGGGCAGTACCTTGCCCAGCGGATTTTCTTCAATGGCAGAGCGAACCTGAAATTCTTGTAGGTGCGTATAAATTTGCGTTGTTCCGACGCTGCTGTGACCCAGAAGCTGCTTGAGGGTAAGGATATCCACATTGCCGGTTTGATACATCAACGTAGCGGCAGTATGGCGCAGCTTATGGGTGGAAAAACCCTTCAGTCCGGCAGCCTTCATTGCGCCGGAGATCAGCTGTTCTACCCTGCGGTTCGAGATACGCTCCTTGCGCATCCGCGTAATGAACACGGCTTTTTCCTTGGGTGAAAGCCCTTCCATAGTATTGCGCTTGCGCAGATACAACTGCAACGCCTCCACGCAGGCATCGTTCAGGTAGACCATGCGTTCCTTATGGCCTTTGCCAAATAGGCGGATCTGTCGCTGCTCTAAGTCAATGTCTCCAAGGTCCATACCTACCAGCTCTGCAAGGCGCATACCGCAGTTGAGGAACAGCACCACCATGCAGTAGTCCCGCTCCGGGAAATCGCTCTGGGTCTGGGTGCTCTCCAAAAGCGAGATGGACTGCTCTGCCGTCAGGTACTTGGGCAATACTTTATCCTGCTTGGGCGGACGGATAGCCGCCGTAGGGTCCTCGGATAGGCGGTTGACCTGATTGACCAGATAATCATAAAAGCCGTGCAGGCTGGCCAGCCGCCGGGCGGTAGAGGATTTTTTGTTGCCGCACTCCCGGTTTAAAAAGTACAGATATTCGTAGATATCCTCTTTTGTTATGCTGCCCCAAAAGGCCGTATCCAGCCCTTTGGGGTCGATCTCCTTAAACTCTGCATCTGCGGCCACAAGCCCGCGGCGGCGCTTCATAAAGCGGCTGAAGGAGCGTAGGTCACAGTAATAACTGAACGCTGTATTGGCGCTTTTGCCGGCGATCACTTCAAGATAACGCACATATTCTACAATATCCGGGGCGGCATCCTCAAAGGGTGCATGCTTGCCGGGATTTCTTTCGTCCAGATAAATCGACATAGGTTCCTCGTTTCATCACAGGCGGTCATTTTTTAGCGCATTGATGGCATCTGCAATATACGCCGCACCGACCAGCTTCATGCCGGGATAGTCTGCGGCATTCAGGTGCGCAAGACTGTGCTTGGGAATGACCGCCCGCTCAAAGCCGATACGCTCTGCCTCGTGCAGACGCTGTTCCAGATTGGGCACGCTGCGCACTTCCCCGCCCAGACCTACCTCGCCAATGGCGATAAGCTTATCGCTGACCGGGCGATCGAGCAGCGAAGAGACCATGCTCAGACAGACTGCAAGGTCGCAGGCGGTATCCCGCAGTGCAATGCCGCCCACGATATTGACATAGACATCCAGATTGCCAAAAAAGTACCCTGCCCGCTTTTCCAGCACGGCGATCAAAAGATTCATGCGGTTATAGTCGTATCCACTGCAAGCACGGCGAGGTGCCGGGAAATTCGTCTTGGTGGCAAGTGCCTGTATCTCGCTCAGAATGGGACGGCTGCCCTCCATGGTGCAGGCCACACAGTTGCCGGAAACCCCCAGCGGACGTCCTTCCAATAGCATCTGGGAGGGGTTTTCGATCTCGGCAAGTCCTGTGCCGGTCATATCGAACATTCCCAACTCATTGGTGGAGCCATAACGGTTTTTGGCTGCCCGCAGAATGCGGTACGGCAGCATCTTGTCGCCCTCAAAGTAGAGCACCGTATCCACGATATGCTCCATGACCTTGGGGCCTGCAATTGCACCATCCTTGTTCACATGACCCACGATGAACATTGGAATTTCCTGCTTTTTGGCGACTGCCAGCAGCCGCGCGGCGCTCTCCTTCACTTGACTGACGGTGCCGGACGAGGACGAGATATCCATGCAGCGCATGGTCTGGATAGAGTCGATGACCACAAGGTCCGGCTTTTCCTTTTCGATCAGACCGCAGATCTCATCCACGTCATTTTCCGCCGCCAGAAAAATGTTATCCTGCGGTACCTTCAGCCGCGCTGCACGCAGCTTGACCTGCCGGACAGACTCCTCGCCGGTGATATACAATACGCTGTGCTGGTTGGAGATGGCGCCGCACAGCTGTAACAGCATAGTGGATTTACCCACGCCCGGCTCACCGCTCAAAAGCACCACGCCGCCCAGCACGATGCCGCCGCCCAATACGCGGTCCAGCTCCGAGATACCAGTCAGGATGCGGCTTTTTTCCTCCGTGGTGCTGATCTCTGACAGCCGCCGGGCGGTCAGGGTGGTCACGCCCTCCTGACGAGCCGCAGCAGCCTGCCGGGCAGCAGGAGTCCCCGCCTTGGGTGCCTCGGCTACAACGTCCTCGTTCATGGTATTCCAGCTGCCGCAGCTGGGGCAGCGCCCCATCCAGCGGGGGCTTGTCTCTCCGCAATTGGAGCATACATAGACGGATTTTAGTTTCATGTCTGTCCCTCATTTATTATGGTCTTTTGTTATTGTAACACACTGTGCCAAAACCCGCAAGAAAAGGATGCCGTTCACAGGCGGCTGCCCAGATACGAAAGCCCTGCCGCCGCGCCGCACAGCGGCAGCAGCACCACCATAGTCAGCAGATATTGTCCAAGCAGTGCCTGTACCCCGGGGCGGGCTTGTCCGCCGGGATGCCTGCGGAAGGAGTAGGCGTGGATCCGGCTGCTGACCTGCAAAGCACAAGCCCCGAAAAAGCACAGACAGCCGCTTGCTGCTGCCGCCGGCAGGCCTGTCCACGGCAGCGCCAGAAGTACCGTTTTCCATCCGCCTGCGGCGCAAAGCTGTACCATAAGCAACCCGCTGCCCAAACCGTACAACATCATGCTGCCAAAGATCATCACTGGCCCAAGGGCAGACAGCCCCAATACCAGAAACAGGCTGACCACAAGGCCGAGAGCCAGATATTCCATGCCGAAAAGCTGTACCGCCCCCTGCATACTGCCCGGTGCAAACAGCCCTTGCCATGCTTCCAGATAATACTGCAGCAGTTCTGCCTGCCGGGCATCGCATACGGCCTGCAATACACCGGCTGCCGAACTCCCCAGCAGAAAGGCCGCAGCCAGCAGCCAGCAATCCCGGGTGGCGTGCCGCTTTGACGGGATGCAGGGTTCTTTTTGCGGCAATTTCTCTACGGTTTCCGGTGCGGTTTCCGGTACAGTCGGCAGAGTGGGCTCCGCTTTCTGCACCGGCAGGCTGACCGTCTGCGGCAACAAAGACAAGGCTTCTTCCGGTTTGGTTTGTTCATAGATCCACATACGCTGTTTTCCCCTCTGATGTATTCGATTTGCCAGATTGATCAACGAAGTGCATGCCTGCGGCTGCGCAGGGTGACGCCAAACAGCCCGCCAATGCAGCCGCAGAGCAGCACCGCCAGAATGCGGCACACCACAGCAGACTCGGCGACTGTGCCGTTCCATACAGCAGAAAGCACAAGCGGTGCCGCCAGAAATGTACTTTGAAGCAGTCCTGTCAACAGACCGCGCGCCTTTTTTCGGAACGCTGCCGCCAGTGCACACAGCAAACTGCCCATGCATACGGCTGTTGTGGCAAGTATCGGCACTACGCTGCCGGAGCAGCCCTGCCCGGCCATCAGCTGCGCAAAACCGGCCAAAGCTGCCGCTGTTACAGCTACCCCCAACGCTCCGAAAAGCAGAAACGAAAGAAGTTCCGCCGGGAAACCTCGAGATTCAGACATAACAAAACCGCCTCCCTGCACATAGTCTATGCAGGGAGGCGGTTCACGTATGCACGGTGTAAACGCTTACTTCTTGTCGGCAGGAGCCTTGTCCATGTTCAGCTTTTCGACCGAAGAGATAGCAGACTTGGTGAAGCGGATCTTCACGCGGTCAGCGCCGGTCTCCAGAACAAAGGTGTCGTCCTTGATAGCGACAACGCGGCCAATGACACCGCCGATGGTAGTGACCTGATCGCCGATCTCCAGACTGCTGCGCATAGCGGCATCCTTCTTTTCCTGCTTCTTCTGGGGACGATAGATCATGAAGTACAGCAGGACCAGCATCAGTGCCAGCGTGAAGAACAGGCTGATATAGCCTTCGGACGTGGTAGTCAGAAATTGCATGGGGCAAAATCTCCTCTCAAAAATTCAGATAATGCTATTATACCCTCTTATCGGCCTTGTTGCAAGGCTAAAGTTTAAATTCGGGTATCCAGAAGCTTCACGTATCTGTCGTGGAAGGCGGTAAAGGTACCGGCATCCAGTTCATCCCGGATACGCTCCATCAGGTGGTTGTAGAACCACAGATTGTGCATCACGGTCAAACGCATACCCAGCATCTCGTCTGCCTTGAGTAGATGCCGGATGTAGGCACGGGAGTAATTACGGCACACCGGGCAGCCGCAGGCGGGGTCGATGGGACGCTCGTCCCGCTCGTACTTGGCATTTTTGATGTTGATGATGCCGCTCCATGTGTTCAGGTGACCATGGCGGGCGTTGCGGCTGGGCATAACGCAGTCAAACAAATCCACACCACGGGCTACGGCCTCGATGATGTTGCCGGGTGTGCCGACGCCCATCAGATAGCGGATCTTGTCCTTGGGCATGTGCGGTTCCACCTGACTGATCATCTCATACATCACTTCGGTGGGCTCGCCCACAGCCAGACCTCCAATGGCGTAGCCGTCCAACTCCAGCTCTGCGATCTGTTTCATGTGCTCCACGCGCAGGTCTGCATAGGTACAGCCCTGATTGATGCCGAACAGCAGCTGATCCGGGTTGACAGAGATGCCCTCGTGCTTCAGGCGTGCCATCTCAGCCTTGCAGCGCTTCAGCCAGCGGGTGGTGCGCTCGCAGCTGTCCTTGGAGTAATCGTGCTGGGCGGGGTTCTCCACACATTCATCAAAGGCCATGGCAATGGTAGAGCCCAGATTTGCTTGGATCTGCATGCTCTCCTCCGGGCCCATGAAGATGCGGTGACCGTCCAGATGGGAGGCGAAGGTCACGCCCTCCTCGGTGATCTTGCGCAGCTTTGCCAGACTGAACACCTGAAATCCGCCGCTGTCGGTCAGGATAGGCCCATTCCAGCGGGTGAACTTGTGCAGACCACCCATATCCGCTACCAGCTTATCGCCGGGACGCAGATGCAGGTGGTAGGTGTTGCACAGCATAACCTGCGCGCCAATATCCTTCAGATCCTGCGCCGATAGGCCGCCCTTGATGGCACCGGCGGTGGCAACGTTCTGAAAGGCAGGGGTCTGCACCGTGCCGTGCACGGTTTTGAACTCGCCCCGCCGGGCGTTATGCTCCTGCTTGAGCAGGGTGTAGGTCGTCAAAGAAGGCATGGTCTTTTCCTTTCTGCGCACGGAAAACAGCCGTGCAGCCTCGATGCAGGCCGCAAGCCTGCAAGTTATCAGAATAATCGTAACAACATTATGCTGTAATTACAAAATAAGCATCGCATCGCCAAAGGAGAAGAAACGGTACTTCTCTGCCACGGCTACCTCATAGGCGTGCATAGTCTTTTCGTAGCCGTACAGAGCGGACACCAGCATGATCAGGGTGCTCTCCGGCAGATGGAAGTTGGTGATCAGACCGTCGATGCAGTTGAACTTCACCCCCGGGTACAGGAAGATGGAGGTGTTGCCGCTGCAAGCCTTGATCTCGCCGTACTTGGCAGCGGCGGCCTCCAGTGTGCGGCAGCTGGTGGTGCCCACAGCGATGACCCGGTGGCCTGCGGCCTTGGTCTCACGGATGCGGCGGGCGGTCTCCTCGCTGATGGAGTACCACTCGCTGTGCATCTTGTGGTCGGAGATCTCGTCCTCCTGTACAGGGCGGAAGGTGCCCAGACCAACGTGCAGTGTGACCTCGGCAATGCCGACGCCCATGGCGCGGATGGTGTCCATCAGCTCCGGGGTAAAGTGCAGCCCGGCGGTGGGAGCAGCTGCGCTGCCCAGCTCCTTGGCGTAGACGGTCTGATACTGGCTCTGATCCTCCAGCTGCTTTGTGATGTAGGGCGGCAGCGGCATCTTGCCAAATTCATCCAGCTTTTCATAAAGCGTTTCGGTATCATAATAGAATGTAACGTACTTGTTGCCGTCCTCCATGGTCTCGTCCACCACAGCGGTCAGGCTTCCGTCGCCAAAGCTTACCTTTGTGCCGGGCTGCATCCGCTTGCCGGGCTTTGCCAGGCACTCCCACTGGTCGCCCTTCACCTGCCGCAGCAGCAGCAACTCGCATACGGCACCGGTAGGCTGCTTGACGCCCACGATGCGGGCGGGCAGAACCTTGGAATTGTTCACCACCAAAAGATCCCCCGGCTCCAGAAATTCCGGCAGGTCGCGGAACACCTTGTGCCGGATGCTGTCGTCCTTTTGGCTCAGAACCATCAGCCGTGCCGCATCCCGCGGGGACGCAGGTTCCTGTGCAATGAGCTCTTTGGGTAAATCATACCAAAAATCTTTTTTTAACATACTGTGCATTTGCCTTTCCGATGATTGACACGGACAACGTATCAATGATATCATAGAATCTGTATAAACAGTATCTATTATATTGCATCGCTGTCCGGTTTGCAAGCCGTGTTGTGCACAATGATAAGATTTGCTGTTTTGTTTTTTGAAAGGAAAGGTGCTGGAAATGGAAAGACAGTATAAAGTGGGTATTGTAGGCGCAACTGGCATGGTGGGTCAGCGTTTTGTGACTCTGCTGGAGAATCATCCCTGGTTCAAGCTGACCGTACTGGCCGCATCCGGCCGCAGTGCGGGCAAGAGCTATGAGGATGCAGTAGGCTCCCGCTGGGCCATGACCACTCCCATGCCGGAAAGCGTGAAGAAGATGACCGTTCTGGACGCTTCCAAGGTGGAGGAAGTGGCTTCGCAGGTGGATTTTGTTTTCTGCGCTGTCAATATGCCCAAGGACGAGATCAAGGCACTGGAGGAAGCATACGCCAAGGCTGAGTGCCCGGTGGTCTCCAACAACAGTGCCCATCGTTTCACCCCGGATGTTCCCATGGTGGTTCCCGAGATCAACGCCGACCATATCGAGATCATTCCTGCCCAGCGCAAGCGTCTGGGTACCAAACGCGGCTTCATCGCAGTCAAGTCCAATTGCAGCCTGCAGAGCTATGTACCCGCCCTGCATCCCCTGATGAAGGACTTTGGCGTGAGCAAGGCACTGGTGTGCACTTATCAGGCCATTTCCGGCGCAGGCAAAACCTTTGACCGGATGCCCGAGATCGTGGACAACGTGATCCCCTACATCGGCGGCGAGGAGGAAAAGAGCGAGCGCGAGCCGCTGAAGCTGTGGGGCCACATCGAGGGTGACCAGATTGTCAACGCCGAGAAGCCGGTCATCACTGCACAGTGCTTCCGTGTGCCTGTTTCGGACGGCCACACTGCAGCCGTGTTTGTAAGCTTTGACAAAAAGCCCACCAAGGAGCAGATGCTGGAAGCATGGGCGAATTTTCGCGGCCCCGCACAGGAGCTGAACCTGCCCAGCGCCCCCAAGCAGTTCCTGCACTACTTTACTGAGCCGGATCGTCCGCAGCCCAAGCTGGATCGCAACACCGAAAACGGTATGGCAGTATGCATCGGCCGTCTGCGGGAGGATACCCTGTTTGACTACAAGTTTGCCTGCATGAGCCACAACACCCTGCGTGGTGCTGCCGGCGGTGCTGTGCTGCTGGCCGAGCTGCTGGCAGCAAAGGGCTATATGGACTAATGCCTGAATTTTTGCGCGATACACGCAGCAAAGGAGTTTTTACTATGAAGAAGCCTGTCTTTACCGGTGCGGGTGTTGCCATCATCACCCCGATGTACGAGGACGGAAGCATCAACTTTGACGAGCTGGGCCGCATTATCGAGGATCAGATTGCCCGCCACACTGATGCCATCATCATCTGCGGCACCACCGGCGAGTGCTCTACCATGACCGATGAGGAGCAGCTGGCCGCCATCAAGTTTGCCGTGGATACGGTCAATCACCGCGTACCGGTCATTGCCGGTGCCGGTTCGAACGATACCGACCACGGCTGCGCACTGGCAGCAAAGTCTGCTGCCTGCGGTGCCGATGCCCTGCTGATGGTCACCCCCTACTACAACAAGACCTCACAGGCCGGTCTGGTGGCGCACTTTACCGCCATGGCTGAGGCTGGCGGCATCCCGGTCATCCTGTATAATGTGCCCTCCCGCACGGGTCTGAACATTGCACCCGAGACCGCTCTGGAGCTGAGCAAGCACCCGCTCATCAACGGCATCAAGGAGGCCTCCGGCAACATCTCTCAGGTGGCCAAGGTAGCTGCACTGTGCGGTGATGCGCTGAATATCTACTCCGGCAATGACGATCAGGTGGTTCCCCTGCTGGCACTGGGCGGCAAGGGCGTTATCAGCGTGGTGTCCAATGTTGCGCCGGAGCTGGTGCATAACTGCTGTCAGGCTTTCTTTGACGGCGACACCGCCAAGGCCTGCGCTTTGCAGCTGGAAATGCTGCCGCTGGAGGAGGCTCTGTTCTGCGAGGTGAACCCCATTCCGGTCAAGTACGCCATGAACGTGCTGGGCTGGAACGCAGGCGAATGCCGTCTGCCGCTGGTAGAACCCAGCGATGCCCACAAGGCAAAGATCGAGCAGGCTTTGCAGGCTGCTGGTCTGATCAAGGAATAAAAAGCGTACAGAATGCCCGGGAATTTTCAGCTTCCGGGCATTCTGCCATATTATAGAAACGAGGAAACAACAATGACAGAGATCGTGATTCAGGGCATTGGCGGCCGCATGGGCCATGTGCTGTGCGATATGATCGCACAGCGGGAGGACTGCCGTGTGGTGGCCGGTATCGATATGCAGGACGGCGAACAGAACGGCATCCCGGTCTACGACAGTCTGGAAAAGCTGAACGGCAAGGGCGATGTGATCATCGACTTCAGTTCCCCTGCCGCAGTGGAAAAGGCACTGCCCTACTGCCAAAGCCACAAACTACCCATCGTGGTGTGCACCACCGGCCTTTCAGAGGAGTTGCAGCTGAAGGTAGTACAGCTGTCCCGCAGCGTTCCGGTGTTCAAGAGCGCCAATATGTCCATGGGCATCAACGTGCTGGCCGAGCTGTGCAAGCGCGCCTCTGCTGTGCTGGGCGTCAACTACGATATCGAGATCGTAGAGCAGCATCACCACAACAAGCTGGATGCTCCCAGCGGAACGGCGCTGATGCTGGCAGACGCCATCAACGAGCAGAATGACGGCGCATACCATTATGTGTACGACCGCTCTTCCGTGCGCCAGAAGCGCGACCCGAAGGAGATTGGCATCAGCTCTGTGCGCGGCGGCAGCATCGTGGGCGACCACGAGGTTCTGTTCTGTGGCCCGGACGAGGTGATCACCCTGCGGCACACCGCCTACTCCCGCAGCATCTTTGCCAACGGCGCAGTGAATGCTGCGGTCTATCTGGCAAAGAAGGAGCCGGGTCTGTACGATATGGGCGACCTGATCGCCGCCCTCTGAAAAATAAGCTGCCCCGGCATACGCCGGGAGAAGAGGTAAACGATGAAGCAGGAACCTTTAAAGCGGCGGCGTCCGGCTGCCCGTAAGCGCGGCCGAAAGCAAACGTTCCGGGCGGTGGTGCTGTCGGTTCTGACTGTGAGCGTGATCGCACTATGTCTGGGGATCTGGACAAAGCTGCCGGGAAAAGATGTACCGGTGGGTGGTATCGAGCCGCCGGAGGATGCGCTATCCCCTGTTTCATCCGTTGTGACCCCGGAGCCGGAGCCTGAACCGCAGCCTGTGGTGGAAACGATCAGGTTTTCTGCAACAGGAGACAACCTGATCCATGCTCCTATCTATAAACAGGCCGCCCGCCGGGCAGGCGAAGATGGAACGTACAGCTTTGATTACTGTTATGAACATATTGCGCCTTTCTATGCCGAGCAGGATGTGAACTGGATCAATCAGGAGACCCTTTGCAGTGACACCCTTGCGCCCTCCACCTACCCATGCTTTTCTACCCCCGGCGACTGTGCGCGGGCACTGTACCGCGCCGGGGTGCGAGTGTTCAGCCTGTCCAATAACCACACCTACGACAAGGGCGCATCCGGCATTGCGGCTACACTGCAATTCTGGGAGTCCATGCCGGAGGATGTGGTCACCACCGGTCTGTGGCGCGGCGAAGAGGATTACGACCGCATCCCGCTGCAAACCGTCAACGGTGTGACCATCGCCTATCTCTCCTATACCGAGCACACCAACGGCATCCGCCAGAACAAGAATATGACGGCCAATGTCATCTACACCAGCCAGACCGATGTGATCGAGCGGCAGGTGCGCTTGGCGCGTCAGCAGGCAGACTTTGTGGTGGTGGGGGTACACTGGGGCGTTGAGGACAGCCACGCCATCGTGGACAGCCAACGCACACTGGCGCAGAATCTGGCAGACTGGGGTGCAGACGTCATTGTTGGCACCCACCCTCACGTATTGCAGGACGCCCAGTGGCTTATCGCAGCAGATGGACGGCGAAGCTTTGTTGCCTTCTCGCTGGGCAATTTCCTCAGTACCCAGAGCCACCCGGATCAGCTGGTTGGTGCCATCCTGACCCTGCAGCTGCAAAAGACCACCCAGCCAAACGGCTCGGTGCAGTGTGAGGTGCTTGCACCGCAGCTGCACCCCACCGTGACCCATTACGATGCCGGAAAATCCAATGTGCGCACCTACCTTTTGCGCGATTACACGCAGGAGTTGGCGGCAGCGCATGGCGTGCGGGCAAATTATTCTGATTTCAGCCTTGACAGGATACAAAAAATCGCGCAAAATAATATCAGCGCATCCTTTTTATCGCAAGACAAAAATTAGCGCAACGTGAAAACAGCGTATTTGCGATATGCAATTCAACGCTGTTGCTGTTGCATTAAAAAGTTGAATTGCGATAGCACTTACATAAAAATGTGAAATGATTGAGCGTTGTCCGGCAACCCGGGCAGAACGGAGGACTTTTTATGTACGGAGTATCGAAGATCAATATCGAGGCTGACCTGATGATGATCAGCGTGCAGGACGTAGCGTTTCGGGGCAACAGTCTGTCCCGGTATCTGGATATCTTTGCAGAGACCGGCGTGGTGGTGGATATGATCAGCCAGAGCGCTCCCCACGGCACCACCATTGATTTCAGCTTTACCGCATCCAGCAGCGATCTTCCGCTGGTGATGAAAGCAATCTCGGCGGCAAATCTGGACAAGGACGCCAAGGCTTCTCCCCTGATCAGCGTGGGCTATTCCAAGCTGAATCTGTTCGGCGAGGACATGGTCACCAGCTGCGGTGTGGCTGCGCGGGCACTGAATGCGCTGGCTATGGCCGGTATCGAGGTGCTGCTGATCACCACCAGTGATCTGGATATCTCTCTGCTCGTCCACGCTGAAAACGAGGACGCCGCTTATGAGGCGCTGAAAAAGGCATACAAACTGTAACAGTAATCAACCGGGGCCGAAGGGGCAGTTTCCCTTTCGGCCCTGTTTTTGAGGAATGCGCAGAAACAGGCAAAATTCCATGCTGAAAGAAGGAAACCGGAATGAAAGACCCCGCAACTCTTGTGCATAGCGTCCGGCAGCGGCTGCTGGCACATTTTGAGAAAAGCGCGCCGTTTGCCCCGGAATCCCCTGCAACGGAAGCTGCGCCTGCAGACAGCGGGCAGTTGCTTTATGCACCGGTCACGGGACGCATCCGCGCACTGACCCGGATCAAGGACCCGGTGTTCTCCAGCGAGGTGTTGGGCAAGGGCTGCGCCATCGAGCCAAGCTGCGGCGAGGTGGTAGCACCCGCAGACGGCATCGTGAAAAAGATCGCCAAGACCCACCACGCTGTCAGCCTGCTGTGCGACAACGGGTTGGAGGTACTGATTCATGTTGGCATGGACACCGTGGAGCTGAAGGGCAAAGGCTATGAGCTATTTGTACAGGCTGGTGACCATGTGCAGAAGGGACAGCTGCTTTTCCGGTTTGATCTGCAAGCCATCGCAGCAGCAGGCTACACGCTGACCACTCCGGTGATCGTGACCAACAGCAACCGGTTTGCACGGATAGAGCCTTTGCTCTCCGGTCGGGTAACTGCAGGGCAGCAGCTTTTACGCGCCAAAATGTAAAAATGGGCCAGAAACGTCCACAGACGTTTCTGGCCCATAAATTTTATAATGCTTTTTACAGCGTGACCTTGTGGTAGATCTTTTTGCCCTTCTTGATAACGATACCCTTGGCCAGCTGCTCTGCGGTAAAGCTGACGGTAGGAGCGGCGACCTTTTCACCGTCTGCCAGCACACCGCCCTGCACCACCAGACGGCGAGCCTCGCCGTTGGAAGCAGCCAGACCGGCCTTGACCATCATGGTCAGGATGCCAATAGCACCGTCAGTCAGGTCAGCCTCGGTCAGCTGGGTGCTGGGCATGTGTTCGGTGTCCATTGCGTTGCCGCTGAACAGTGCACGGGCAGCGTTCTGAGCCTTTTCGGCCTCTTCCTTGCCATGCACCATGCTGGTCATCTCGTAGGCAAGGATCTCCTTGGCCTCGTTCAGACGCTGATCCTGCCAAGTGCTCATCTCTTCGATCTGCTCCAGCGGTAGGAAAGTGAGCATACGGATGCACTTCATCACATCGGCATCGCCCACGTTGCGCCAGTACTGGTAGAACTCGAAGGGACTGGTCTTGTTGGGGTCCAGCCAGACAGCGTTGCCAGCAGTTTTGCCCATCTTCTTGCCCTGAGAGTCGGTCAGCAGAGTCACGGTCATAGCGTAGGCATCTTTGCCCAGCTTGCGGCGGATCAGCTCGGTGCCGCCCAGCATATTGCTCCACTGGTCGTCGCCGCCGAACTGCATATTGCAGCCGTAGTGCTGGAACATGTAGTAGAAGTCGTAGCTCTGCATGATCATGTAGTTGAACTCTAAGAAGGACAGACCCTTCTCCATGCGCTGCTTGTAGCACTCGGCGCGCAGCATGTTGTTCACGGAGAAGCAGGCGCCTACCTCGCGCAGCAGCTCAACGTAGTTCAGATCCAGCAGCCAGTCGGCGTTGTTCAGCATCAGCGCCTTGCCCTCGGAGAAATCGATAAACTTCTCCATCTGCTTCTTAAAGCAGGCAGCATTGTGGGCAATATCGTCCTTGGTCAGCATCTTGCGCATATCGGTGCGGCCGGAAGGATCACCGATCATAGTAGTGCCGCCACCGATCAGGGCGATGGGCTTGTTGCCTGCCAGCTGCAGGCGCTTCATCAGGGTCAGTGCCAGAAAATGGCCGGCGGTCAGGCTGTCGGCAGTGCAGTCAAAGCCGATGTAAAAGGTGGCCTTGCCGTTGTTGATCAGATCAATGATCTCTTCATCGGTGATCTGAGCTACCAGACCGCGGGCTTTCAGTTCTTCGTACAGCGTCATGGGAAAAACCTCCTGTTTTTGGGGCAGAGGAAACAAAAAACGCCCTCTGCCAAAATTGAATTTGGCAGAGGGCGAGATAACTTCGCGGTACCACCTCTGTTTGCCGCTTCCTCACGAAAGCGGCCTCACGAGTGCACACCCCAGAGTAGAGTGACACTCCTGCGTCTTTAACGCTCGCACGCGGCACAGCCTACTAGCCTTACGCATTCAGCCTGCAGCTCCGGGAGGTATTTCCCCTGCTGTTCTGTAATCCCTTGCACCAACCGGGACTTCTCTGGACAGAACGCTTCAGGGTACTTGTTCCCTTCATCGCCATTAACAATGTCTACTCTATCACAAGACCGTCGCCTTGTCAAGAGTTGCCTTTTTGCAAAAGCGCATTCTGCTAAATCAGCCGCCGTGCTTGTGCTCCTGCAGCATCTCTCGTGCATTGGCACGGGAAAGTTCGGTAACGTGGTCACCGGAAATCAGGCGTGCCAACGCCTCTACGCGGCCATTTTCGTCCAGCGGGTGGATCTCGGTATAGGTACGCTCGTTGGACACGTTTTTCTGGATAAGCAGATGACAATCGGCCAGTGCTGCGATCTGCGCCGTATGGGTGATACACAGGATCTGATGTCCCTGTGCGCTCTGGCGCAGTACCTCGCCAATGCGTCCGGCTGCCTTGCCGGACACACCGCTGTCGATCTCATCATAGATCACAGTAGGCACAGCGTCCTTATCGGCCATTGCATTCTTGATGGCAAGAGTGATACGGCTCAGCTCGCCGCCGGATGCGATTTTTGCCAGCGGCTTGGGCGCTTCACCGGGGTTTGTTGAGATGTAGAACTCGATGCTGTCCTGCCCATGGCTGGCCAGCGGGCCGCGGGTGTGCCGCAAAGTCATACGCACACCCGGCATATTCAAAAAGTCCAGCGTGCCGGAAATGCGGGTGTTCAGTTCCTCAAAGGCTTTCAGCCGGGTCTGGGTCAGCGCCTCTGCCTTTTCCCGCGCTTTTGCGTAAAGACGCAGCTTTTCGGCCTGCAATGCATCGTGGCGCTGCTGGGAATTCTGGATGTTATCCAGTTCCTCCCGGGCCTTCTGCCCAAAAGAAATCACGTCCTCCACCGTGCTGCCGTACTTGCGCTTCAGCCGATACAAGAGATCCAGCCGTTGCTCTACCTCGTCCAGTTCTGCATCGTTGGTGTCGTAGGCATCCAGCCGCCCGATCAGATCTGCGGCCACATCCTTGGCGTTATAGTATAAGTCCAGCAGCTGCCCGGCGGCGGCTGTAAGCGCGGGGTCCAGCTGCGCGGCAGCGTCCACCGCGTTGGAGGCTTCCCCCAGCAGATCCACTGCGCCTGCGGCATCATCACTGCCGGAAAGCAGCGCATAGCTTTGTGCCAGCCGGTCCCGGATTGCAGAGGCATTGGACAGCACCTTGCGGCGGTTTTCCAGCGT
The DNA here is from genome assembly GCF_003482185.1 of Faecalibacterium sp. OM04-11BH. Classification (NCBI taxonomy): domain Bacteria; kingdom Bacillati; phylum Bacillota; class Clostridia; order Eubacteriales; family Oscillospiraceae; genus Faecalibacterium; species Faecalibacterium sp. OM04-11BH. Next base: position 145,871 of record NZ_QULS01000002.1, read on the forward strand.
CTGCTCCTCACCGGCAGTCAGTCCGGCATCCTCGATCTCCTGCACCTGATATTGCAACAGGTCGATCTTGCGCTGTTTTTCAGCCTCATCCGTAATCAGGGCATCCAGTTCCCGCTTGACCCGCACCAGCTCACGGTACAGGGTATAGTACTCCTGAAAAACAGTGCGGTTCTGCGCATAATCATCCAGAATGTCCAGATGATGCGCCGGATTGAGCAGACCCACAGAATCGTGCTGACCGTTGATGTTGATCAGACCACCGCACAGCTCCCGCAGAACGGCTGCCGTGGCCGGCATCCCGTTGATGCGGCAGCTGCTTTTACCCTCGGCGGTGATCTCGCGGCTGAGCAGCAGTGCCTCCGAGCGCTCGTAGCCGGACTGTTCAAGCTTATCCAGCACAGCCGGCGGCACCTGCTCAAAGGCGGCGCGGATCACCGCCTTTGCAGCCCCGGTGCGCACCAAGTCCTTAGAGGTGCGGTTGCCAAGGATCGCATTGATGGAATCGATCAGGATGGATTTGCCCGCACCGGTCTCGCCGGTCAGCACATTCAGCCCCGGTTCAAAGTGCACCTCCGCCTTCTGGATCACGGCAACATTTTCAATTTGCAGGCTGCTCAGCATGGCTTCGTTCTCCTACTGTCATCTCTGTCCCACATAGCGGGTCAGCTCCGAACAAATGGTCTTTGCATCGCGCTCCGAGCGCGCAACAATTAAGAAGGTGTCGTCGCCGGAAAGAGTGCCGACAACGTTTTTCCACTGCAAGGCGTCAAAAACCTCGCAGGCAGCATTTGCCATGCCGGAATAGCATTTTACCAGCACAACGTGCCCGGCGTAATCCACCCCCAAAACGGACTCATGAAAGATGGTCTCAAAGCGCCCTTGGGTCTTGGGGTTGAAGCTTTCGTTCCGGCTGGAAACATAGCGGTAACCCTCGGTGGTGGCTGCCTTTACAAGGCACAGCTCTCGGATATCGCGGGAAACGGTGGCCTGCGTTACCTCAAAGCCTTCGTTCCGCAGGTGTTCCAGCAGCACCTCCTGTCGGCTGATGGGATGCTCCTGCACAAGACGCAGAATCGTCTGTAAGCGTTCCGCTTTTGTTTTTGTATCTTCTTTGCGGCTGCGTGCCATCTTAAAAATCGCCTCCCGTGTTATTGTCTTTTGCGCAGTTTCTGGTCAATGGCCTGAAACTGGTCTGCCCGCCCAAAGGTGATAAGCTTGACGTTTTGATCAGACAGACGGATCTCTGCGGTGGCACCCGCCTTGAGGGGGTAGCCCGTACCGCCGTCACAGCTGATAAACACTTCATCATCTGCCACCTGTCCCACGCAGACGTTCAGCTTGCGCTCCTGCGCAAACACCATGGCCGGGCTGGCCAGACTGTGAGGGCAGATGGGAGTCACCACGACGCCCTTGGTCTGCGAGTCCAGAATCGGGCCTCCGGCTGCCAGCGAGTAGGCCGTAGAGCCGGTGGGCGTCGCCACAATAACGCCATCACCCCGGTAGTGCTCTACCAGAATATCATCGCAGTAAATGCTGAAGTCGATGGCTTGCTGCAAGCGCCCTTTGGTCACCACCACATCGTTGAGGGCGTGACCCTCCCAGCCGTCCTGACCAAGCACCCGGGCATATAAAAGCATCCGGTTATCCAGCTGGAACTCACCCCGCGCCACGGCGGACAGCTTTGTTTCCATTTCGCCGATCTCGCAAGTAGCCAAAAAGCCGCAGCGTCCCAGATTGATGCCGAGGATGGGCTTTGCGTACCGGAGCGAAAGATTCGCTTCGTGCAGGATGGTACCGTCCCCACCGATGGTCAGGATCACGTCAGCACGCTCCAGACACTGCTCCAGCGGCAGATAAACGACCCCTGCCGTGTTGTTTTCTTGCAAAGCATCGTTCATCAGCACGGCTGCGCCGTGGGTCAGTAGGATCTGCGCCGCACGCAGCGCAATCTCGCTGGCGGAGGTCTTGCCCGGGTTGGGCGAAATGTAGATCGTCATGCCGGCTTCTCCTTTGCTGACGGCTGGGTCTTAACGATCCAGCGTGGTGTGGCTTGCTGCCACCACCTGTGCGGCGGCTTCATCGTCCAACACTGCGGGCTGGTCACTCTTCTGCACAAACATCAGGTACTCGATATTGCCCTCCGGCCCCTTGACCGGGCTGTAATCCAGCCCGCGCACCACGAAGCCGTTTTCCGCAGCATAAGACATGGCATTGTGCAGCACCTCACGGTGCACGGCGGGGTCGCGCACCACACCGTTTTTGCCTACCTTCTCGCGGCCTGCCTCGAACTGCGGTTTCACCAGACAGACGCCCATGGCGTCCGGGGTTGTGATGCGCTGTGCCACCGGGAAAATGTGGTGCAGAGAAATAAAGGAAACATCCACACTGAAAAACTCAATAGGCTCTGCCAGATCTTCCGGCGTGACATAGCGGATGTTCGTGCGTTCCATGTTCACCACGCGCTCATCCGTCCGCAGGCTCCATGCCAGCTGACCATAGCCAACGTCTACGGCATACACTTTCACTGCACCATTTTGCAGCATGCAGTCGGTAAAGCCGCCGGTGGACGCACCGATGTCCATGCAGACCTTGCCGTTAGGGGTAAGCGGGAAACACTTCATGGCCTTTTCCAGCTTCAGACCGCCGCGGCTGACGTAACCGATATCGTGGCCGCGAACCTCGACCACTGCGTCCTCTTTGATCATCTCACCGGCCTTGTCCACCTTTTGCTGATTGACAAAAACCACGCCGGCCATAATCAGAGCTTTGGCACGCTCCCGGCTCTGCACAAGGCCGTTCTGCACAAGATATTGATCCAACCGAATTTTCACAGCTCGTTTTCTCCTTTCATAAGGGCAGCCCGGACTGCCTGCACAAGATCCGCAGCATCCAGACCAGTGCACTGTTTGATCTGCGGAACAGTCGCGTGCGGCAGACAGGCTATGCGGACGGCGCAGTGCAAAAAGCGTCCGTCCCAGCCTTTTTGCTGCAAAGCATATGCCAGATGTTCGCCAATGCCACCGGCTGCAACACATTCCTCTGCAAACAGTACAATTTTATATTTCAACACAGCATCGATAAGTTTATCTGTAAAGGGATACAACTTTACAAGCTTCAGAACGTCCGTATTCTGCGATGCATCGTTCAATTGGTCGGCAGCTTCCAGCAGATCCTCCAACTCATCCGCATAGCTGACCAGAAGGATCTTTGCTCCGGGCGTCTGTTTCAGGAAATCGTAGTCCTGCTTTGTGCAGGGATACTGCGCCAGCTTTGCACTCTCGCCGCCGCGGGGATAACGGATAGCCCGCGGGCCGGAGACTGTATCCTGCAGTAAATAGTGCAGCCAGTATTGCAGCTCCTCGTAGTTGGAGGGCGCATAGACCGGGATGCCCATCTGGCTGAGGAAGGCTGCATCGTAGATGCCCTGATGGGTCTCGCCGTCTGCGGGAACAAAGCCCGCGCGGTCAATGGCAAAGACCACGTTTTCCTTTAAGAGGTTGACATCATGGATGATCTGGTCGTAGGAGCGCTGTAGGAAGGTAGAGTAGATGCACACCACCGGTAGCATTCCCTGACTGGCAAGACCTGCTGCAAAGGTGACAGCGTGTTGCTCTGCCATGCCCACATCAAAAAAGCGCTGCGGGTGACGATGGGCAAAGAATTGCAATCCGGTACCGTACTTCATGGCAGCGGTGATCGCGCAGAGCTTCGGGTTTTGGATTCCCTCCTGCACCAGCATCTTGCCGAAAACGGTGGAGAAGGACTCCTTCGGCGCAACCTCCGGGTCCGGCATTCCATCCGGGTCAAAGGCGGATACACCGTGATAGTTGCCCGGGTTCATCTCTGCCGGCTGATAGCCCTTACCTTTTTTAGTCACAACATGCAAAAAGTGCGGGCCCGGCCGCTGATAGATCGAGCGCAGAGTGCGCTCCAGTTCCTCCACATTATGACCGTCCACCGGGCCGATGTACTCAAAGCCCATATCCTCGAACATGGTGGAGTGGTACATAGCGCGGCGCACCAGCGTTTTTGCGCCCATCAGCGACTTTTTCATCGGCGTACCGATCAATGGCACGCCGTCCAGAAAGCTGCGCACATTATCCTTGGCATCATAATAGGCCGTAGTCGTGCGCAGATGGGTCAGATACCGCGCCAGCGCACCAACATTTTTAGAGATGGACATCTTGTTATCGTTCAGGATCACGAGCAGGTTGTCCAGCCCGCCGATATTGTTCATCCCCTCATACACCATGCCGCCGGTAAAAGCGCCATCGCCAATCACCGCCACCACAAGCCCGGATTCTCGCTTGATTTTTTTTGCCCAAGCCATGCCAATGGCCAGCGAAAGCGCCGTATTGCCATGTCCGGCAATAAAGGCATCGTGCACACTTTCATGGGGGTTCGGGAAACCGGAAATACCATCCAGCTGCCGCAAATGGTCAAACTGCTTCCGGCGTCCGGTGAGCAGCTTGTGGGTGTAGCACTGATGCCCCACGTCGAATACGATCTTATCCTTAGGCGTTTCCAATACACGGTGCAGCGCCACTGTAAGCTCTACGGTGCCAAGATTAGAGGCCAGATGCCCGCCCGTTTTGGAGATGTTTTCCAGCATAAAATGCCGTATCTCCGCGCAAAGCTTTTCCACCTGCTGTGTGTTCAGCTTTTTAAGATCGCTGGGCTGATCGATCTTGTCCAGCAACAACGATTCCATATTCACACGTCCTTTATGCGTTTGTACTTTGGGCGTTTCTGCCGTTTTTTACATGACCGGGAACAAAAAGCCTACCAGAGAGCCGAGCAGCACACCTGCCACGACCTGCAGCGGCGTGTGACCGACCATTTCCTTCAGGTGCATATTCTGCAAAAAGGGAGCGTTTTTCTCACTTACATCGATCCACTGGGCGATCATCTGGTTCAGCACCTTTGCCTGCTCGCCGGTCTCGTGCCGGACGCCCATAGCATCGTGCATGGTGATGATCGCTACAACGCAGGCAACCGCGAAAATGGGCGAAGAGATCCCGGCACTGCGCCCGGTAACAATGGCCATGGCGCAGACGGTCGCGCTGTGTGCGCTGGGCATACCGCCATCGCCCCACATCCGCTCTAGCTGGAACTTGCCCAGCAGAACAAAGTTGATGATGGTCTTTAACACCTGCGCAATGAACCAGCTGAGGAGCGATGCCGTCAAGATCTGATTGGCTGATAAGATGTTTTGAATAAACTGCATATCCGTATTCCCTTTTCTTTAGTTTTTGCGCACCAGAAGTTGCTGTGCCAACTGCCGCAAAAAAGCCGCTTTTACGCCAAAATGCTGTTGCAGATCATCGCAAATCTGCTCGTTCAGTTTTTGCGCCAGCGCCATTGCACCGTCTGCCCCGTACAGGGTGACGAAAGTTGTCTTGCCGTTTTCACTGTCGCTGCCAATGGGCTTGCCCAGCTGCTCCGGGGTGCTGGTAACATCCAGCACATCGTCCACGATCTGGAACACCAGCCCCAACCCGTATGCGTAGGAGGCCAGGATCTCGCACTGCTGCGGCGTTGCACCGGCTGCGGCAGCGCCCATCTGGACGGCGGCGTTGATCAGTGCACCGGTCTTGTTGCGGTGGATGAGGCGCAGCTGCTCCTCGGTGGCCGCCTGTGCCTCATATTTCAGATCCAACTCCTGTCCGTAGACCATGCCGCGGCTGCCTGCACCTGCACCCAGCGCACGGGCGGCTGCCACGCAGACTTGCGGCGCAGCGGGTGCGTTGGCGATCACCTCAAAGGCCTCGGTCAACAGCACATCACCGGCCAGCATCGCCGTGGACTCGCTGAAAGCCTTGTGGCAGGAGGGTCGGCCCCGGCGCAGATCATCATTGTCCATGCAGGGCAGATCATCGTGAATCAGCGAGTAGCAATGCAGCATCTCCACAGCTGCCGCAAACTGTGCAGCAGTCTGCATCTCGCCGCCCAGCATATCACAGACGCTGAGTGTCAGAATTGCGCGGATGCGCTTTCCGCCGCCCAGCAGGCTGTAACGGGCGGCTCTGCATACCTCCGATTCCTCGGGCAGAAAACGGGCGCTGGCAGCATCCAGCGCAGCCGTGGCTTGCAGCAGATATTCCTGGTATTGCGCCTTGTATTCCATTATTCTTCCTCCTGCTCCTGCGGGGCTTCTACGGTCTCAGCGATCTTTGCACTGATCTCCTCGATCTGCAACGAGGTTTTTTCCAACGTTGCATGGCAGTACTGCATCAGGGAGGCCGCTTCCGCATACAGCTTGACGGAATCTGCCAGCGAGGTGTCCTCCTGCTGCATCTGTGCAAGGATCGCGTTCAGTCGATCCATTCCTTCTTCAAAGCTTTTGGGTGCTCTCATTGATCTCCTCCACCGTTTCCACACGGCATCGTGCCTGATATTGTCGGCTGCGCACGCAGATGGTCTGCTCCGGTTGCAGCTGCTCCACGGTACAGACCTTTCCTTTTGTATCGGTTACAAGGGCATAGCCACGGGCCAGCACGCGGTATGGATCCAGCGATGCCGCCAGTGCAGCCGCGTGTTGAAGTTGCATATTTTTGTCATTCATACGCGTTTTTTGTTGCATCTGAATGACCTGCCGCATCTGTTGCAGACGGCCTGAATACTGCTGTAAGATTTTGCTCGGCGCGCTTTGCTCCAACAAAAAGTTGTATTGCTCCAGACCATTATAGCACAACGCAAGTCGTTTTTGTATATTTTTGTGAATATTTTCTTCAATATTTTCAAAAATGCGCTGCTGCTCCTCCCGATCCGGCACCGCAAGCTCTGCGGCGGCGGACGGCGTGGGCGCACGCTGGTCGGCTACAAAGTCCAGAAGGGTGTAGTCGATCTCGTGACCAATGGCGCTGATCAGCGGCGTTTTGCAGCGAAATGCTGCCCGGGCGATCTCCTCGGCGTTGAACACCCACAGATCCTCCCTGCTGCCGCCGCCCCGGGCCACGATGATCTCGTCCACCCGCCCGCTCTGGTCCAGCGTGCGGATGGCGGCGGCGATCTGCCGGGCGGCTTCAAAGCCCTGCACAGTGACCGGGCATAGCAACAACCGGACAGACGGCCAGCGGCGGCTGATCACGTTGCGGATATCCTGCAATGCCGCCCCGGTTTTGCTGGTGACGACACCAATACATTTGGGGTACACAGGCAGCGGCTTTTTATGTGCAGGGTCGAACAGGCCTTCCTTTTCCAGCCGGGCTTTCAGCTGCTCCAGTGCAAGCTGTGCTGCGCCCAGACCATCCGGGAACATCTCGTTCACATAGACCTGAAACGCGCCGTCCCGCTCGTAGAGGGTAGCGCGGCAGCGTACCACGACCCGCATCCCCTCCTCCGGGCGAAATGCCAGACGGCGGGCATCGGTGCGGAACATCACTGCTTTCACGCTGCAAGCTTCGTCCCGCAGAGAAAAGTAGCAGTGTCCGCTGCGGGCGTTCTGCACAAAGTTTGCGATTTCGCCCCGCAGGGCAAGATCAAACAGGCCATCGTTCACATCCAGCAGCGTTTTGACATAATGGTTCAGCTCGGATACCGAGATCACATCAGCCATAGACCGGCCTCCCGTGCAGCGAGAATGGACACGCCGATGGCGTTATCACTGGAATACTGCCCCGGCACAAAATAGACTTGCGGCAACCGCTGCTGCACCCATGTGCGGATGATATCGCTGCTCATCACGCCGCCGGCGCAGACCACCGGCAGACCGGGATATTCCTTCTGCGCGGCCTTTGTCATGCGGACAACGGTATCTGCCACACAAAGCAGACAGTACTTGCAGACGTATTCCGGCGCTTTGCCGGCAGCCAGTAAGGCGTTGCACTGGTTTTCCAGCCCGGAAAGGCTGCATTGCAGTCCCTTTACGCTGGACTTGGGGCGGATCTCCTCGGTGCACTGCGCTGCAAGGCGGGAGACCTCGACCCCAGCGGGAAAGCCAAAGCCCAGCCGTACGCCTACGCGGTCCACCGCCTGACCGGCGTACAGATCGGTACTGGTGCCAAGGGTGGTGATGGTGCGCACCTGATCACACAACAAAAGATCCGTTGTCCCGCCGGAAATATGGAACAACAGTACCTTCTGGGAGAACAGCGCCTCGCCTTTCGCTGCATACAACGCCGCCGCAGCGTGCCCCTGCTGATGGGTGGTGTGGATCAGCGGAATGCCCCGCGCCACTGCAAAGGCAGTTGCCGCACTGACACCGGCCAGAAAGCAGGGCATATAACTGCCCTCTACCGTACGCGGCTTTTGCGAAACACCCACGGCATCTATTTTTGTCAGGTCGAATTCCTGCGCCAGCTCCTGCAGCATCTCCGGCAGAGCTGCCGTATGATGGAACAGCGCATCGCTCTGCCGCAGGCCAAGCTGTCCGGCTTTTACCGGCAAAAAGCGCTTTTTTGCACAAACAACCTCCCCGGCTGTATCAAAAACTGCCAGAGAGGTTGCATAGTTGCTTGTATCGACCCCGAGCGTATAACGGCTCACTGTTCAGCCGACTCCGCGACGGCTTCATCACTCAGGCCATGGTCGCGTGCCACAGCACCCAGCAGGCCATTCACAAACTGATAGTCCTCGCCCGCGCCGTACTTCTTGGTCAGCTCCACAGCCTCATTGATTGCAACACCGGGCTTGTTTTCGCCGCCGAACAGCATCTCAGCCACGGCCAGACGCAGCACGGTCAGGCTGACGCGGGGCAGACGCTCCATGGTCCAGTTGCGCAGATGGGCACGGATCTCGTCATCCACCTCTGCGGAATGATCGTAGTAGGCGTTCAGCAGCAGACGGCTGAAGGCGTCCACGGGATGCTCCTCATCGTTCTCGGCGTGATTGGACAGTGCCTCGGCCAGAGGAATGTCACCGAAGGTCTGCGAAAATGCCAGCAAAAAGGCGTTTTCGCGGGCTTCTCTACGGGGCAGAATATTTTCCATAATGTTCCTTTCGCAATACAAACCCTCCCCGCCGGGCGTGCCGGGAGGAGGATCGTTTTCTGATATGATTTTTTGCTAAATTTGTTACTGCGCCTCGGCAAGGCCTGCAATGACCAGATCCACGCGACTGACCGTCACATTGGTCATGTTCTGTACAGCAGACTTGACGTTTTCCTGTACCTTTTCGGCCACGGAGGGGATCCGTGCGCCGAACTGCATCATCAGGTGCAGGGTGATGCTGGCCGTGCCGTCCCGCATCTCTACCGCCACAGGCGGCTGGATGCTGGCAGATTCCAGCAGGTTTTTCAGCTTTTTGTTCTGCACGCCGCAGGACACCTCGGCAACGCCGTCCACTTCCAATGCGGCACAGCGGGCGATCTTACCCACGACCTCGGTCGAAATCTGAAGGCTGCCGCCCTGAAGATCCATGTTCTGTAAATCCATTGTGCTGTCCTCCATCCAAAGGCGGTTGCGGCAGTGGTTTCAATACTCTGAAACTGGCCTGCCGTAGCTGCCTTTTTTGTTCAAACGCGCCCCTGCGCTATGCATAAAGGCACACGGCATTCGTTTTTGATAGAGTTATTATACCATCAATGCGGGGGCAATTTCAATACTTGTTTGGAAAAGAAAGATGGAAATCAGCACAGAATGGCACCCCGGCAGCGGGCGCGGCTTTCTGCCTGCAAGAAAAGCTGCACCTGCGCCGCCGGGGTGTCAGCATAAATAAAGAGCGCTTACTTTACCTCCACCACCGTGATGTTTTGGGCGCTCACACTGCTTTTGTTCATCACAACATCCCGGATCTGCGCCACCTGTGCCGCTGTGAGCGGCTCGCCTGCCGTCATCACGGTCAGATCCGCCCGCCCTGCCTGCAAAAAGCACAGGCAGTCCGCAAAGCCCTTGGCACGCACCAGCGTCTCGATCTCGTTTTCTGCGTTCAGATCTTCCAGCCCTGCCGCCATTTGTGCGGTGTACTCCTTTTTCTCCTCGGCTGTCAGGGAGGAGGACTTCAGGCTCTTTTGCAGGGTGTCCATGGCTTCGTCATGTGCCTTTTCCCGCTTGAGACGAGCCTGTTCAAAAAAGCGGGTACCGCTGTCGTTTGCAACGCTGACAAGCTGTGCTTCGCCATAGTTTTTACTGGCACCGGAGACGGCTTCCGCCTCTGTGGGCAGCGCATCCGTGATGGTAGTCTCTGCTTTTGCATCCACCGGTTCTGCCGAGACCATGAGGGTGTCATCCTCTGTCTGCGGGGTGATGTCTGCCCGGGCATACTGCCAATTTAAGTAGACGGCAACGACCAGTGCCGCCGCTAGCGTCAGAGCGGTGACCCTGCGGGTGTTTCTGGAAAGTGCTCTCATAAAACGGTTCCTCCTTTGGTATTTCGGTAAGCAATTGTGGTACTTGACAAAAGCAGCGGGTCAGCGCTTGCGCTGCTCCACACAGATGCGGTTTGTGGGCAGATCCAGCAGCGAATGCAGCAGCTCCGTGATACGGGCTGCAACGTGGACATCTCCCCCGCCCTCACACAACACGGCGACCCCGCAGACCTGTGGCAGATAGGTTGTCTCGGCCAGCGCAGAGCCATCCTGTAAAAGAACGTGCGTCTCCTGCTGTTGCATATCCCCCGTCTGGGTGTCTACTGCGTAGACAGTCTCCTCCCCGGTGGACAGAGTGACCATGACCGTGGTGTGCCCCGCCCCTTGCAGCTGGCTGATCAGTTCTTCCAGCTGCTGCTCCAGCCGGGCCTGGTACTGGCTGACGGCAGCTGTTTGGGCGGCGGATACCGCCGCTTTCTGCGTGTTCCCGCTGGGTAAAAGCTCCGACAGCAAAAGCAGCAGCATTGCCAGCACACCGACTACCACCACCAGCGAAGTGCGGTTTTTGCCGCTTTGCAGAGCGCGGAAAACGGAAAGAAATTCGTTCTTTTTCATGGTGCGCTCTCCTCCGCCGCCGTAGGAGCGGTGCCCAGCGTCTGCTGCAAAAAGCTGAGCACCGCCTGTTTTTGTGCAGCGGTACAGCCCGCCGGGAAGGCAGCAACAGCCTTTTTTACCACGACCTGCTGCCCGGCTTTTTCCAGCGTGACCGTCACACGAATATCCAACCCGAATTGCTGTCGGCACTGTGCAGTGCAATACTCTTCCAGTTGAGCCTTGGTCTCAGTCAGGATCTCCGTTTCCAGTGCATCCGGCTGTGCAGTGGATGTGGCCGCCGGGGCTGTATTCCCCGAAAAAGCGGTCATAACCTTGCCCGGCAGGTGCGGCAGCTGCGCAAGAAGGACTGCTAAAATATATAGCCCGGCTACGGCTTTTATGCACCGGCCAGCCCAGCTTTGCCCGCCAAAAAGGCTGACCAGTTCCGCCCCGATGCACGCCATGCAGAACACTGCCGCAGCCCGCTGAAACGCCTGCATCTAACCACCCCCTGTCAGCATCAGCAGCACGATGCCCACCACAAACAACATGAAAAACAAAGCTGTAACTGCCGCCATGCAGCGCACGGCTTCGGCAAAGCATTGCAGCAGCTTATGGCAATGCTCCAGCCCGCCGATCCCGGCAAGCCAGCCGCAGCAGGACAGTAAAAACAGATGCACCAGAAGCCCGAGATATAATGGCACAAATTCTGCCCCGATGCTGAGCAATGCGGCAATGCCAAGGGTGCTTTTGAGTAGCTGCATCCCGGCCAGCACTGCGTCTGCCGCGCTGCTCAGCGCCTGTCCCACAATGGGCACGCTGCCGGTCAGCAGCTGTCCCAGACGAGAGGCAGAACGATCCAACTGCACCGTGACTACGCGCTGCAGGCTCATCAGGGCGGCGAACGCTTTACCCGCCCAGCCGATAGCCTGCCGCAGCAACCGCCCGGTCAGGGTACAGCCCTCGGACAGGCTTTTGCGGGAGCTGATGCCACAGGCCATGCTGATGACAAGGTAGCTGCGCAGCAGTGGTTGCAGCCAGAGGGTGACCGCCTGTGCAATAAAGCACAGCACCGTGAGCAGAAAGCCATTTGCGGCAGCTCCGGCGTTCCATTCGCCTCCAGCTGCCAACACGCCGCTGTATACCGGCAAAAAGCCCAGCAGATAGCTTTTCCACCCAGCCATCCGGGTGCATAGCGCGGCAGCAAGCTTGTCCAGTTCCTGCCACAATAAAACGCCGCAGCCACCGGCAGCCGCCAGTTCCAGCAGTGCTTTGTCGGCGGTGTCCTGTAAGAGAAATGCAAGCCCGGCCGCCAGCGATAAAAACAGCAGAACACCGGCATATTGATGCAGCACTTCCCGCAGCAATTGCACCGGCTCGGCAGCAAACAAACGCAGCAAGGTGCCCAGCGGGTCTGCCGCAAACTGCTCGGCCTGTACAGGTGCTTTGTCGAGATAGGTCTGCCACGGCGTTGTCTCTGCCGCCGCAGCTTTCAGAGCGGTTTTGCTGCACAGGATGCTCAGTATTACCATGCAAATGATAAGGCCGCGTTTTTTCATCCCACCAGCCCCCAAATCGTCTGGAATATCTGTTCCAGCAGCGGCCACACCGCCACCAGCACGAGACACCGTCCCGCCAGCCCGGCGCACCATGCAAGCGTATCCGCTCCGGCTTCCTCGCAGAGGGTGCGGACGTAATCTGCCAGCAGCAAAATCCCTGCACTGCGCAAAAGACAGGAAAAAGCCTGTGCATTGGTACGCTGCCCTAGCTGCACTAATGCTTGCAGTACCCCGCGCAGCGGCTGTGCCAGACGGAGCAGCAACCACACCGCAGCGCCCAGCGAAAGCAGCAGTGCAAACGCCGGGGAGTACCGCTGCAATAGAATACCAGCAAAGGCCATTAGCAGCAGCGCCGTCAGCACCGGAACCGCCGCGCTCATAGCGCAAACAAAGACCGGATCGTGGCAAACAGGGCACTGATCTGCTTGACCAGAATGGAGAGCACCACAACAAGCCCCGCCAGCGTGGTCATCATGGCCTGATCCTCCCGCCCGGAGCGGATGAGCAGCTGATTGAGCACCGCGACTATGATGCCGATGGCCGCAATTTTGAACACAAGCTCGATATCCATCCGTTTCTCCTTTGTTCCGTACAGCCTTTACAAAAAGAGCAGTGCCAGCATTATGCCGCCTGCCAGTCCCAGACGGTGCGGCAGACCGGCCTGCCGCTGTGCTGTGCGGCGCGCCTGCTGTAAATAGTCCTCGAACCGCGCCGTATAGTAGCTAATCCGTTCGCATTCCTGTGCAGCCTCTGCGCGGCCGATGCCGCAAAAGCACTCTGTAAAACAGGCGCGCTCTGCCGCAGAAAGTTGTTCCGGCGCAGGCAGCTGCTGCAATGTACCGCCGGGAGTTTGCGTCAACAGGCCCTCGCGGCAAAGCTGCCGGTAGAGACTTTGCAGGTCTGCCCGGCGGTACTGGATCTCCTGCCGGATGCGCCGTAATAGCTCGATAGTGCGCTGTAAAGCGGCAAGATGCAGAGTTATTCTGACTTGTACTGCATCCCCTGCCAGCCAACCGCACAACGGGAGCAAAAACAAGCCGAACCCGCGCAGAAGGCCGCTCATACGGCGCACACTTCCCGGATGCAGCCCGGCGTCTCCCGCCCGGCAAGGACGACCAGCTGCCGCAGCATCCCGCGTTGCAGTAATGCCTGTACCTGCGGACGGCATCGTGCCTGTGCAGCGTCCGGAGCATGGATGCTGGCAATAAAGTCCACCCCGCTGAAAAAGCCCTGTTCCAGTGCCATCGTTTCCTCCAGACTGCCCAGCTCGTCCAGCAGGATCACCTGTGGTGCCAGCGTACGCAGCGCCATCTGGACGGCGCGGGCTTTATCCACCCCGCCAATGCGCTCCAGCGGCGGCAGCGGCCCTTCCGGCGGGAAAAGCTCGCCCCGCTCGTCCACTACTGCTACCAAACGCTGCCGCTCGGCTAGCGTCCGGGCAATGGTGCGCAACAGGGTGGTCTTGCCGCTGCCGGGTTCTCCCACCACCAGCAGCCCGGTAAAATGCTGCTCCAGCAGCTTGTCCAGTGCAGGCAGCAGACGGATGGTGCAGCTGCGTGCGATACGCAGGTTGAGCGAAGTGACCTTTTGCAGGGTGATGCCATGCCCTTCCCGCTGCACGAACTGCCCTGCCACGCCCACACGGTTTCCGGCAGCGGTGGTTAGGTAGCCCTCGGAAAGTTCCCTTTCATGGGTGTGCACTGAGCCGTTGCAAAGGGTGTGGAAGATCTCCTCTATTTGCAGCGCGTCCAGCCGCATTGCAACCAATGCCGGAGGACAACCCGGCAGTGCAGAAGCAGAGCATTGCCGCCCCTGCACGGTAAATGTGACCGCGCAGTCTGTGCGCAGCCGCAGCTCCTGTATGTGCACTACTGTTTGTGTGGGCAGCTGTGCCAGCGGCGCTGCCAGCCAAGCGGGAAGGGCTCTGACGGCCCGGTAATACTCGTCCACTTTGGTTTCTCCTTCCACGAAAGCTTTGTGCTAGCATTGTATGCGCTTTGTGCGTTCTTAGAACCGCGAATCAGAAAACAAAAAAGCCCCTGCAACAGCATTGCAGAAGCTTTTGAAATTATCTGTATTTCGACGTTCAGGAAAGCTGCTTTAAGTCGTTTCCGGTTCTGCCGGGGCATCTTGCAGCATGGTAAGAAATTCCTGTTCGGTCAGTACCGGCACGCCCAGCGCCTGCGCTTTGGTCAGCTTGGAGCCCGCCGCCGCACCGGCCACCACATAGGCTGTTTTTTTGGAGACGGAGCCGCTGGCTTTGCCGCCGTTTTTCACGATCAGTGCTTCGGCCTCGTTGCGGGAGAGGGTTTCCAGCGTACCGGTGACCACCAGCGTTTTGCCCGCCAGTTTATCCCCCTTCGGCTCGCCCTTCCACTGCATATTGACCCCGGCGTCTGCCAGACGGTGCACAAGGTCGGTGGTGCCTTCCTTGGCAAAGAATTCCACCACGCTCTGCGCCATCACGCCGCCAAAGCCGTCGATTTGACTGACCTGCTCTGCGGTGGCTTCTCGGATGGCTTGCAGCGTGCCGAAATGCTCTGCAAGCAGCGCGGCTGCCTTATCGCCGATATTGCGGATGCCAAAGCCGAACAAAAGTTTATCCAGATTGTTTTGCTTGGAGGCAGTAATGGCCTGTAACAGATTGTCTGCGCTTTTCTCCTTGAATTTGTCCAGCTCCAGCAGCTGTTCCCGGGTCAGCGTGTAGATATCTGCTGCAGAATGCACCAGCTCCTTTTCCACCAACTGGGTAGCCACTGCCTCGCCCAAGCCCTCGATATCCATGGCATCCCGGGAGGCAAAATGAATGATATTGCGCAGCGCCTGTGCCGGGCACTCCGGGTTCACACAGCGCAGGGCGGCTTCGTCCTCCAGATGCACCACCGGCGCGCCGCAGGAGGGGCAGACCGTGGGCATGGTGTAGGGCTCAGCGTCCTCCGCATGATGGGTGACTCCGATGACCTCCGGGATGATATCGCCCGCCTTGCGCACCTGAATGGTGTCCCCGATGCACAGCCCGAACTGCCGGATAAAGTCCTCGTTGTGGAGGGTGGCGCGAGCTACCGTAGTACCTGCCAGAAACACCGGGTCAAAGCAGGCGGTGGGGGTAAGCACACCGGTGCGGCCCACAGCAACCTCGATGCTGCGCAGGGTGGTCTCCTTGACCTCCGGCGGGTATTTGAAGGCAATGGCCCAGCGCGGGAATTTGTTAGTAGAACCCATCAGCTCCCGCTGGGCAAAATCGTTCACCTTGATAACGGCACCGTCCATGTCGAAATCCAGCTTTGCACGATTCTGGCCGATGTTCTCGATCTCAGAAATGGCGTCCTCGATATCATGCACCACATGGTAGCGCGGCGATACCGGCAAACCAAGGCTCTTGAGGTAATCCAGACTTTCGGAGTGCTTGGTCAGGGTTTTACCCCGGATCTGCTGCACATTGAACACAAAGATAGAAAGCCCACGGCTGCCGGTGATGCGGGCGTCCTTTTGCCGCAGAGAACCAGCAGCAGCATTGCGGGGATTTTTAAAAGGCGCAGCACCCTGCAATTCCTGCTCGGCACACAGGTGCTGAAAGGCCTTGTGGGGCATATACACCTCGCCGCGTACTTCCAGAAACTCCGGTGCATCTTTAAGGGTCTTGGGGATGCTGCGGATGGCGCGCACGTTTGCGGTAACGTCCTCGCCCACCACGCCGTCACCGCGGGTGGAGGCACGGACAAGCTGCCCGTTCTCGTACTCCAAGCTGCAGGAAAGACCATCGATCTTGATCTCCACAACATATTCCGGTTCTACTCCGGCCTCGCGGACGCGGCGGTCAAAGTCCCGCAGCTCATCGAAGGAGAACGCATCCAGCAGGCTTTCCATCTTGACAGCGTGGGTCACCTTGGGCAGCTTGCTGCTGGCGGTGCCGCCTACCTTCTGGGTGGGTGATGTTGCTGTAATCAGCTGGGGAAACTGTGCTTCCAGCTCCTTTAATTCCCGCGTCAGGGCATCGTATTCAAAATCTTCCAGCTCCGGCGCATCCTGATCGTAGTAAAGCCGGTTGTTTTTCTCAATAACAGCGCGCAGCTCTTCCACGCGCTTTTTAGCCTGTTCCAGTTCCAAATGTTCCACTCTCCTGCGATATCATTTTGCCGCCCGCCGTGCTG
The DNA here is from genome assembly GCF_003482185.1 of Faecalibacterium sp. OM04-11BH. Classification (NCBI taxonomy): domain Bacteria; kingdom Bacillati; phylum Bacillota; class Clostridia; order Eubacteriales; family Oscillospiraceae; genus Faecalibacterium; species Faecalibacterium sp. OM04-11BH. The sequence continues at coordinate 162,421 of NZ_QULS01000002.1, forward strand.
TTTTCCCGGCAGAAACAGTGCTGTACACCGGACACAGCAGACGAGCGGCAGTCGTTTGCATTTGCATCTTCCTTAGTATACCACATCCATGGATGGTCTGCAAAGCGTTAAATACAAATCGTATTTTTGAAGTGTTCTCATGCCTTGAAATCGATATCAGTACGGTTCGTGTGTTGATTTATAATCACTTGCATAAGATACTAAACGTATATTCGTTATGTTTTGTATTGATAATACGTTTTATTTTAGGAATCCTTTTGTAGTGACTTTTAGTAATTCTTTGTGCTGCTTTTTTCTGCGCAGGCACAGGCAAAAAGAATCCCCCTCCCCGGCGCGGTAGCTTGTGCCATCCGGGAAAGGGGTACAGTTAAGTTTGCAGCTCAGGTGACCGGGATCAGCAGCCGCTGTGCCTGCGGCAGCCTGGCAAGCTCCTCTTCTAGCTGATTCGCCGCAAGGATCTGCGCCGGAGCCACATGGAACCGCCGGGCCACTGCAAACAGCTCCTCCCCGGCCTGCGCGTAGTAGATTCGCAGAGCGATCTCGGGGTCGGTATCGGGCAGCGGGTCGCCAAGGGTGATGCTGCCGATGACCGGGCTGGTGGTGCAGCCTAAAATCGCGCCCTCTGCCCGGACAGTAATCGTAGCTTCCAGTGTGCCGCCCGCACAGGTGCATTGCACGTTCTCGGTGCTCAGCCAACATTCCGGCACAAGCACCGTTCCCTCCGGCGGCGTGATGGGCAGCGGGACAGCGACCTCCAAGGTTTTCTCGTAGCTTTCCAGTTCACCGAGGGTATTCTCCGCAAGGGCTGTTACCACCGCCTTTGCGGCAAGCACCCAGCCCTCCCCTTTTTGGATGGCCTGCTGAGGGCCATAGTGCACAAAGCAGGCTCGCAGCTGCGCCCCTGCATCCGGCAGCGGACCGGAGCCTGTGGCGGTAGCGGTATCGTTCAGGGTGCAGAGCAGTTGCTCTGTAACGAGCGGCTGCGGCGTGAGCTCCGTTTCAAATCGGGTGGAAAAAGCATCCACTGCCACCTGCAGCTGGTAGCTGCGCCATGCCCGCAGATGCAGCATGACATTCGCCGTCAGCTGGGCGGCGGCGCTTTCCGCCTGCGACAGGGTAAAGCCCACCGGCTCTGCCACGCACAGGCAGCGGCAGTCCTCGGTAATACCTTCTAAATCTATCACCTGCTGGAAGGGCAGCGCCGCCGCCTGACTTTGCAGGGCAGTGTCCCCTTCTGCCCGCCATGCACACTGCACCCGCAGCTCCCCCTTGACCACAGCCTTTCCGGCAAGAAGCTTTACCTCTGCCACACAGGCGTTTCCAGTAATATCCAGTACAGCCGCCGGGGGCTTTGCAAAGACAAGCTCTCCCTCTAAGGTAACCAGCTTATCCAGCACAGCCACGCTGCGCACACCTTGCAATGTACGCAGCTGCTGCTCAATGCCGCCATCTGCCAGTGCAGTGATGACCTCGGTCTTGCATTGGGTGTGCACCGTGACCACCAGCCCATAGGCACCCCGCATCTCAATACGGCGCGGGTCTGCCGCGCGGGTGTTGAGGTACTCTGTCTGCCCTTCCACCACGGCTGTCCATGCGGTAAAGGCAAGCTCCGGCAGCTCCAGCTGCCGGGTGAAGGGCAGCTTTTGCTCGGTCTGGCACAGGCCTTTTTCCGCTTCGCTCTGATAAAACACTGTGCAGCGCAGATAGCCCTCTAGGGTAAGCCTGCCCGGCTGCAACTGCCGCTGCAGCACCACCGGGCGGACAAAGCACTTGACCAGCTTACCCACCGGCGGTAGGTCATCCGAGATGCGGATCTCGGTTTCCAGAGGAAGTTCTGCTTTTACGGTACAGCCTGCCCCGCCCTGCGGCAGCGTGTCCCGGAATATCTTCAGTTCCATGTGTAGTGTGCTCCTTTCCCTGTCCGTTTCCGTAAGAGTGTATGCAGCGGCAGGCGGCGGTATGCCGACAGCAAAAGGCCGGTGTGCAGCAGCTGCCACACACCGGCCTTTTATGGATTTAGTTCTCTTTGCGGATGCCGAACAGCTTGCGCAGAATGCCGCACAGCGCTTTCGGGCTGCGAATGACCACTACCTGCATCTCCACCCCGCCTTTCGCTCATGTTTACCCCATTATAGCGTCTGACAGGCAAAAATGTTCCGGGAAGGGTTCAATCTGCGATGGTCTCCACCACCACAAGCGCACCCTGCCGGGTGCTGACGGTGATGCAGCTTGAGCCTTCGGCGTACTCGTTGCTCACACCCAGCGGATAGCCTGCTGTGAGCACGGCATCTTCCAGCTCATAGAAGGAGCCTTTTTCGTACACACCCTCGGCGCGCCCCTCCATGGGGAAGGCCGAGAAGTAGAAAAACTCCTCCTTGGGGTAGCAGCGGCTCTCGCCCGGCAGCACAAAGGTGATGCGGGAGCGCTCGTCCTGCAAGGCGGCACGGATGCCGCGCTGCTCCAGCCCAAGACCGGTGCACAGGTTTGCAAGGGTATGCTCCACCCGCCTGCCGCCCAGTGCACCCAGCAAAAGCACCTCGTCAAAGCCCTTTTGCGCCGCGAGCTTTGCGGCATACTCGGTATCGGTGTCGTCCTTGACGTGGGGCAACACAACGATATCGTCCGCATTCTGCTGCGGACAGGGAGCGGAATCAAAATCGCCTACAATGATATCCGGCTTGCAGCCCAGCCGTTCGCAGTTGCGGTAGCCCGCATCGCAGGCAATGATAAAATCATCACTGCGCAACAGGTGTTTGAGTTCCGGCTGCACCGGGCAGGCGGAAAGGATCACACAACGGGACATTTTATTCTTCCTTCCGTTTTACACTTTCGGGCGCTGCCAGTCCTTGACATCCTTTACCTCGTCGTACATGGCGCAGTAGCTGTCGTACCGGGTCTTGGAAAGCTTGCCCTCTGCCAGCGCTGCCCGCACAGCACAACCTTTTTCGCTGCGGTGGGAGCAGCCGGTAAACTGGCACTGACCAAGATAAGGGCCAAATTCCGGGAAGGCGTGCTCCAGATTCTCCTTGGGGATGAATCCGGCGCGGTTGGCTTCCAGACTGGCAAAGCCCGGGGTGTCGGCAATGCGTCCGCCGTAGGCTTCAAAGACGGTCACCTCACGGGTGGTGTGGCGGCCGCGTCCCAACTTCTGGCTGATGGCGCTGGTCTCGCGGGCAGCATCCGGCAGCAGCGCGTTCAGCAGGGTGGATTTACCCACGCCGGAGTTCCCGCAGAAAGCGCACAATCTGCCGTTGATCCACTGTTTTATTTCGTCCAGCCCGGCACCGCTTTCGTAGTCGATGCGGATAAACGGCAGAGTGGACTTTGCGTAGGCGTTTGCCAGAAAATCCGCCTCGACAAGGTCGCTTTTGGTGCACACCACCACCGGCTGTACGCCTTTATCCACCGCAATGGCAGAAAGCTTATCCAGCACCAAGGTGCTGGGGGTGGGCTGGGTAGTGCTTGCCACAAGGAACAGCACATCCAGATTTGCCACCGGCGGGCGCACAAAAACGTTTTTACGGGGGGCGATCTGCGCAATGACCGCTGCACCGTTCTCAGTTTCCAACGTCACCTCATCCCCTGCCACAGGGGTGATCTTCTGCTTGCGGAAGATGCCGCGGGGCTTACACTCCACGATACCGTCCGGCGTTTTTACATAGTAAAAGCCGCCAATGCCTTTTACGATATAACCGTTCATGCACATCCTCCGTCAGCCCAGCAGCGAGGACCACCAGTCCAGAATACCGCCGCCTGTGGAGCTGCTGCTGGAGCTCGGCTCGCTGCTGCCGCCGGTGCTCTCGCCGCCGGTAGAGCCTTCGCCCGTGGTGCCGGAAGTGCCGTCACCGCTAGGCTGCTCCGGTTCCTGTGCCGGTGCAGCGCCCGCGCTGACCACAACGTTTACGCGGCTGTTCAGCTTTGCGGTAGCACCTGCCGCCGGGTTCTGGCTGAGCACCGTACCTGCGGGCTGGTCGCTGTATTCTTCGCTCTGGCTGCCAAGACCCAGATGATTCTGCACCAGCAGGGTGCGGGCATCATTCACGCTCATGCCGGTAAGGGAGGGCACCTTGGTAGTGGTGGACACCTGCGGACGGCTGATATAAAGAATGACCGTAGAGCCTGCCGCTACCTGCGTACCGGCGGCAGGGTCGGTGCGGATGACCGCACCGGAGGCCACGGTGGTATCCACAGCCTGCGTGACCAGCACCGAAACGCCCAGTGCCTTGAGCTGCTGTTCGGCATCGGTCTGCACATAGTTGGTCAGATCCGGCACAGTGACATACTGGGTACCCAGACTGACGGTCAGCGTTACGCTTTGTCCCTCGCGGACGGTGCGGCCGGATACCGGCGACTGCTTATAGATATAACCGGCAGCATAGTTGCTGTTATATTCTTCTTCCCACTCCGGGGAGATCTGGCCGGATGCGATCTGATCCGTGGCCATGGCCTGATCCTTGGTCATGCCGATATAATCTCCAAGGGTGACATCGGCTTTGTTGTTCATCAGGTTGGAGGAATCGTTCAGGATCATCCAGCACAGTGCCATGCAGGCCAGTGCAAAGGCAATGGTGATGCCGAACAAGGCTGGCAAAAAGACGGTACGGCGCTTTTTGCCCGACCTGCTCTTGCCGTTTTTGCGGGGGGCTGGCTGTTCGTTCTGACGGATCGCGCGGTTCTGGTTCATGGTACGTTTCACCACCTTTTCGGGTGCTTCTTCTGTAATATACTGATATTCAAACAGCACGGAAGGGTTCTGCACATAGGTGTCCAGTGCTTCCAACATTGCCCGTGCCGAGGGGTAGCGGTTCTGGGGGAGCTTCGCCATGGCTTTTTCGGTGATCTCCACCAGCGCATAGGGAACCTCCGGTGCCAGTTCATGCAGCGAGCGGGGCTCGTCCGAGATCTGCTTGATGGCGACCTCCACCACATCATCGGCATCAAAGGGCAGATGACCGGAGAGCATCTCGTACATCATGACGCCTACCGAGTAAATGTCACTGGTGCAGTCGGTCTCGTCCCCTTTTGCCTGCTCCGGGCTGATATAATGCACGCTGCCCATCGCCTTGCCGGCCAGCATCTGGTTATCTGCCCGGGAAATACGGGCGATGCCGAAGTCCATCATGCGCAGCTGGCCATTATCCAGCAGCATAATATTCTGGGGCTTGATATCCCGGTGCACGACGCCGTTGGCGTGGGCATGCTCCAGCGCCTTGAGGATCTGGGAGATGAAGTGCACGGTCTCCCGGCTGGAAAGCTTGCCGCCCCGCTCGTTGAGGTACTCCCGCAGGGTCATGCCGTCCACATACTCCATGACGATATACTGCAGATGGTCGTTGACCGAAACATCGTACACCTTAACGATATTGGGGTGGTTCAGCAGCGAGATGGCCTTGGATTCATTTTTAAAGCGGCGCACAAGATCCGGGTCGTGCATATACTCCTGCCGCAGCACCTTGACCGCCACCACAGTCCCGGCGGGCACAGGGCCGTTCTGCCCCCGCATGACCGCCTTATATACGTTGGCCATGCCGCCGGAGCCAATCAGTTCCTGCACCTCGTACAGGCCGTCCAGTCTTTTACCGATCAGGTTATCCATGGCGCACCTCCATCGGCTCTATCCCCACCAGCAGGGCGGTGATGTTGTCCGGGCCGCCGTTTTCGTTAGCGGTGCGGATCAGAGCATCCGGCAGGTCGTAAAAAGACCCGCTGCGCAGCAGCTGTTCCAGCTGCTCCATAGGCACAGCATTGGTCAGACCGTCCGTGCATAGCAGCAGAACATCCCCTGCCTGCAGCGCCACGGTGGTGAACTCCGGCTCCAGCCGGTAGTCCACGCCCAGTGCCCGGGTAATGATGTTTTTCTGTGGGTGATGCTCTGCTTGCTCCTGCGTAATAGTGCCGCAGTCCACCAGCTCCTGTACATAGGAGTGGTCGTGGGTCAGCTGCGCCAGCTTACCGTCCCGGTACAGATAGGCGCGGGAATCGCCCGCATGGCTCAGATAGGCCTTGCCGCCGCGCACCAGAGCGCAGACAGCGGTGGTGCCCATACCTGCCAGGGACTCCTCCCGCAGTGCCTTCTGGAACACATAGCGGTTGGCGCTGAGCAGCGCCTTCTTTAGAAAAGTCTCCTCTTCGCCGGGGATGCACTGGCTGTACTGCTCCTGAAAGCAGCGCTCGATGACGCTGCACGCACACTGCGAGGCTTCCCGCCCGCCGCGTGCGCCGCCCATGCCATCGCACACCAGTGCCCAGGCTGCATCGCCGGGCAGCTCCCCGGCACGGTAGTCATCCTGATTGTCCTGCCGGACGCGTCCTACATCCGTTTTTCCTGCAAGTTTCATAGGTTTCTCCCTCTATTTATGCCTTGCCGTTCATTTCGTCGCGGCGTAGCTGGCCGCAGGCGGCACTGATCTCGCTGCCAAGGCGGCGGCGCACCGTGGCGTTTACGCCAAGACTTTCAAGCTTTTGCTGGAACCGGCGCACATTGGCTGCATCCGTAGCAGAATACGGACTGCCGTCCACCGGGTTGATGGGGATCAGATTTACATGCGCGCCCATGCCCCGGATCAGGTCTGCCAATTGCTTTGCGCAGACATCAGAATCATTGACACCGCGCACCATGGAATATTCAAAACTGACCCGGCGGCCGGTGGTCTCCTGATACCGGCGCACCGTCTGGATCAGCTGCTCCACCGGGTAGGCATCGTTGACCGGCATCATGCTGCTGCGGATCTGGTTGGTAGGTGCGTGCAGCGAGATGGAAAGGGTAAGCTGCAGCTTTTTCTCCGCCAGCTGGTCGATTTTGGGGACAAGACCGCAGGTGGAAAGGCTGATATTGCGCATGCCGATATTGACGCCCTCGGGCGAGGTGATGTTTTCCAAAAAGCGCATCACCTCGTCAAAGTTATCCAGCGGCTCGCCGATGCCCATAAGCACGATATGCGAGATACGCTCGCCGATATCCTTCTGGGCAGTGTAGATCTCAGAGCAGATCTCGCCTGCTTCAAGGTTGCGCACCCGCCCCGCCTGTGTGGAGGCGCAGAACCGGCAGCCCATGCGGCAGCCCACCTGCGTGGACACGCACACGGTATTGCCGTAGTGGTAGCGCATGACAACGGTCTCGATGCAGTTGCCGTCCGCCATGCGCAGCAGATACTTCACAGTACCGTCCTTAGCTTCCTGACGGCGTTCGATCTGCGGTGCAGCGATATAAAAGGTTTCTTCCAGCTTTGCCAGCAGGGTCTTGGGCTGGTCGGTCATGGCAGAAAATTCGGTGACCAGTTTCTGGTGTACCCAGTGGAAGATCTGCTTTGCCCGGAAGCCCGGCTGCCCCAGAGCTTTCAGCTCTGCGGTCAGCTCTGCCAGCGTCAGGGAAGAAATACAGCGTTTTTGTTCCATTCTGTTCTCCTATAACAGGATACGACCCTCAGAGAGTCGTGGTTATTGCGTTCCGGCGGCTTTTTGCAGCACACACAGGAAAAAACCGTCCATGCCGGTGCGAGTGGGCACTGAGAGGCAGCCGTACTCCCCTGCCGTCATCCCGGCGGGCAGCAGCACATCCGGTGCGCAGACCGCAAATTCCGGGTGGCGCTGCAAAAAGGCTGCGATCTGCTGCTGATTTTCTGCCGGGTCGATGGTGCAGGTGGAGTAGACCAGCCGCCCGCCCGCCTTGAGCAGCGCCGCAGCGGTATCCAGAATTGCCGCCTGTGTGGCAAGCAGTTCTGCCTGCCGGGCAGCTTCCAGCTTTTTATAGCGGAGATCCGGCTTTTTTGCCAGAATGCCCAAGCCGCTGCAAGGCACATCCGTCAGGATGCGGTCTGCCATGGGCAGTGCAGGGTTCGGTTTGGTGGCATCATTGCACAGGGTGTGCACCCCGGTAAAGCCCATGCGGTCTACCGCGGTGCGGATCAGCCCCACACGGTTTTCGGCTGCATCGCAACTGTACAGTGTTCCTGTGCCCTGCATCTGCTCGGCCAGCAAAATCGTCTTGCCGCCGGGGGCAGCGCACAGGTCCAGCACCGTTTCACCGGGGGCTGCGCCCACGCAAAGGGCTGCCAGCTGACTGGCCTGCCCCTCCACATGGTAGTACCCCTGCCGGAACAGCTCGTTATCTGCCGGGCTGCCCGCGAACCGTGCCAGCACACTGCCGGGCACGATGCCCTGCCGCACCTCTGCTGCGCCCTGCTCTGTAAGCAGCGCACACAGCTGTGCAGCGCTGGCCTTGAGGGGGTTTGCACGCAGACTGGTCAGACCGCCATCGGCCTGATAGGTCAGGATGCCCAGTGCTTCATCCGGGTAGTTTTTGTGGAGGAATTCTGCCACATCCCGCCCGGCAGAGCCTAAAACCATCAGGCGCTGGATCTCGTCTGTAAAGACGGCAGCGTCTAAATCATAGCCGCAGGCCTTGCGCAGCACAGCGTTGACAAGGCCGGAAGCGCTGGATTTTTTAAAGGTGCGGGTCAGCTTGACCGCTTCGTTCACCGCAGCGGAGACAGGCACCTGCATATAGCGCGCCTGTGCCAGAGCGGCGCGCAAGATTTCCCGCACAGGGGCATCCAGCTTCGCCAGACCCTTGGGCAGAAACTGCTCCAGAATATAGTCCAGCGTGCCGCGGTGCTCCAATACGGTGTAGAAGATGGCGCTTGCAAAGCCCTTATCCCGGCCTTCCAGCTTCTGGCGCTTGAGCTCTGCGTCCAGCACCAGATTGGAAAAGCCGTCCTGCTCCTGCCGTACCAGTGCGGCAACTGCTGCCGCACGCGGATTTGCCGCCATCAGAGGCTATCCCCCATTTTCAGGCGCAGACCCGCTGCAAAAGCAGTGCCGTCCATAGGCTTTTTGCCCTCCGGCACGACTTCCAGCAGCTGGATGGCACCCTCGCCGCAGGCTACGGTCAGGGGCTTTGTAGCCAGCACAGTGCCGGGGGCTTCACCGTTGGCGGCAGCCACGCGGCAGGACATCACCTTAAGCTTTTTGCCGCCGGAAGTGATAAACCATGCACCCGGCCAGGGATTCATGCCGCGCACCCAGTTGTGGATATGGGTGGCAGTGTCGGTCAGGTGGAACTCTGCCATCTCCTTGTTCAGCATGGGGGCAAGGGTGGCGTTTTCGTGCTTTTGCGGCACAGCCATCAGGGTGCCTGCGGCGATTTGAGGAATAGTCTCGCACAGAGCTTCGGCACCCACAGCGGTAACGCGGTCAAACAATTCGCCGCTGGTCTCCTCAGGGTCGATGGCAATCTTTTTGCAGTACAGCACATCGCCGGTATCCAGACCCTCATCCATCTGCATAATGGAAACGCCGGTCTCGGCATCGCCGTTCAGCACCGACCACTGCACCGGGGCGCTGCCGCGGTACTTCGGCAGCAGCGAAACGTGCAGGTTGATGCAGCCATAGCGGGGCATTTCCAGCACGGACTTTGGCAGAATGCAGCCATAGGCCACCACCACGATCAGCTCCGGGGCGAGAGCGCGGATGTTTTCATCCTCGCTGCCGTCCCGCAGGGTGCGGGGCTGGAACACGGGTGTGCCGTGCTCTAGAGCCACCTCCTTGACCGGCGGTGCGGTGAGCACCTGCTTGCGTCCGACGGGCTTATCCCGCCGGGTGTACACGGCACAGATATCGTGCCCGGCGGCATACAGGGCTTTCAGGCACTCGGCGGCAATATCCGGCGTGCCCATGAACAAAATGCGCATCAGTTGTTTCCTTTCGCTTCGCGGGCGGCCTTTTTGCCTTCCTCGGTATCCTCATAGAAGTACTCGCTGGATTCCATGATGGTGATGCCGTCCAGATGGTCGTTCTCGTGCTGGATGCAGCGACCCAGCAGGCCGTCAGCTTCCAGCTCGAACCATTCGCCGTTGCGGTCCTGCGCACGCACCTTGACAGCAACCGGGCGGGTCACAGCGCCGTTATGCCCCGGGAAGGACAGGCAGCCCTCGTAGGCAGTCTCCTCTTCCTCAGAAACGGCGAGGATCTCGGGGTTGACAAAATCAATGAACTTGTACTCGTAATCCTCGGGGATCTCCTCCGGGGCGTCGGTGGTGTCCCACACCACGAACAGGCGGCGCATCATACCCACCTGCGGGCCAGCCAGACCCACGCCGTCGGCGGCGATCATGGTCTCGCGCATATCGTCCAGCAGGGTGGCCAGACGGTCGTCAAAATTGGTCACGGGGCGGCAGACTTTGTTCAGGATGGGGTCGCCTTCTTTAACAATATTACGGATAGCCATAATGGTACCTCCAAATCAAGCTTTTAATTCTTATTGTATCCAAACTCTCTTGTCCGAAGTGTTTCTTTCCACCAGGACTCACGTCTCAAAATGTATTCGTCATCCATCCTTGCATTATAATTTTCAAGGATAGAATACTGGAAATTTTCTTTTACATAATCGAAGCCCTGCTTTTTTACGAGCTCTTTTAATGCTTCGTTTCCACCATGGCCATCAGCAATATAATTTGACCAACGTTGGAGAAGCATTCCCGTCTGCGATGTAGCAGAGCCAACATATAATTTACCGGTCTTGTTATCCGTAATCAGATAGACCGCTTTCTGGTTTTGCAGCGCTGCGATCCACCCCGGAAGATGCCGGTCGATTACATTTTTCAATTGCCGATAACTCAGCCGTACATTTTCATAACCCGGAAAATCCTCGCCAGTGAACTGGTCGTTTAAAATCTCAAGAACTTCCAGCTCGTCCATTACTGACGCATAAGTGCGCCCCATTGTACGGCAGGGATTATGATAACGCAGAACAAGCCGTCCGAAATATTTCCCGTAACGGGCATCATCCTGCGCCTCGTAACCAACACCGCCATTTGTTTCATCAACTTTTTTCTCCCCGGTTATCGTCTTGATGCACGTCATGAGCCATGTATCATTTCCGATTTTTAAAAAGCAGATTGCCGTTTGTCCTACACTAAAATAACGGCGGCGGTCACGCCACAGAAACCAGTCGATATTTACTTCATCCGGGTCAGTTTTATAAAGTTCCAACGGATCATCGTAACCATTGTAAATATTGAATTTCACGCGTACATTCGGAATCTCTTCTTTGCTAAAGTTCAGAATATCATTAATGCGTATTTTATCCATTTTACAATCCACCGTTCAGATGTCACCGTCCGAGTGCAGGTCTACCACGACCGATGCCTTGGACGGCAGTTTTTCTTTTTCATACAGTGCCAGTGCAGCACGCACAAGGTCGCGGAAGCGGCGGTCGTTGCGGCACTTGACAGTAAGCTTATAGCGGTAGGTGTCGTTGATCTTTTCAATGCTGCCGGGCGTAGGACCCAGAATGCGCAGGGGCAGATCCGGCTGCTTTGCCGCCTGCTGCCCTAAAAGCACCGAGAACCGGGCAGCAGCACGCGCTACCTCGTTCTCCTTTGCACCGGCAAAGCCGATGACGCACAGCCCACAGAAGGGCGGGTACAAGCCGAGCTTGCGGTAGGCGATCTCCTGCTCGTAGAAGGCGTCGTAATCCTGTGCGGCGGCAAGGGTGAGCACTGGGTTGTCCGGGTCGGTGGTCTGGATGATGGCAAAGCCGGGCTCTTTTGCGCGGCCGCTGCGTCCCACCACCTGTGTGATCAGGCTGAACACGTTCTCGTATGCCCGGAAGCCCTGCGCAAACAGCAGCGAATCGATGCCCAGAACACCCACAAGGGTCACGTCCTCGAAGTCCAGACCTTTTGCCACCATCTGGGTGCCCACCATGATGTCGTATTCATGCGCTGCAAATTTGGCAAGCAGCTTTTCGTGGGCGTCCTTGGCGGCGGTAGAGTCCTGATCCATGCGCAGCACCCGCGCCTCCGGGAAGAGCTTTGCCAGTTCCTCCTCGGCCTTCTGGGTGCCAAAGCCCCGGTACTGCAGCTTGCCGCCGCAGGCCGGGCAAAGGGTGGGCGGCGGCTCCTGCTGGGAGCCGCAGTAGTGGCACAGCACCTTATGCGCTGATTTGTGGTACACCATGGGCACGCTGCACTTGGGGCACTTGAGCACCTCGCGGCAGTCCTCGCACTGGGCAATGGTCTGATAGCCCCGGCGGTTGAGCAAAAGGATGGTCTGCTTTTCTGCCTCCAGATTACGGCGGATGGCGTCCTCCAGCGCAAGGCTGATCTCCCGGGGGTTGCCCGCAGCCAGCTCTGCCCGCATATCCACGATCTGCACGCTGGGCAGCGGGTTGCCGCCGTAGCGCTTGGTCAGGCGCACCAGCTGGGTGCGTCCGTTCTGTGCAGCGTAAAAGCTCTCGGTGCTGGGGGTGGCACTGGCCAGGAGCAGCAGTGCGCCGTTTTCGGCGGCACGCTGCCGGGCGACCTCGTGGGCAGAGTAGCGCGGCGCGGATTCCGACCGGTAGGTGTGCTCCTGCTCTTCGTCAATGATGATAAGGCCGATGTTTTCCAGCGGCGAAAACACTGCGCTGCGGGTGCCGACCACGATATCTGCGCCGCCGTCCTGGATCATCTGCCATTGCAGTAGGCGCTCGGTGTGGTTGAGCGCAGAGTGCTGCACCGCCACGCGGCGGCCGAACTGCCCTTTTAGCCGCAGGATCATCTGAGGGGTCAGGCTGATCTCCGGCACCAACACCAGCGCCTTGCGGCCAAGCTCCAGACAGCGGGCAATCAATTTTAAAAATACCAGCGTCTTGCCGCTGCCGGTCACGCCGTACAGCAGCGCCGAATGGGGCGCGGCATCTTCTAGCTTGGGCAGCAGCGTGTCGTAGGCTGACTGCTGCTGCTCCGTGAGGGTGATGGGGTCGTTGCGCAGCGGGATGGAGGCGTACAGGTCGATGGACTTATTCACCTTGCTGCATTCCAGCACGCCCTTGGTGCACAGATTATCCAGCACCGCGCGGCTGATACCTTTATCCTCCAACTCGTTCAGGGTGCGAGGGCCGCCGCTCAGCAGCGCCACCGCTGCCAGCTGTTTTGCCGTAGGCTTTGGCTTTTGCGGCAGTGTACCCACCAGCTTATAGGCGTTTTCGGTGTGGCGGGTAAGCTGCTTTTGCAGCACCGGGGTCACACCGTCTGCCGCCACGGCGGGCTTATACTGCGCACCATACGGAATGACCGCCTTGACGGCCTCGTAGTAGGTGCAGAAGGTGCGTTCCTTTAAAAAATGCACCAGCCGCAGCAGCTCCGGTGTCAGACAGGCCGAGGCCGGGGCTACATCGAACAGATATTTGAGCTTGGAGTGCTCCGGCTCGGCATCGCAGGCCAGTACCACGCCCATGCGGGCGCGGCTGCCCTTACCAAAGGGCACCAGCACCATACTGCCCAGACGCACCGCATTCTGGTGCTCCGGCAGAACAGCGTAGGTATACAGCTTATCAAAATGGAAGGTCGCATTGCTGACGGCAACGCCTACCGTCTTGGGCATTCGTCCAACTCCTTCAACGCTTGATTTTTAGCCTTGCAGCCCGGCGCGCTGGCAGATGACCTGATACAGCTCTGCGGCGCAGGGCTCGATCTGATTATTGACCAGCTTTACAGTAAACTTATCCTGCTCAGCCAGCTCCTGCCGGGCAGTGGCAAGACGTTCCTGAATGCTTTCCTCAGTCTCGGTGCCGCGGCCGCGCAGGCGATGCTCCAGCTCCTCCACAGAGGGCGGCAGCAGGAACACGGTGGTAGCGCCCGGGAACATCCGGCGGATATTGGCAGCGCCGTGCACATCGATGACCAGCACGACCACCTTACCGGCTTCCAGCCGCTTTTCCACCTCAGATTTCAGGGTGCCGTAGTAGTTGCCGTTATAGAAGTTGTGCTCCACCACCTGATCGTTTTCCAGCAGCTGCTGGAACTGTTCGCGAGTGCGGTAGTAGTAGTCCACACCCTCCTGCTCGCCGGGGCGCGGGGTGCGGGTGGTGGCAGAGACGGTCTTTTCGATCTCGGGGTGTGCCTCGCGCAGTGCCTTGACCACGCTGTCCTTACCAGTACCGGCTGCACCGGAAACTACAAACAGAAATTTATCATTCGCCATGAGATGCTTCTTCCTCCATTGATGTTCTGCCCTCCTGCCCTGCGGCGCGGCTTGCCACCGTTTCGGGCTGAAGAGCGGACAGCACGACGTGATCGGAGTCCATGATGAGAACCGCACGGGTGCTGCGGCCATAAGAGGCATCGATCAGCATTCCCCGCTCGCGCGCTTCCTTCACCAGACGCTTGACCGGTGCAGAGTCCGGGCTGACGACTGCCACCACGCGCCCTGCACTGACCATATTGCCAAAGCCGATGTTGATGAGTTTCATAGGCTCCTCCACAACATATTATTCCAGATTCTGGATCTGCTCGCGGATCTTTTCGATCTCCGCCTTCATATCCACCACAATGCGGGTGATATCCAGATCCTGACACTTGGAGCCGATGGTATTGGTCTCGCGGTTCAGCTCCTGCGTCAGGAAATCCAGCTTGCGGCCCACGGGCTCGTCCAGCTGCAGGATATCGCGGTACTGTGCAATGTGGCTGCGTAGACGGACAGTTTCCTCATCCACGGCAGTCTTATCGCCAAAGATGGCGGCCTCGGTCAGCACACGGGCATCATCAATGTCCCGATCCTGCAGGATGACCTTGAGCTTTTCGTACAGGCGGTTGGTGTAGTTTTCTACCCGGCCTGCACTCAGGCTCTCCACCTTGCCGACGCACTGTTCCAGAAACACAAGACGGCTTTCCACGTCTGCCTTCATCTTGGCGCCCTCGGCAGCGCGCATCTCCACAAAGCGATCCAGTGCCTGCGCGGTAACGGCAGACACATCCTGCCACAGCTGTTCCTCGTCCACATCGGCGTGGCGGGTGGTCAGCACATCCGGGAAGCGGGTCAGAACGGCGGTGGACACATCATTTTTGACCCCCAACTGCTCGGACAGGTCCCGCATGGCCTGCTGATAGCTGCGGGCAAGCTCCATGTTAACGGCGACCACGGTATCTGCCGCGTCCACATTCTGCACGGTCATGCTAAGCTCTACCTTGCCGCGGGAGATCCGCTGGTTGAGCTGTTTTTTCAGGCGGCTGTCCAGAGAACTGCAGGTGCGCGGGATGCGGGAGGAATACTCGAAATAGCGGGAGTTCACGCTGCGCAGCTCCACAGTGATCTCGCGGCCATTGAGTACGGCAGTCCCCCTGCCGAAACCGGTCATGCTTAAGATCATACTAGCTCCTATTCTTTTGCGGTTTAACTTCGGTTTTTCTGTATAGGTATCCGCTTTGGGCACACAAGCCCATGTTACGATACATATAGCATCATTTTACTATTCTTTTCTGAAAAATTCAAGGTGCAGACTGCATCCGCGCAAAAAACACAATTCCCATTTTTTACTGCTGCGCAGTCAAAATAACATGACTGCGGCAGTTACTGCCTTTTAGCAGCTTTTCGCTGTAAAAATTATAACCCCGCGTTTTCACGCAGGGTTATAACATCAGTTCGTCTTATAAACGCAGGTCACGCTGGTTTGCAGGATATCCGCGTTAAGCAGCGTGCGCTCCACCCAATGGATGTTGTCCGCAATGGTATCCAGAGAGACCTCGTATTCCTTGGCAATGCTTTCCATCGTGCGGTACTCGTAGCGATAGATCAAGGTCAGGATGAGCTTGTCCATCATGGAGATCTTGGTAAAACGGGTCTTGCGCTTGTGCTCCTGACGGTAAGCCTCATGCAGGGCCTGAAGCATCCGGTCAAATTCCAGCTTTGAAATGCCAAAATACAGTTGATAATCCTGCTCCTGAAACTCAGCAATGCGCTGCTCCGGGATGCTTCGCATAGCATTTTCCTCCACATCATTTGTTGTATTGTACGGCTATACCAACCATTATAAAAGGTATTAGGCTGCAAGTCAATGTGTAAGCAGAAGTTTTTCCGGTATTACGCGACAGAGTGCGCCCTGCACCTTTGCCGACTGCACAAAAAAGGGCTGCCGCACAGCATTTTGTGCAGCAGCCCTGAAAGGGACTTATTTATCAGACAGGATGGGACTGGTTGGTGTAGTCCACATGATCACCGTCCACGCCCTGCTTTTTGGCATTGCGCTTATCGAAGAACTTGGGTGCGACCTGCGGGAACATTGCGTAGGTCAGAACGTCCTCTTCCTGCGTTGCCCACTTGGCAGCTTCGGCCTTCAGCTTGTCCATCTCGGGAGCCAGCGTGTCGGCAAAGCGGCAGGTAATGGGCTGCTCGTCGCCAAGGATCTTCTTGGTGAACTCGGGCTTGATGGGAGCGGGAGTCTTGCCGTAGTCGCCGTGGACCAGACCCTTGAACTCCTTGGTAACCATCTTGTAGCGCTCGCCCATGATGACGTTGAACACAGCCTGCGTGCCAACGATCTGGCTGGTGGGGGTGACCAGCGGCGGATAGCCTGCATCCTCACGGACGCGGGGAATCTCGGCCAGCACTTCGTCCAGCTTATCTTCCTTACCGGCATCCTTCAGCTGCTTGAGCATGTTGGAGAACATACCGCCCGGCACCTGATACAGCAGAGTGTTGGCGTCCACGCCCAGGCTCTTGGGGCTGATCTGGCCGTTGGCAATGTACTTCTCACGCAGCTTTGCAAAGTAAGCGCGCACGACGTTCAGCTGCTTCAGATCCAGACCGGTGTCGTAATCGGTGCCCTGCAGGGCAGCCACCAAGCTCTCGGTGGGCATGTGGCTGGTGCCAAGGCTCAGGGGGCTCATAGCGGTATCGACGATGTCGGCACCTGCCTCGATGCCCTTGAGGATGGACATGGAAGCCAGACCAGCAGTGTAGTGGCTGTGGATATCCACAGGGATGCTGACGGTCTCCTTCAGCTTCTTGACCAGATCATAGCAGGTATAGGGAGTGAGCAAACCGGCCATATCCTTGATGCAGATGGAGTTTGCGCCCATCTCTTCCAAAGTCTTGGCGTAGGCTGCAAAGTACTCGTTGTTGTGCACAGGGCTCAGGGTGTAGCTGATGCAGCCCTGCACATGAGCGCCCTCCTTGTTGGCAGACTTGATGGCGGTCTGTAGGTTGCGGGGGTCGTTCAGAGCGTCGAATATGCGGATGACGTCGATGCCGTTGGCAACGGACTTCTGTACAAAGTACTCCACAGCGTCATCTGCGTAGGGGCGGTAGCCCAGCATATTCTGGCCACGGAACAGCATCTGCAGCTTCTGGTGGGGCAGCTCCTTGCGCAGGATGCGCAGACGCTCCCACGGGTCCTCGTCTAGGAAGCGGATGCAGCTGTCGAACGTAGCGCCGCCCCAGCACTCCACGGAGAAGTAGTTGATCTTGTCCATTTCGGGCAGGATGGGGCGCATCTCGTCCATGGTCATACGGGTAGCCAGCAAAGACTGGTGCGCATCACGCAGGACGACCTCGGTCACCTTGATCGGCTTTTTTGCCATGGTTGTCACCTCTTCCTTAGTTCATGGAAACCAGAACGTCACCGGAGTTGACGGTATCGCCCTTGTTCACGTTGATGGAAGCCACAGTGCCATCCTGAGGAGCAACGATCTCGTTCTCCATCTTCATGGCCTCGAGGATGACCAGCACGTCACCGGCCTTGACAGAAGCACCGGCAGCGACCTTGACATCCAGAATGTTGCCGGGCATGGGAGCCTTGACAGTAACAGCACCGGCGGCACCGGCGGCTGCCTTGGGAGCAGCTGCGGGAGCGGGAGCGGCCTTGGGTGCGGCGGGTGCGGCGGGAGCAGCGGCAACAGGAGCAGCGCCTGCGGCAGTTTCCTCAACGGAAACGCTGTAAGCAACACCATTGACAGTAATATTGTAGTACTTCATGGAAGGATCCTCCAATTCAAAATCGAACTCAATTAACTTACATTCGGACGCTTACAGGGCCATATTGCCGTGCTTCTTGGGCAGGCGGGCGGCGCGCTTGGTGCTCAGCAGCTCCAGTGCAGCCACAACGCTGGCGCGCACATTGGCGGCATCGCAGCTCATATCGGCAGCACCGGCATCCACTGCGCTGGCAGCGCTGCACACCTCTGCAGTGTAGGCAGCAGCCTTTGCCTTGGTGGCGGCAATGATGTTGTCGGAAGCATCGATCTCGTCCTTGTACAGCACGCTGACAGCGGCGCTGGGCTCCAGTGCGCTGACGGTGCAGCCGGTCACAGCGATGCGCAGGTCGGCAGCAGCCAGAGCGGTGTACACAGGACCCACAGCCTTACCGGCCAGCACAGCCACCTTTGCGGTGGTAGCATCGGCGTAGGTAGCGGCCAGACGGGCAGCCTCGCGGATGCCGCCAGCCACGTCATCAGTAACGCTGGGCACAAAGCCCTCGGTGTCCACGATGGTGACCACAGGCACGCTAAAGGCATCGCACAGGCGCACAAAGCGGGAAGCCTTGGCTACGCAGTTGTGGCACAGCTGCTTGCCGGTTGCCACAACGCCCACGGCGTTGCCGCCGATGGTTGCAAATGCAGTGTAGACAGACTTGCCAAAGCCTGCGTACAGCTCCACAGCGCTGTCCTTATCGATCACAGCGGCAGCAGCCTTTGCGGGCTCGGCATCGGCAGCCAGAACAGCGGTAGGCTGCTCGAACTCGAAGATTGCCGGGCCGGTCAGGTTGTTGGCGGGCAGCAGACCCACGATATGAGCAGCCTTTTCAGCAGCCTCTGCGGCGTCGGCAGCCACGATGGAAGCCACACCTGCCTTTGCGGCAGCAGCGGCGCTGCCTGCATCGGCAACCTTATCGCCCTTGGCAGCGGAGGTGAACGGAGCAGTGAAGAACAGCTCTGCGCCCTCGGCCATGATGCAGACGTCTGCGTTGGCAGCGCTCAAAGCGCTGGTGCCGCCGCAGACGCCCAGAACAACGGCCACCTGCGGAACAACGCCGGAGACCTTTGCAATCTGTGCATTCAGCTTTGCGCTGGCGGTCAGCACGTCCAGACCCTCGGCCAGCTTTGCGCCTACCGAGTTATAGAAAGTGACCACCGGGCAGCCGGTCTGTGCAGCCATTTCCAGAACCTTGATGTTCTTTTCAACATCCTTTACGGTGACAGCCTCGCCGTTCTGATAAACAGCGTAAGCCTGCTGACCTGCAGCATAGCCGCAGGCAGCGCTCACTGCACCATCAGCAAACAGTGCAGTGTATTCCCCGTCATCGAAGAACTTGGCGAGGATTTCTCCCTTATTGATCTTTGAAGCCATAATTAGACCTCCTGGTTGTCTGTGTGAGCTTTCAAAATTATATTTATTATACAGAAGC
The DNA here is from genome assembly GCF_003482185.1 of Faecalibacterium sp. OM04-11BH. Lineage (NCBI taxonomy): Bacteria > Bacillati > Bacillota > Clostridia > Eubacteriales > Oscillospiraceae > Faecalibacterium > Faecalibacterium sp. OM04-11BH. The sequence goes on from NZ_QULS01000002.1 coordinate 181,583, forward strand.
TGGCAAAAAAATGCAAGGGATTCTATAAAAATCCATGCGATTCAACATCCATCGCTTATGGAAAGCCAAATTTTTAACGATTCATCGTTTTGCGCGTTTTATCTGGGTAAATCATCATTTTGCGGATGTAGAAATTTTCCCGGTTTTTTTGGCGAAACTGCACCCGTCTGCTGCGTTTTCTTTCCCGTCTGTTTATGTTACACTATGGTTACAAAACATAGATTGCCGGGCAATCTGCCAAACTGTACTTATACAGCGCATGAGAACTGCCCGGTAAAAATGAAAAAGAGGTTGAAGCTATCTTGAAGCGATTTTCCGTCAAGTTCCGGCAGCAGGAGCAGATCTACCGTTTCCTGCACAATGCTGTCCGTTCCCTGCTTTCGCCAAAAGGACGGGTATTTCTGCTTTTTCTGTTGTTTTATAAGGTACTGACAAACCTCCTGTTCGTACCGGCGTTGCAGCTGATCTGGGCGCTGACGCTGCGGTTCGCGCCTATCCGCTACCTCAACAACAAGACGGCGTCCCGCATCTTTGCCTCCCCTGCCATTATCGGGTGTATCGCCGTGCTGGCGGTGCTGGCAGCTTTCTGGAGTTTGTACGAGGCCGCCACGATGCTGCAGCTGCTGACACGGATACGGCACGGGGAACCGCTGCGGGCAAGGGCGGTGTTCCGGGACGCCTTTTGCAGCCTTGTGCGGGTGTTTCTTCCACAGAACCTGCCGCTGCTGCTGTATGGCGCTGCTTTGATCCCGCTGACGAACTTTTTTCTGGCAGCAAACCATCTGACCCAGTTTGCCGTGCCGGAATATCTCTGGGGACTGCTGAAGGCGCGCATCAGCAACCGTTTGCTGTTTGCACTGGCGGTGCTCTGCGTGCTGGCACTGCTTCTGGACGGACTGGTAGTGCTGCCAAAATTTCTGCTGGAACGCAAAAGCTTTGGCTGTGCGTTTGTGGAGAGCCTGCGGATTTTGCGCAGCCGTACCGGGCAGCTGCTTGCACTGGCACTGCGCTGGATGCTGACCGCTGCCGTGTGCACCGGGCTGATGCTTCTGGGTGGCGCAGCACTGTTCTATTGCGTTATCCTTGGTGTCGGCTTCGCCAGCACTGCTGCCCTGCTGGCACTCTCCCGCGCGGCACTGCTGATTGGGCTGCCGTTCCTTTGCCTGCTCATGGACTGTGCCATGACGGCGGCGCAGAGCACCCTTACAGAGGTACTGTACGAAACGACCCGCCAGCCCGATGCAATACTGCCGACCGTTTCCGGTGCATTCCCTGCCCCGCACCGCGAACAGACGGTACTGGCCGGGATGATGGCCTGTGCCGCGCTGGTCACCTGCGGCGTGGCGGCGGTGTACCTGCTGTTCCCGCAAACGCAGCCGTTGCAGAGCGTGCTGGGGCTTGCCGACCCGGTGATCACCTATCACCGGGGCTATTCCTCCCGTGCGCCGGAAAACACCATGGCTGCCTTCGAGGCTGCGCTGGAAGATGGCAGTCCCCGCATTGAGCTCGACGTGCAGATGACCGCTGACGGCGTGGCTGTGGTGACCCACGACACCAGCCTGCGCCGGTGCACCGGCTGCAACGCCAACATCTACGACCTGACCTATGCACAGGTGCAGCAGCTGGATGCCGGACGCTGGTTCCATCGGCAGTTTACAGGCACTTATGTTCCAACGCTGGAAGAGGCTCTGGCGCTGTGCAAGGGTAAGGCAGAGCTGAACATTGAGATCAAGCCCAGCACCTTTACGCCAACATTGGAGTCTGAAACGGTGCGACTGATCCACGCATACGACTACGGCGCGGACTGCGTGGTCACCTCTCAAAGCTACGAAACCCTGTGCAAGGTGAAGGAGCTGGACCCGGACATTACCACAGGGTATATTCTGGCGCTGGGCGTGGGCACTTACTACGACCTGCCTGCCGCAGACTTTTTCAGTGTGGAGTCAACCTTTATCACCGCCGGTATGGTGCAGCAGATTCATTTGCGCGGCAAGACCATCTCCGCATGGACTGTCAACCGTCAGCAGGATGCCGAAAAGCTGTTGCAGCTTGGCGTGGACGACCTGATCACAGACAAGCCTGAAATCATTGCACCGCTGCTGGCACGGGATAAGGCGCTGGATAACCGTCTGCTCTGGTTGCGGGATCAGCTTCAGGAGCTATTCAACGCGCCGGACACTGAAGAAGCGATGGAGGTTGAGGAGACTATCGAGGACGCCATTGAGGACCCCGAAGAGGTTTTGGACGAAGCATAAACAAAAAACTTTTTACAGCAATACCGGGCAGCCCGCAGGCTGCCCGGTATTGCATTTTCACAAACAAAAAGGAGCCGCAGCACCCTGTTACAGGTACTGCGGCTTCCCTCTTTTGTCTTTGGAAGTTTAAATTACTTCACCATGCTTGCAACTTCAGATGCGAAGTCGTCAGCACGCTTCTCCAGACCCTCGCCCTTGACAAAGCGGGCGAACTTGACGATCTTGATCTCGCCGCCCAGGTCCTTAGCGACCTTAGCGGTGTACTGAGCAACGGTCAGGTCGCCGTCCTTGACGAACTCCTGATCGACCAGACAGTTCTCCTTGAAGAACTTCTTGATCTTGCCCTGGATCATCTTCTCCTTCACAGCCTCAGGCTTGTTAGCGGTCTTGGGATCCTGAGCCATCTGGGCCAGCATGATCTCCTTCTCCTTAGCCACGACCTCGGCGGGGACAGAAGCCTCGTCGACGTAGCCGGGGTTAGCAGCAGCGACCTGCATAGCGATGTCCTTGCCGTAAGCAACGAACTCGTCCTTAGCATCGATGTCGTTGGTGGTCTCGAAGTTGACCAGAATGCCGTGGGTGCCGCCGCCGTGGACGTATGCAGAGCAAACGCCCTCGTAACGGGTGAAGCGGCGAACCTTGATGTTCTCTTTGATGACCAAGATCAGGTTCTTCAGAGCCTCGTCAACAGTCTCGCCAGCCTCGGTCTTGCAAGCCATCAGAGCCTCGACATCAGCGGGGTTCTGCTTCATGATGACCTTGGTGGTCTCCTTGACGAAGTCAACGAACTTGTCGTTCTTGGCAACGAAGTCGGTCTCAGCGTTGACCTCGATGACAACACCGACCTTGCAGGCGGGGCAGTAGTCAGCGTAGACCATACCCTCAGCAGCAACGCGGCTTGCCTTCTTGGCGGCGGTAGCCAGACCACGCTCGCGCAGGATCTCGATTGCCTTCTCGAAGTTGCCGTCAGCCTCGGTCAGAGCCTTCTTGCACTCCATCATGCCGCAGTCGGTCTGCTTGCGCAGTTCCATAACGTCCTTTGCAGAAATAGCCATTTTTGTTTTCTCCCTTACACGTTATTTGTTTGGTTGCGGAATGGGAAATCAGGCGTTTGCTGCGTCCTCGGCGGGAGCGGCTTCCTGGTTGCCCTGCTTGCCTTCCAGCACAGCGTCAGCCATAGCGCCGGCGATCAGCTTGACAGCGCGGATAGCGTCGTCGTTGCCGGGGATCACGTAGTCGATCTCATCGGGGTTGCAGTTGGTATCAACGATAGCAACGATGGGGATGTTCAGCTTGCGAGCCTCAGCAACAGCGATGCGCTCCTTGTGAGGATCGACGATGAACATAGCCTTCGGCAGGGTCTTCATGTTCTTGACACCGCCCAGATACTTGTCCAGCTTCTCCATCTCCAGCTCCAGCTTAGCCACTTCCTTCTTGGGCAGCAGCTCGAAGGTGCCGTTCTCCTTCATCTTAGCCAGCTGATCCATACGGTCGATGCGCTTACGGATGGTGCGGAAGTTGGTCATCATGCCGCCCAGCCAACGAGCGTTGACGTAGTGCATGCCGCAGCGCAGAGCCTCGTCACGGATGGACTCCTGAGCCTGCTTCTTGGTGCCGACGAACAGGATGTCGCCGCCCTCGGCTGCAACTTCCTTCACGTAGTTGTAAGCCTCGTCCAGCTTCTTCACGGTCTTCTGCAGGTCAATGATATAGATACCATTGCGCTCGGTGAAGATGTACTTAGCCATCTTGGGGTTCCAGCGGCGGGTCTGGTGACCGAAGTGCACACCTGCCTCGAGAAGCTGCTTCATAGAAACGACTGCCATAATAAAATACCTCCAGATATTGTTTTGCCTCCGCACACCATGATCTGCACGGTACATCGGGTACCGGCGGACTGCCCTCAACCCAAAAGGGCACAAAAGGGCATAGTGATGCGTGTGTAATGCTTTGTTATAATAGCACAAAAAGAATGCGGTTGCAAGTAGTTTTCTCTGTTTTGTATAAAGAATTCCTTGCTTTTTCTCTTATTTGCCCGTATTCATCCCGCTCAGGCCCGCAACACCCATACGGTTGAGGGCGTATCCCTTGCCGAACATCAGGTCGTATTGCAGCATCCAGTGCTCGTTTGTCCAGCGCTGCTGGAACTCCGTGGGCTGCTGGGTGGTGGTGCCGTCTAAGTTCATGGTGGTGCCGCGAGTACAGCTGCGGCTGGCGACCCGCAGCTGCCGGTTGAGGAACTGGAAGTACAGCGGCTGCTCCAGCCCGAACAGTTCCATCATCACCGGGGAGATATCGTAAGCGGCAATGGTGCCAAAGTCCACCTGCTGCTGGCTGTAATTTGACCACATCAGCAGCGTGGTCTGGTGCAGACGGGGGTCTGTGCTGGAGCCGCTCGCGTAGCCGGTGGTGGTGTAGACATCGTAGTTGGAGTCAATGGGGTTATAGTGGTCGCCCCAGAATACCAGAATGACCGGCTCGTCCACCTGAGAGAAATACGCTGTCAGCTTGCCCAGCATTGCGTCCGCATCCCGGACGCCGGTAGCAAAATCTTCCAGCGCACCCACGGTGCTGCTCTTGAGCCCCACCGGATGGGATACAACGTGCACCCGCTCGTCGTCCGGGTAGTTGTCTCTATTATAATTGGTATGGTTCTGCATAGTGACCGCGTGCAGGAAGATGGGCTTATCAGAGGAAGTGCTCATCTTCTCGTACTGCTGAATGATCTGGTCGGCCATGGAGTCATCGGTCACAAGGCCGCTGGTCCAGTAGTGCTTGCGCACCTTGGTAACGCCGTGCATATCCTCCAGACTGATAAAATCGCTGAAGCCGAGGTTGGGGTAGGCCTTATCGCGGCTCCAGTATTTTGCCCAGAAGCAGTGCACCGCAGCGGTCTGATAGCCCTTGAGTTTAAGGTAATTGGGCAGGGCGAACATGGGCTTTGTGACGTGCTGCTGGTAGGGCTTGCTGCCGCTGGGCAGGAAGGACACCGAGTAACCGGTCAGAGCTTCAAACTCCACATCACAGGTGCCGCCGCCAAAGCTGGGGCTGTATGCCCTGCCGTAGGCGCTGGTCTGCTGCAAAGCGTGGAGGTTCTGCGATACATCGGTATCAAAGGTGATACCGTACTGTTCCAGCTCGGAAACATCCCAGTAGGACTCGTCCATCACATAAATAATGGTGGGCTGCTTTGCCTGCTCCTCCTTGGGGGTGGTGGCGGCATAACTGCCCGCATACATGGGGCCGGTAGAGAATTTTTCGCTCTCGGCTACGTTATCCAGAATATCGTCCACTGCCTGCTCCGAGTAGCCCTCAGGCTTGTCAATCTCCAGATTGGTGAGGTTGGTCATAAAACCGGTAAGTACACCGTAGTAGCGGTAGTAGCGATCCTGCATCCATGCATCCGGCGTGATGCCCAAAACCTGTGTGACAGCAGGCTGTAAGTAAACGCCAAACACCAGCAGGCATAGCGCCGCTGCCGAAGCACCGGTACCCGCAAGCCTTGGCAGCCAGCGCTGACGCAGCCGTCCACGGTAAATAAAGAAGCTTGCCACCGTCAGTACCAACACCAACACAATGGAGACCACCATGCTGGTCTGCAACTTGAGCCCGGCAGCAGAGGCCACACCGGCGGCTTCGGACACCTGCATCAGATCCCACGGCAAAAAGGGCTCACCCCGCAGCTGCATGGTATAGAAGTTTACCGCGCAGGGCGCACAGCCAAGAACAGCCATGCCCAGCGTGGCAAGCGGCGGGATGCGCAGCACCCAGTCCAGCAGTTCCCACACCAGAAACAGCAGCAGCCATGCCAGCAGATACGCCCCGAAATGGGGGAAAATAAAGCTGATAAAGGTATCAGCGGTCAGTGACCCGCGCGCGATCCACTCGCCCAGCAGCAGCACGATAAAGGAAGCTGCCGCCGGGAAGAGCATCCGCAGGGTCAACAGCGGTTTGGATGTTTTCATAGTCGATATCCCTTTCCACGTCCCGAACCCTATTTTCAAAGTGGCTGTGCTATTTGCACAAGCCTTTCTTGCCTATTATAGTCACTTTGCTGAAAATGTCCATTCATGATTTTACAAAAATTAGTGTTTGATTTTTCAAAATATTCCCCTATTTTTCACAGACCCAGCTTTGCCCGCAGCTGCTGCCAGAAGCCGTGAGGTGCTGCCGGTGCTGCCGGCACAGCGGTATGCACCAGAATGGCATCCGTGCCGATGGTTTCGATCTCCCGCCATGGGATGGTCAGGCTCTCGTCCCGGCCCAGCAGGCCCAGCAGCCGCGGTCTGCCCAGCAAGATCAGGCCTTGTAGCTGCGCCGTTGCGGGGTCAAACTCCAGATCATCCGCGCGGCCAAGGCATACTCCCTGTTCCAGCTGGACGACCTCCTTCTCGCACAATTCCCGAATCGTCACGGCGCTCTCCCCTTTCTGCCACAGCATACGCCAAGGCAGCACTTTCTATGCCAAAGGGGTGGAAAGCACCTGCCCGGTTGTGGTATACTATGGAAAAAACTTAAGAATATATCCAGAACAAGCGAGGACGCAGTTATGTATAAAAGCATTATTTTTGATATCGGCGGTGTGCTGGTGGATTTTGACCCCAGGGCATACCTTGTAGACCGGCTGTGCAACGCCGAAATGGAGGAGAAAGTTTACGACCTGACCTTTGGCAGCGAAGAATGGCAACTGCTGGACGCTGGTAAGCTTTCCCGCTATGACGGCAACCAGCGGATGCTGGAGCGTGCCCGCGCCGAGGGCTGCGCCTTTGAGGTGCAGGGCGTGCTGGACGACTGGATGCATATTCTGCGCCCGCGTCTGCGAATGCTGGAGCTGGTGCGGCGGCTGAAGAACCACGGCTATTGCGTGTATTACCTGAGCAATATTCCGCAGGACGTGCTGGAATTGCTGACCGAGCGCGGCGTACTGACCCAGTTTGACGGCGGCGTAGCCTCCTGTGAGGTACAGGTGAACAAGCCTGACCCACAGATCTACAAGGCTCTGCTGAAGAAATATCAGCTGAAGGCCAGCGAGTGTGTATTTATCGATGACAGACTGGAAAACGTGCAGGCGGCCTTTGCGCTGGGCTTTGCCGGCATCCAGATGAAAGATAGCGTAGGCACACTGATCCGCAGCCTTGCCACCTGTAACGTGACGTTGCGCTGAGCATTGATACAGTAAAACGCAGCAGCCCCTGCCGGAAAGATTTCTCCGGCAGGGGCTGCTTTGCGTTGGTGGGAACTTACTTTTCCTCGTAGCTCTGGCAGTAGTGCGGGGTCTCCACCTGCTGGGTGGTGCAGCTGCACTGCTCCGTCACCTTGATCTGCGGCAGATCACATTTGCAGCCGTCCACATTGTGGCAGCACGCGCAGACATCACAGGTCACGCCGATGTTTTCCATGCTTATCACCTCTTTGTCCATAGGTTGCCCCGTGGACAAAGGGTTTATACATGGGTTTTACCAAGCAGCCAGATCTGCGCCCAGCTTACGGCAGGCGGCTTGCACATCATCATCGGGCGTTTCGTTGCAGATGAGTCCCTCTTCGCTGAACAGCTGTGCGCCGTCGTCCTGTGCGCGCTGTGCCCAGTCACGCATCCACTGGCCATCGCCCCAGCCGTAGGAGCCGAACAGTGCGATCTTTTTGCCGTTCAGCGAGCCTTCCAGTGCAGCAAACATGGGCTCGAACTCGCTCTCTTCCAGCTGCTCTGCACCCATAGCCGGGCAGCCAAAGGCCACCACATCAAACTCTGCCAGCTTTGCAGGGGTCATCTCGGCGCAGGACACGATGGTGCCGTTGGCACCTGCGCCCTCGGCGATGCAGTTTGCCATGGTCTCGGTGTTGCCGGTGGCGCTCCAGAATACGATTGCTACTTTGCTCATAAAACTCTACCTCTTTCTCTGTGCAGTTAGTTTAGAATAACTTCAAGTTTTGAAAAAATGCGTCCATGTTTCATGACGCATTTTTGTAGTTAGCATCATCTAACCATCAACAGGATACCACAGCCCTGCCCTGCTTGTCAAGGTATTGGCGCAATGTTTGCATGATGCAACAATGCCGCCTTGCTCAAAAGTGCATGAAGCGTGTGTTTCAGCCGCCTAATACGCGGAAAACCACCAACAGCACCCCGTAGATGACCGGCTGATGCAGCAGATACAGCAGCAGCGAGTGCCGCCCAAGCCAGCCCAGCGGCGGGCAGACCGAGCAGCGCAAGGGCTCCATGCGCTGCCGCCCTACAATGCCGTAGAGAAAGTACCCCGCCCAGAACAGAAACAGCCACGGCAGAAGGGCAAAATAATCCGTAGAATAGAACCACCACGGATAAAAGCCAAAGTACGCTGTGACGTAGTTTGCATACAGTGTCTGCGGCAGCCAGAGGCGCAGGCTTCCAAAACCCAGATAGCCTGCCGAAACATTGCGGGTCAGGGCAAACAGCACTGCGGAGATAGCAAACCCTGCTGCGGGTGGAATGCGCCGCAGCGGCTTTTCCAAAAGGCCGGTCAGCAGCATAGCGCTGCCCAGCAGGGTCAGCACACCAAAAACGACCCTGTCCTCCGGCATAAAAAGCAGCGTGACCGCCGTGACAAGCACCCCTGCCCCAAACACCTGTGCGCCCCGGCGCAGGGTATGATGCCCCAGCTGCACACAAAAGCCGGACAGCAAAATAAACACCCAACAGATGCTCTGCTGCCACAGATGCCCGGGCAGGCCATAATACCAGTTTGCCTGAATGCCGAACAGATTGACCAGATCCCAGCAGCCGTGATAGAGCATCATGCTAACTAAATCCAGCCCGCGCAGCTCGTCCAGAAGGGCGTAGCGGCCAGAAGTGTTATTGTACTTCACGGCGTTTTCCTTCCTTTTTGTCACGATGTTACACCGTTTTCCGGCGCAGCAGGCTCATGGGCGGCAGCTCCGGGGTGGGTATGGTATATTTTTCCATGGCGTGAGGGGTGCTTTCCACCCGCTCCCCTGCTTCGTTTTCAATCCATTCCGGGGTAAGTGCAATGCTGCGGCCGTCCGGGCACAGCGCCTCCAGCGTATCTCCAAGGCTCCATTTGCCGCGCTGCTGGCAGTGGGCGATGCCGTTTTCCCAGCTGTCCACCGTGCCAACGAACTCCCACTCGCGGATGTAGGTGGCGCTGTCGGTGGCCTGTTTGGCCTGTTCGCGGCCAAAATAGAAGCCGGGGGAGTAGTGCCGGTGGCTGGTACGGGTAAGCTCTGCGTACACCTCCGGCGGCAGTTCAAAGTTATCGTTTGCCGGGTCGGCCAGATAGGCGTCCAGTGCCTTGCGGTAGGCAGCGGTAACGCTGGCCACATAGTAGAAGGTCTTGGCACGGCCTTCGATCTTCAGGCTGTCCACGCCCGCCTTGCAGATCAGGTCGATGAAGGGCGCGGTGCACAGATCGTTGGCGTTAAGAATGTAGCTGCCGTTCTCGTTTTCGCCGATCTCGTACAGCTGGCCGGGGCGGGTCTCCTCGCTCAGGTAGTACTTCCAGCGGCAGGGCTGGGCGCACTGGCCACGGTTGGCGTCACGTCCGGCCATGTAGTTAGACAACAGACACCGGCCGGACACGCTCATGCACATAGCACCATGCACAAAAGCCTCAATTTCAAGCTCCGGCGGAGTCTTATCGCGCAGGATGGCGATATCCTGCAAGGTCATCTCCCGGGCCAGCACCACCCGCTTTGCGCCCATTTTGTAGGCGGCGCGGGCAGCTGCCCAGTTGGTGATGCCGGTCTGGGTAGAAAGATGCACGTCAATGTCCGGGGCAAAGGTCTTACAGGCATCCAGCACACCAAGGTCTGCCACGATAAAGGCATCCACACCGGCCTTGGCAGCCTCCTTGATGGCCTCCGGCAGACGGTCGGCCTCCTCGTTGGTGGGCAAGGTGTTCATGGTCAGGTAGACCTTGCGACCACGGGCGTGGGCGTAGATGACGCTTTCCGTCAGCTGCTCCGGGGTGAAATTAGCCGGGGCAGAGCGCATACCAAACTCCGGCAGGCCGCAATAAACGGCATCGGCACCGTAGTTGATGGCATAACGCAGACGTTCCGCATCGCCCGCCGGGGCAAGCAGTTCCGGGATCTGTAACATTTGTAGTTTCCTCTCTTATGTATCACAGGTTTTAACTGGAAAGGGGCCGCTGCACCGTGTTTTAGTGCAGCGGCCTTTCCTCAGTTTTTCAGGCTTTTGTTCACAGCTGCGGCAGTTTTGCAGTTTGCGTTATGCTCTGCCAGCGTGTGGGCGTAGTAGTAATTGCCCTTGAGGTCGGTCACAAAGAAGTAAGCGTCCTTGGCTTCCTCATCGGGCTGTGGCTCCAATGCCGCCTTGATAGCGGCAAGGCCGGGGTTCGAGATAGGGCCTGCGGGCAGACCGGCGCAGCTGTAAGTGTCGTAGGCTGCAAGGATATTTTCCGGGATATCATCCCAGCCGCCGTAGTAGGGTGCGACCCAGTTCCAGAGATAGTTGTTGTCGGCGTCGCTCTGGATATGGCTGGAGGTGTTGCTTTGCAGCCGGGGGTAGGGCGAGCCCTCCGCCAGACGGTTGCGGAACACCTGCGCCACATTGGAGTCCTGACTGTTGCCCGCTTCCTCCTGCACAAAGGAGGCAAGGGTGACCAGCTCCGGCAGGGTCATGCCCTGCTTTTTGAGCGCTGCGTACATTTCCTTGGTAAATTGTGCATCGAACTGGGCGTAGAAGGTAGCCACATAGTTATGCACCGTATCGCCCTTCAAAAAATCGTAGGTCTCCGGGAAAAGATAGCCCTCGCACTTCATAAAGCGGTTCGGAGCATCCTTATCCTCCGGGACATACTGCCAGAAAGTATATGCGCTGAAATCGCCCTCGTTGGCTTCCTTCAAAAACTCCTCAGCGGTGCACAGACCGGCGGCTTCCATCTTCTGGGCAATGGCAATGGCCGTAGTGCCCTCCGGGATGGTCACCCGCACCGTTTCTGCCTTGGCGTACTGGGAAAGGGTGCTGATGAGTGCATCGTAGGAGCTGCCGGTGGTCAGTTCAAAATCGCCATACTGCAGCTTTGCGGCAGCGCCCTTTTCCCCTACATACCAGCGGAACAGATAGGCAGAGCGGATGACGCCCGCCTCCTTCAGCTTGTTGGCGATCGTGGCTACGCCGCTGCCCTGCGGGATGCTCACCGTTACCTCCGTGCCGGGTCTGCCATTGCCGCTGATCTCGTTGTGCGCAAACAGCAGCGCCCCGCCAACGGCCAGCGCCAGCAGTACCACCAGTACCAGCAGGATCTTCCCTACACCGCCTTTTTTGCGGGTGTTTTTTTTGTGTGCCATAAGCACCTTCCTTTTATCTTAGTTTTCCAGCATCAGGCGCATGTAGCTTTCGCTCACGTCAAAGGGCTCTGCGTCAAAGCGGATCATACCGTATTCCTGCCGGGTACCCTCGCCCAGAAACAGCGGCTGGGCAGCACCTACCGTGATGACTGCCTTTTCCACGATGACTTCCTTCTCGCGGGCGGCTTCCATCAGGATCTCGGCGGCGCGGTCGCTGTCGGCCATCATCTCCACAAAATACAGGGTATCCTCCTTGCGGAAGTAGATGCCGTAGCCATGTTCGTTGGACACGATGGTAGCGCCCCGGGCGTACAGCTCCTGCAACACCACCGCCATGCGTTCCGGGCTCAGCTGCACGGTATCCTTCCAGAACTGTTCCCGCAGCTCGCACAGCTTTTTGGCTGTCACCGTGTCAAATTCCGCCTGGCTCCACAGGTTGCGGCTCACCTCACGAGGCAGGCAACGCAGGGCAAAAGCCTTTGCAAAGCCTTTATCCTGCAGCAGAGCGGCCTGTGCTGCGTCTGCCGGGACTGCCACGGTAAAGCCTGCGCCCCGCAGCTTTTGCTGGGCACACAGGGTATCCAGCAGACCCGCCAGCAGCAGACTGCCCTCACCGCACAGGCACAGGTAATTACCCACCCGCCCCTGCAGGGTGACCGGCACGGCCAGCGCAGCCGCCACGATGGCGTCGTTTTCGTCGGCCACATAAATGTTCTGCACACCGGCAAAACGTTCCAGTACCATTTTTGCAAAATCTTCGGTATCATGATGTTGGCTCTGCCACAAAGCCAGCACTGCCGCCTCGTCGGACGGCTGCATCAGACGATACATCGTTCAGGATGCCCCCTCTTATCGTATTTTATTGTTCAGCCCAGTGTTTTCCGGGCAAGCTGCTGTACCTCTTGCTGGATCTCTTCAATACTGCGCATGGCGTCCCCGCTGGTGCAGTGCACGGTATCCCAGCCAAGATGCCGGGCGCAGAACTCGGCAGCGGCGCGGCTGCGCGCCAGATAGGCAGTATCTTTCTCGTGCACGTCCTTTTTGCTTTCGTCGCCGTGGTAGCGCTGGGTCATCAGCCGCTGGCTGACCGCCGGGTCTACCTGTAAATAGATGACCCTGTCCGGTGCGGGCAGCCCCAGCAGACGGAACTCGTAATCAAACAGCCAGTGCAGATATTCCTCCCACTGCTCCTGCGGAAGCTTCGAGCACTGGTGCACCGCGTTGGAGGTGGTGTATCGATCAGCGATGATCACACCGCCCTGCTCATAAAAGCTGCCCCAGCTGGTTTTATAGCTGGCATAGCGGTCCACCGCGTAAAAGCTGGAAGCCGCATAGGCGTTTACATCGTCCGGGTGCTGGCCGAACTGCCCTGCCAGATACATCTTGACCAGCGCGCTGGAATCGCTGGCATAATCCGGGAAGGTGATCTTCTGCACCGGCACGCCCTGCGCGGCAAGGTGCTCTGCCAAGAGCTTTGCCTGTGTGGCTTTGCCGCTGCCGTCCAGCCCTTCCAGCACGATGAGTTTTCCCTTGCTCATACAACGACACCTTCTTTAATGACGGCATATTTTGCGCGCACCTCCGCGGTCTTACCGCAGCACATCTTGCCCTCCGGGCAGGGGCCGCACAGGCAGGCAGGGCCGGCCTTGGCAAAGATATGGGGTGCCACCGGGTAAACCAGCGTGAACATTTTTTCAGCCAGTTCCCGGATCTCCCACTGGGCGCGGTTGCAGCAGCGCAGCTGGAAGAAGTTCATCAGGCTGCGGGCGTTCATAGTGACCACCATTTTGGTCTCGCAAGCGTTGGGCAGCACAAAGCGGGCGTCCTCGTTGGCCTGTTTAGAAGCCTTGGCGCGCGCCTGCTTTTCCGGCATTCCCTCGGCCATCAGGCGGGCGGTGTGCCCCTCCTCCAGCTTATGGGCAAGGTCGAGATAACGCTGGGCATCCTCCTCCATACTGGCAAGGAAAGCGGCCTTTGCTTCCGGGATAGCCTCGATCTCCGGGGGCGTCACATAGCGGAAATCATCCAGACGCACATAGCGCTGGCTCTGCACGCTGAAGGACGCGATGCGGTGCCGGGTGATCTGGGCAAGCAGGGTACGGCTGACCCCCTCGATGCCAAAGGTAAAGCTGGCGTGCTCAATGGGGCTGGCATGGCCAAGGTCACTGAGCATGGTCAGGAATTTTGCAGTTTTTTCCTCGTCCAGCCCGTCCAGAAGGTCGGTGATGTGGGCGTCGGAATAGCAGAGCTTTGCAGCAGCCGCCACCACCTTTTCCGGTTCCGGGGTGTGGGCGATCAAACGAACAGTCATCATAGGGTCATTCTTCCTCCATAATCTTGGTCAGGGGCGCAAAATTGGCCATCGTTTTCTTGATGCCCACTTTTTCAAAGTTGATCTCCACGATCTGATCCCCGGCAGCGGGCTTTACCTTCAGCACTGTGCCGCGGCCAAATACTTTGTGCTCCACGATGTCACCCGGTTCATAGTGCTTTGCGCCAGAAGCTGCCGGTTTTACGGCAGAATTTGCCGTAAAGGTTGTTTGCTTTACAGCGTTTTTTGCCGAATTTTCGTTGGAATATGCAGTTCCAAAGCCACTGCTTCTGGTGGTCGGCTGGGTAGAGCTGTTGCCATAGTGACTGCCAAAACCAGAGGAAGTGGTGCTTCTTCCACCGTAAGAGGAGCCAAAACCACGGCTTTCACCGGCGTTATATTCCCGGTTCAGGTAGCCGCTGCGGTTATTTGCGCTGTAACCGCTGCCATAACCGCCGCCGTAGCTGCTGCGGCTGTAACCGGAGGGGCCGGAGTAACCGGATGCCCCGCCGGGCACGGTATCGCTATAACTGCTGCCCCAGCCGCCCATACGGGAACGCTGTTCCAACACCGGACTGCGGGTCTCCTCTATATATTCCGGCTCGATCTCCCGCAGAAAGCGGCTGGGCTCGTTGCGCTGGGTGCGGCCATACAGCATCCGGGTGACGCTGTTGGAGATGTACAGCTCCTTTTTGGCGCGGGTGATGCCAACGTAAGCCAGACGGCGCTCCTCTTCCAGATCTGCCTCGGAGTACTTGCTCATCTCGCTGGGGAAAACGCCCTCTTCCATGCCGATGAGGAACACATAAGGGAACTCCAAACCCTTGGCCGAGTGAATGGTCATCAGCACCACCTGATCGCTACTTTCGTTGTAGCTGTCGATATCGCTGATGAGGGCGATATCCTCCAGATAGCCCTCCAACGTGGCTTCCTCGCCGTGCTGGTCGCAATAATTTTTGACGTTGTTTACCAGCTGGCCAAGGTTCTGCAGCCGGTCGGCGGCATCCTCGTGCCCCTTGGCGGCGTCTGCCTCCAGCATGGCTTTATAGCCGGTCAGCTCGATGACATCCGAGGCAAACTCGTCCAGTGTGCGGGTTGCAAGAGAATCCTGCAGGCGCTGGTAGATCTGCCAGAACTTGAGCAGCGGCATCACCGCGCGGGAAAGCTTCGCGTACTGGTCGGCATGGCTGATGATATCCAGCATACTGACCCCCTGCTGCCCGGCAAGGTCTGCAATAACGTCCACGGTGGTGGCACCGATCTTGCGGGCGGGCTCATTGATGATGCGGCGCAGCCGCACATCGTCCCGGGGATTGGCCACGATGGACATATAAGAGTGGATGTCCTTGACCTCCTTGCGGTCGTTGAAGCGCTGCCCGCCCACGATCTTATGCGGGATGCCCGCGCGGGTGAAGTAGCTTTCGATGGGGGCAGACTGGGCGTTCATGCGGTAGAGAATGGCGTGGTCTGCCAGATGCCCGCCCGCTTTCAGGTGCTGGCCGATGACATCCGCGATATGGCTGGCTTCGTCCTGCTCATTCTCGGCGGTATACACCTGTACCTTATCGCCCTCGCCGTTGTCCGTCCACAAGGTCTTGCCCTTGCGCTCGGTGTTGTGCTGGATGACGCAGTTGGCTGCGTTGAGGATGTTGGAGGTGGAGCGGTAGTTCTGCTCCAAACGGATCGTCTTGGTACCGGGATAGAGCTTTTCAAAATTGAGAATGTTCTCAATGGTAGCGCCGCGGAAGCGGTAGATGCTCTGGTCGTCATCGCCCACAACGCAGATGTTGCGCTCCGGCCCGGTGAGCAGGCTGACCAGACGGAACTGTGCCACGCTGGTATCCTGATACTCGTCCACCAGCAGGTAGCGGTACTTGTTCTGGTAGAATTCCCGCACGTCCGGGTGTTCAGCCAGCAGCTGCACCGTCTGGTAGATGAGGTCGTCAAAATCGAACGCACCGGCCTCTTTCAGCTTTTTCTCGTAAGCTGCGTAGATGCGGGCGGTCTGGGTGCTCTTCACGTCTCTGGCGTGGTCTGCAAGGGCCTGCTCCGGGCTGACCAACTGATCCTTCCAGCGGCTCATCTGGTTGATGGCAGCTTTGATGGGCAGAAATTTATCGTCGATGCTCAGCTCTTTATACACCGTTTTCATCACACGCTGGGCATCGTCTGTATCATAGATGGTAAAGCTGCGGGGGTAGCCGATCTCTTCGGCCCAGCGGCGCAGAATACGCACACAGGCCGAGTGGAAGGTGGAGGCGAACACTTCGTCTCCTTCCTCGCCGCCCAGCATCCGGCGCAGGCGTTCCTTCAGCTCCCCTGCCGCCTTGTTGGTAAAGGTAATGGCCATCACGTTCCAGCTGCGCACCGCGTTGCGGCGCAGCATCCCGTCCAGCCAGCTGGGGGCATCCGTACCAGTCATGATGGCGGTACGCAGAGCCTTGACGTCCTCCTCGGTCACCGGGCGGGGCGTTTCCTTGGAGCCGTGCGCCGAGCCGAACCGGATGAGGTTGGCGATGCGGTTGACCAGCACAGTGGTCTTGCCGCTACCGGCACCGGCAAGGATGAGCAGCGGGCCATCTGTGGTAAACACAGCCTGCCGCTGCATATCGTTCAGGCGGCCGAATTGCTTTTCAATGTAAGTATCACGCAGGGTGCAGAATTCCTGCCCGAGAGATGCTGCCATGGTTTCACCTGTTTCCTTCGCTGTTATTCATACCGTATAGTATAACACATTTCAAAAAGGTTGTACACCAAAACTGCATAGAGTTACAGCTGCTTTTCCAGCAGATAGCGGTCGTAGCCACCGTACATCTCCCGGCGGCAGCGGATGACAAAGCCGGAAGCCTGTGCGTTGTGCAGGCTGTAACTGTTATCCGGGCTGACGGTAGCCCCCAGATGGGTGATCTGCAGGGGCAGCAGCGGCAGAGCCGCCTGCAGCATAGCGCGCTGCAAGCCGTTGCCCCGCCAATCCGGGTGCACTACTGCGCTGTCTGCGTTGGCCCAGTGCTGCCACTGACTTTGCGGTACGCCCAGAAAGGCAGCGTAGTTTTCACTGCTCTGCCCGCACAGGCGCAGGATGAGGTATGCCCCCAGCCGCCTTTGCTGCCACGCACCGATACATATCCCGGTGCGCAGATAGCCGGTAATGTTTTCCAGCGTGTCCGGCACGAACTGCTCCGGGTGCGGCATGGCGGCGCGCACTTCGTTTTGCAGCGCGAACACCGCCGGTACTTCGACAGGGGTGCAGCGCCGCAGGGTGACAGCCTGCCGGGCGGGCTTGCCGCATACTTTTTGCAGAAAATAGTCCATCTGTACTATGCCCTCCAAAATAAAATCGTACTTTTCAGCAGATTCCAGTATAAATGACGCTTTTCTAAATGTCAAATTATGCTATAATAGGAGAGAAGGGGCTGTGGAGGAATCCTCCTTGCCCGTTTGTATGAAGTTCGGGGCGGCTTGCCGCCCGGAAACGGAGGAACCATCCATGAAAGATCCCGCACTGGCATCGTCCAGCCGTCTGGGCGGCGCTGTGATCAGCGACCGTGTTGTTGCAAGCCTGCTGGAGGAGCTGTCCAACGGGCGCTATGCCCAAGCCGACCGTCTGCCCGCCGAGGTAGACCTTGCCACCGAGCTGGGGGTAAGCCGCACCGTGATCCGTGACGCGCTGAGCGAGATGGAGCGCGCCGGTTATGTGGAGCGAGTGCGCGGCATTGGTACGGTAGTGAACCGCGCTGTGCTGGGGCTGCGCAGCCGCCTGGACCAGAAGCTGGAGTACTACCCGCTGATCCGCAGCTTTGGCAGCTACCCCCATGCCGACGGCATTCAGGTGATGCTTCTTCGTGCAGGCGAGGAGATGGCGCATGCGCTGGCGCTGGAAGTTGGTGAAGAGGTGATCTGCATCAAAAAGCGCATCCTTGCCGACACCACCCCGGTGATCTACTCCATCGACTACCTGCCCCGCAGCCTGTTCGGCAACCGAGACTACACCCGTATCGACCTGACCGGCGACATCTTTGAAATTTTGGAGCAGGAGTGCCACCAGCAGATCTCTTCCAACGTGGCGCACCTGAAAGCCAGCTGCGGCGACGAAGCCATCCGTGCAGCCATGCGGCTTGCCCCGGGCGAGGCCATGCTGCTGCTGGACGAAGTGTGTTTCAATCGTTTGTGCAGGCCGGTGATGCGCTCGCTGAGCTACTACACGAACTTTTTTGATTTTTCCATTTTACGCAAACTGCTTTAAAAGGAGGTATCCTATCTATGCGTCATCTGATCGATCCTTTGGATCTCACCCAGCAGGAGATCACGCAGCTGCTTGATCTTGCCGACCGTATCTGCGCCGACCCTGCCGCCTATCAGGAGGTAGCCAACCACAAAAAGCTGGCTACCTTGTTTTACGAGCCCTCCACCCGCACCCGCCTGTCCTTTGAGGCGGCTATGCTGAACTTAGGCGGTCATGTGCTGGGCTTCCCCAGCGAGAACGTGTCCAGCGCCACCAAGGGCGAGAGCGTGGCTGACACCATCCGGGTGGTGTCCTGCTATGCCGATATCGTTGCCATGCGCCATCCCAAGGAGGGCGCACCGCTGCGTGCTTCCCGCTATTCCCGCATTCCAGTGATCAACGCCGGTGACGGCGGCCACCAGCACCCCACCCAGACCCTGACCGACCTGATGACCATCCGCCGCCGCATGGGCAGGCTGGATGATCTGACCATTGGTCTGTGCGGCGATCTGAAGTTCGGCCGCACCGTCCACTCCCTGCTCAAGACCATGGCACGCTGCAAGAACGTCCGCTTTGTGCTGATCAGCCCGGAGGAACTGCGGGTGCCGGATTATATCATCAACGACGTGCTGGAGGCCAACGGCATCCCCTACAAGGAGACCCGCAGTCTGGAGGAATCCATGCCGGAGCTGGATATCCTGTATATGACCCGCGTGCAGAAGGAGCGCTTCTTCAACGAGGAGGACTATATCCGCCTGAAGAACAGCTATGTGCTGACCCGCGAAAAGATGGCGCAGGCCAAGCCCACCATGGCGGTGCTGCACCCCCTGCCCCGTGTGAACGAGATCGCACTGGATGTGGACGATGACCCCCGCGCCGCTTATTTTGAACAGGTGCAGAACGGCGTTTACGTCCGTATGGCACTAATCATGACCCTGCTGGGGCTTGCAGACCCCAAGGCACCGAAGGAGGAGAACTGATATGTTGAATATTGACGAGATTCAGAATGGTATTGTTATCGACCACATCAAGGCAGGTACTGCTGTTGGTCTGATGGATCTGCTGGGCATTGCGGGCAACCGCACTGCCAGCGTGGCACTGATCCAGAACGCACGCAGCAAAAAGACGGCCAGCGGCCGCAAGGATATCATCAAGGTAGAGGGCGACGCCTCGTGGCTGAACCTGGATGTGCTGGCCTATTTGGACCCGAACATCAGCGTGACCATTATTGAAAACGGCAAGGCTGTCCGCAAGGAGCAGCCCAAGCCCCCCAAGCGTCTGGTGAACATTGTGCGGTGCAAGAATCCCCGCTGCATCTCCAGCATTGAAGAGGAGTGCGACCAGATCTTTGAGCTGAGCTCCAATGGCAAGTACCGCTGCATCTACTGCGAGCAGGAGCTGCAGGTAAAGCCGGAGTAACTGCGCTTTTTACGATTTTAAATGCGCTCTGCTTCGCTCTGCGCATAGTTTAAGGAATTGCATTTTAGTTTTGCAGCTCAGCCAAGCCTGCGGGCTTGGCTGAGCTGCTTTTTCACGGGAGGGACGCAGAGGGAAACCGCAGCTGCCGCGCTGGTTTTCTACCGAAACAGTCGCGCGGCTGGTCGACTTTCTGCTGACTGGCAGATATGATGATTTAATAGATAAAAAGGACTGCTATACTGGGCAAAACCCATGTACAGCAGTCCTTTTTTGTGCAAAAGAAAACTGACGGAACTCTTTGCAGCGCACGAGACTCCGGTTTGCCTACGCCATTCCCATACAGCAAACAAAACCGGAATTGCGACGCATCGAGAAACTTTATCGACTGCAACCCCCAAAAGGCCCGCCGCAGAAAGTCCCGTCAGCAAGGCACTGTGCATTTCTGCACAGCCCAAAAAAGCAAAGGTAGGCAGCCCGCTTACACGCACCGCAGACTGTTTTTCCATCCAGCAACAAAGCTCTTAAAAAGAAGGGTGTTACCCTCCCACCGCAACGTGACAATGTCCGCACGGAAGGCTTCCTTTACCTGCTTTAGTATAGCAGAGTTACGCTTCTGTTGCACAAAAATTGTCATATTCTGACGGTACAGATGTCATGAATTGTCGGTGGGCACCGCACAGGTAAAGCGGAACCAATTGTCCCGGCAGCTCAGGGTATACTCCGCACCGTGGCGCAGCAGAACGTCCCGCACGTTGGAAAGCCCCATGCCGTGGCCGGGCTCTTTGCGGGTGGTGCGGGGCAACTGCCCATCCGGCGGCAGCTCCACATCCCGTTGCACCCGATTGCGCACCGAGAGAAGGTATTCCTCCTCCGTTTTTCGCACCCGCACATACACCTCCGGTGGGTATGCCTGCGCTGCGGCACAGATGGCGTTATCCAGCAGATTTGCCAGCACGGTGACCATATCCACCCCGCTCAAGGGAAAATCCCGCAGGTCGCAAAGGTCAAAATACACGCTTACGCCCTGCCGGGCGGCTTCCTCGTACTTGCGAGTCAGGATGGAGTCCAACAGCGGGTTGTGGGTGTCCATAATGGTGGTGCTGGCCGCCACAGCCTTATCCACACCGGCAATATAGTCCTGTGCACCGGCCACATCTCCCTGTGCCAGCAAGGCACGCAGCGCACTGATGTGGTTGGTGAACTCATGGGTCAGACGGCGCTGGGCGGTATAGGAATCCAGCAGAGCCGAGGCTCGCTGCTGCTCCAGCTCGGCCTGAAAATGCAGGCTGCGCCGCTGCATGACCTGATCATTGAACATCGCCACGATACACAGATGCACCATGACAGCCACCGTAAGCCCCACTGTCATCCCCATTGTGGCCATGGTGGCCCTTTTGTTGTTATCTGTGAGCATGAGCAGGATGTTCAGCACCACGACCACACCCGGAAAAAAGCTCATGGTCAGCGCCTGCAAAGGCTCCAGCGCATTGTATCTGCGCCACTTGCCCACAAAGAACGATACCCCGGTGCTGACTACCAGATTTGCGAATGACATTATGATCAGACAATCTGCGCGCTGGATGACCTGCTGTAGCTCACATTTCAGCACCCACGATATGACATACCGCACACTGTTTTCAACCAACAGGCACATGGTGCCGTTGATCAGACAGGCGGTAAATTTCTGCCCCGGTGTGCCGCCAAACAGCATAACTGTGATGAACAGAAAAAGAAGCGTGTAAACCACTGCCATCGGCGTAAAAAAGCCATGGTTGCGCACGACCGAGAGGGTCATTGTGAGCACGGTTATAATGCAGGACCACACCAGCGGGTGCTTTACCCTGCCCTTGCCAAGGTAAGCATATTCAACCATGATAAAGCCGAGCCATTGGGTCATGCAGACCCAGTGGCCGTACATATACCAGCGCCAGAATTCTTCATTCATCGCCGAACTGCCCCTTCCATTCCAGCCATGCGCTGCGGATAGCCGGAAAATCCTGTCGGCTTGCGTTCAGTTCTACCCCACTGCGCAGTTCTACCTTATAGTTGCGGATGGAACGCACATATTGCAGATTGACCACATCGCTGCGCCCTACCTGCAAAAAACCGTTTTCGTACAGCATGGCGGGCAGATCAGCGATTTTGCCGTAAAAGGTGCAGATGGGCTGGTGCGGGATATCGCCGTAGACGTTGATCTGCCGCAGATCACTTTCCAGATAATAGATCTGGTCGAGAGGTATCTCGCTGGTGGTACGGTTGTGGCGCACCTCCAGCGTCTTTTTAGGGTCGGTCATGCCGGCAAAGATATCCTCCAGACAGCTGGGCAGCTGGGCGGCAATATCGCGCTTGAGTAGGTAACGGTAGGCGTTGACCGTGTAGCCCTGCGGGGCAAATTCCAGATAAGCCGAGATGTACACCAGCACGATATCCGGGGCGACCTGCCGCAGCTTGCGCCCCAGCGCAATGCCGTCGGTTGTTTTCAGGTCTACATCCAGAAACGCCAGCTGGTAGTGCCCCAGCTCTGGGGTGGCCAGCAGCTGCTCACCGCTGGTGCAGACAGTGCTCTGCACCTGAATTTCCCGGGCGCGGAACCATTCCGAGATGTACTCGTCCATCTGCGCAGCGAACGCCGCATCGTCGTCACAGATAAGAATGTGCATGGGGTGTTTCCTCCTTTTGAATACAAAAAAGCATATAGCAGTGTTCCCCGCCGGGAGAAGCACTGTATATGCTTTTATATTACACTTGTGCCGCCCGTTCGTCAATCAAAGGCGGAGCAGACGCATGGAAATCAATTTTCCGACTAAAGGCTTCCCCCGGTCGGGGGAAGCTGTCACCGAAGGTGACTGATGAGGGCGCAGGTAAGCAGCAGCTTACGGGTAATTACCCCTCATCCGTCATTGCTGACGCAATGCCACCTTCCCCCCAAGGGGTGAAGGCTTTTGCTCTGGGTCAAACCTCAAAAGTTGATTTCCATGGAGCAGACGCCGGGATCACTTATGCAAGAAATTTGTCGTAAAGGCCAAACGCAAAGATGAACACCACGATGAGCGGCAGCACATAGGTCAGGTAGCCGCGCATCCAGTCCTGCACCTTGAGCCCCTCGCCGGTGTTGACCTCTTTTTTGTAGTTCTGCCAGCCCCAGCCGTAGCGGGTAACACAGAACAGCAGATACACCAAGCTGCCCAACGGCAGAAAGAGGTTGCTGACCAGAAAATCCTCTACATCCAGCACAGCACCGCCGAATACCGCAAAGCCATCCCATGCCCACAGGTTATAGCCCAGCACACAGGGCATGGACAGCAGGATGATGAGCACGAGATTCACCAGACTGGACTTTTTGCGGCTGCATCCGGTCAGCTCCATGCCGCAGCAGATGATATTTTCAAACACTGCCAGCACGGTGGACGTGGCTGCAAAGGCCATAAACAAAAAGAACAGGCTGCCCCACAGCCGCCCCATGGACATATTGGCAAAAATATTGGGCAGGGTGATAAAAATCAGGCTGGGGCCGCTGGTCTGGTCTACATGGTAGGTAAAGCAGGCCGGGAAGATGATCAATCCGGCGGTGATGGCTACGAAGGTATCCAGCACCACGATACGGACAGACTCGCCCAGCAGGGAGTGTTCCTTGCCGATATAGCTGCCAAAAATGGACATAGCACCGATGCCAAGGCTCAGGGTGAAGAAGGCCTGATTCATGGCGGAGACCAGCGTGTTGACCACGCCCACCTCCTGCATCCGGGCAAAGTCCGGCACAAGGAAGAAGGAAAGACCCTCTTTTGCCCCGGGCATGAACAGGCTGTTGACAGCCAGCACCACCATAATGAGAAGCAGGGCAATCATCATGCCCTTAGTCACGCGCTCCAGACCGCTTTGCAGACCCTTGGCGCACACCAGAATGCTCACTACCACCACAAATACCATCCAGAAGGTCATAGTAGCGGGGCTGGCCAGCATTTCGGTAAACTTACCGGCCACCTGCTCGGCGTCGAGCCCTGCCAGCTTTCCGGTGGCAGTCATGTAGAAATAGTGCAGCATCCAGCCCGCTACGGTGGTGTAGAACATCATCAGCAGGTAACAGCCGATGAGGGTAAAGTAGCCGTGGATGTGCCACTTCTGCCCCGGCTTTTCCAGTGCCTGATACGCCCGCACCGGGCTTTTGCGGGAGGCGCGCCCCACGGCAAACTCCATGGTCATGATGGGCAGACCCAGAATGACCAGAAAAATCAGGTAGAATAGCACAAAGGCACCGCCGC
Organism: Faecalibacterium sp. OM04-11BH; assembly: GCF_003482185.1. Taxonomy (NCBI): domain Bacteria; kingdom Bacillati; phylum Bacillota; class Clostridia; order Eubacteriales; family Oscillospiraceae; genus Faecalibacterium; species Faecalibacterium sp. OM04-11BH. The sequence goes on from NZ_QULS01000002.1 coordinate 205,355, forward strand.
CGCCCTGACCGGCAATATACGGGAACTTCCATACGTTGCCGATGCCGATGGCACAGCCTGCGGAAAGCAGAATAAAGCCCAGACGGGATTTCAGAGTTTCTCGTTCCATGATCCGATAACTCCTTACTTCTGCTTCCGGGGTGCGTTTTTGCCCACGGGGCCGCGGGGACGGCGCTCGGCAGCCTTGGACTGCTGGACAGCAGAGCGGGTCTGTGCACGACCCTTGACCGCTGCGGCGCGCAGAGCGTTCACCTCGGCCTTGGTCAGCTCGCGGTAGGTACCGGGCTTGAGCATTCCCAGCTTGACCACACCCTCAGCGTTGCGCTTTAGACGCACCACCTCAAGACCCACGCTCTCGCACATCCGGCGGATCTCGCGGTTCTTGCCCTCTTTCAGGGTCATTTCCATCACGGTGCGGCCGGGCTCATCGGTGACCACGTTGATGGCGCAGGGCATGGTCTTGGTGCCGTCGTCCAGCACGACGCCGCTGCTCAGCTTGAGGATGGTGGCTTCATCGGCGCGGGGCTGCACGGTAACGCGGTACAGCTTGGAGATGCCGCCGGATGGATGGGTAACGGCCTGTGCAAAGGCACCGTCGTTGGTCATCAGCAGCAGACCCTCGCTGTCCTTATCCAGACGCCCCACCGGGTACAGGCGGGCGGGGATGTCGCTGACCAAGTCCATCACGGTCTTGCGGCCTAACTCGTCGCTAGCGGTGGTTACATAGCCACGGGGCTTGTACAGCGCCAGATAATACAGCTGCTGGTTCTTCTGGATGTAGATGCGCTCGTCATCCACATGGAGCACGTCACGGTTGGGGTCCATCTTGTCGCCCACCTTGACCGGGTGGCCGTTCACCTTGACGCGGCCCTCGGCAATGATCTGCTCGGCGGCGCGGCGGGAGCACAGACCCTGCTCGGCCATGATCTTCTGAATACGTTCTTCTGCCATAATATTACTCCTTGTGCGCCTCACGGCGCTCAAAACGCGCACCGCTCCCCTGCTTTTGCGGGGCACGGTGCGCGGCTATATAAACCGCAGGCCAAAAGGTCTGCGGCTGCGGCTTGATTTGTGTAAAGGGTTACTCTGCCTTGGGCTCCTCTGCGGGTGCCTTATCGCCCTTTTTGACCAGCGTGGTGAGCTTTTCCACCAGCTCGGGCAGCATGGTCAGGGCGCGGTCGATGCTGTTGGAGCTATCCGACAGCTGGATGGTGCGCACGCAGCCATCCTTGATGACCAGAAATGCCACCGGCTGGATGTTGACACCGGCACCGGAGCCGCCGCCGAACAGATCCTTGTTGGCAGCGTTCTTGCCGTTAAAATCGGTACCGCCGGAAGCGAAGCCGAAGCTCACCTTGGACACCGGCAGAATGGTGATGCCGTCCTCGGTGGTGATGGGCTTGCCGATGATGGTGTTGGAGTCCACCATCTGGTGGATCTTTTCCATTGTAACGTTCATCAGACCCTGAATAGGATGCTCTGCCATAAAAACAACTCTCCTTTATTCATCCGTACAGACGTTCGCCCGCCGGAAAGCATTCTGATATAGATTTAGTGTACCACACTTTATATAAAGATGTCCAATACTTTTTTGCGCCAGAACTCGTACAGCACACGCACGGCGGCAATGACGATGAACAGCGCCTGTGCGCTGACACGGAAGGACACCTTGTCCTGCACAGTGGGCTGGGCGCTGCCAAAGTCCGGCAGGACACGCAGCTGATCAAATTCCAGAAAGAAAAAGCGATCCAGCACGCCAAGGGTCGGGTACAGCCACGCTTGCAGCTTGCCGTAATTGCGGGCAGCTTCAGCGGGGTCGTCCCCGCGCACGCCAAAACAGACCGAGATCTTTGTAAAGCGGATGGCGCCAAACACTGCCCGTAGCAGCGTACCCACGCCCCGCAGCATGGTGCAGATCACATCCAGCGTGATCTTTGCTTTTTGGCGGGGCGGCTTTTCCGCTTTGGGCTTTGCGGGCTGCGCAGCCTTTTTTTCAGCTTTTTTGCGCTTGCGCTCCGCACGCCAAGTGCGGAATTTTGCTTTCAGTCTGCCGGTAAAGCCCTTGGGCTCCTCCGGCTGGGCGGGAGGTTCCGGCTTTGGGTATTGGAACACCGGAAAAGTGATGCCCAGTGCCCCGGCTTTTACGGTAAGCGTATCGTTTTGCCAGCAGACATCCGCACAGAAGGGGCACAGCAGCAACAGCGCCGCCAGCACCAGAATGATCAGCAGCAGGATGCCCACCACCTTGAGGATGAACAGCAGACAAGCGCCCACTGCGGAAAGAACCATGACCATGGGTCAACCCTCACTTTCGGTCGGATCATCTGCCGGTGTATCGCTGTGCACCGGCGGCAGGTCTGCCAGACTGGACAGACCGAACACACGCAAAAATGTATCGGTGGTGCGGAAGCTGACCGGACGACCCGGCAGGTCCAGACGACCGGCTTCCTCGATCAGACCTTTTTCCAGCAGGCCGGACACGCTGGAGGAGGAGTCCACGCCGCGCACCTGCTCGATAAAGGCGCGGGACACCGGCTGGTTGTAGGCGATGACGGTCAAGGTCTCCATAGCCGCAGGGCCAAGCGGCACAGCGCGGCGGCTGTCCAGCACGCGGCGTACACAGTCCGCCCACTGGGTCTTGGTGGCAAGTTGCCACCGGGTATTGAGATGCAGTAGGCACAGACCGCTGTCCTCCCGCTGGTAGCGGGTGTGCAGGGCTTCCAGCGCGGTCTCTACGGTAGACTGCGGCAGCTGCACCGCCTGTGCCAGCTTATCGGCAGCTATGGGGTCGCCGCAGGCAAAAAGCATAGCCTCCACGGCGGCAAGGGTTTGTTTCTGGTTCATGGGTTCTCCTTATTGCGTTCCGGGCGGGTACGGCGCATGGTCAACTCTCCCCTGTCGTCCAGCGCGATGCGTCCGCCGCGCACCAGCTCCAGCAGCGCCAGAAAGGTAGCTACGTTGGTGCTGCGGCTCTGGCTGCGGGAAAACAGCTGTTCCATCTTTGCCACGGTACCGCCCAGCATCCGGCGCAGGATATACACCACCCGGCTGGTGACCGACACCATAGGCGCGGTGACCAGCGGCTCAAACTGCTGCTGGGTGGGCACACGGCGGGTCTTGGTGCGTCCCGCCAGCGCCTGCCAGTAGTCCGCAAGCATCTGCGGGGCATGGTGCAGCGCGTAGGTGTTGTCCAGCTCCATCTCCATAGGACGGCGCACGAACACCGGGGCGGCTTCTCCTTTTGCGCGCAGCAAAGCCGCCATGCGGCGGCACTGGTCGTACTCGATCAGCTGACCGGTGAGTTCTTGCTTCATGCGCTCGCCCTCTTCGCTGCGGGGCAATAGCAGAAAGCTTTTCATCTCCACCAGATGCGCCGCCATCTCAATGAAGGCGCTGGCAGTCTCGGGATTGGGGTCGGCCTGCTCCACGGTGCGGGTGTACTGGTCGATGAGCTGCAAAATAGGGATATTATGCAAGTCCATTTTATGTTTGGCCACCAGCGCCAGCAATAATTCCAGCGGGCCGTCAAAATCTTCCAGATGGAAGGTCAATTCCTCTGCCACTCAGATCACCGCCCCAAGGCTGCTTGCATAAACGGCGTAGGCGATCTTATCAATATACCCGGTGCCTGCGCCCAAAAGCGACCACACCACGTTATTCAGGTAGTACAGCGGCACATCCAGAAAGCCGCCCCACACCGCTGCCAGCATGACGATCATAATATATTTTTCGTACCGCATCAGACCAAAGTAGATGCGCTGCGGCAGCACCACCAGCAGAATGCGGCTGCCGTCCAGCGGCGGCACGGGAATGAGGTTGAACACCGCAAGGCTCACGTTCATCAGCACCAGAGAGCGTAGGAACATGGCAATATAAATGATAGCGTTATTGACCGGTGCCCAGTAGTACAGCACCTTCCATGCCACCATGCCAAGGTAGGCCAGCAAAAGGTTTGCCACAGGGCCGGCCAGCGCCGTAAGCGCCATACCCCACTTGGGGTTTTTGAAGTTGCGGGGGTTGGTGGACACAGGCTTTGCCCAGCCCACGCCCGCGAACACCATGCACAGCGTGCCCAGCAGGTCAAAGTGGGCAAAGGGGTTCAGCGAAAGACGCCCTTCACGTTTGGCGGTGGCATCGCCCAGCAGCCATGCTGCCAGCGCATGGCCAGCCTCATGGAACGGAATGGCCACCAGCGCCACCAGTGCGCGGATGATAATTGCCTGTGCGGTCATGTAAATCTCCTGTCAAAACGAATTTCTTCCTTTATAATACTATTTTTTTGTGCCCTGCACAAGCCCCACAGAACCGGGAATGCAAAAAGCTGCAAGAAATTTAAAAAAAGACTTGCTTTTTCTTTGTATCTCTGGTAAAATAGTCAAGCTGATTATTTTGATTCCATACTTCACTGTAGGAGGTGCAATTACCATGGCTAAGTGTGAATGCTGCGGCAAGGGTGTTACCTTTGGTATTAAGGTTTCTCACTCTCATCGCCGTTCCAACCGTACCTGGAAGCCGAATGTCCGTCGTGTCAAGGCGGTCGTGGAGGGCTCTCCCAAGTATGTCTACGCATGCTCCCGTTGCCTGCGCGCTGGCAAAGTTACCCGCGCTGTCTAATTTGGTGTATGTGGCCGGTCACTTTGTCGAGTGGCCGGCTTTTTTATTTGCCGCAAGGAGAGGAATAAAATGTCTTTGCCTGTTGATCCCATCATGCTACTGAGCGTGGTGAACCTGAAACTGCGGGATCAGTATAAGGATCTCGATGCGCTGTGCGAAGATCTGGAGGCCGACAAGGCCGGTCTGTGCACAAAGCTGCACGCTGTGGGCTACGATTACGACCCGCAGCGCAACCAGTTTGTCTGATTATAGCTTCCAAATCCGGCACCGGTGCGCAGCGACTGTGCCCGAGCCGGTGAATGATAAAATAAGGAGTGCTTGATTTATGATCCAGGGTACCTATTACAAAGAGTGGAGCACGGTTCTTGGCCGTGAGATGGAGTTTAAAGTGTACGGCCATGCCGGTGTGCCGGTGCTGGCACTGCCCGCCCGCGGCGGCCGTTTTTACGACTGGGAGAATAATGGGATGCCCGATGCCATTGCCCAGCTGCTGAACGAGGGCAAGGTGCAGCTGTTCTGCGCGGATGCCGTGGACAGCGAGGGCCTTTTGAACGGTGATCTGCCCCAGCGCCGCCGTGCCGAGCTGCAGGAGAAGTATTTCGTCTACCTGACCGCTGAGCTGGCTCCCCGCATTCTGACCCTGAACAACGCCAAAAAGGGTACCCGGATCTGGACTGCCGGTGTGGATTTGGGTGCTTATCACGCTGTCCACTGCCGTCTGCGCCGTCCTGCCCTGTTTGCAGGTGCTGTGGGCATGGGCGGCATCTACGACCTGACCCGTTTCTGGGGCACCGACAGCGACGACATGGTGCTGCGCTGCTCTCCCCTTGCCTATCTGCAGGAGAACGGCATTGCCAACAAGCTGGCATTGACCAAGGCAGAAGAGAACTGCCTGATCCTCTGTGCCGGTCAGGGTGCCTACGAGGGCGATGCACTGGACGACACACAGGCATTGGCTGATCTGCTGAAGGATCAGGGTATGCCCGCACATCTGGAGATCTGGGGCGGTGACGTCTCCCACGACTGGTACTGGTGGGGCAAGATGTGGAGTCTGTTTGCACCGCGCATTCTGGAAGTAAAGTAAGAATTTTTAACGAGGGAAAGCCTGCGGGGCTTCCCTCGTTTTCTTATATGCAGCGGTTTTGAATGGTCTCCGCGTGTGCTCTGGCCATGTTCAGAGGTATTTTACTTTTAAATTTATGGTTCAGAAACACCTGCGGCGTTTCTGAACCATTTTTTGTTTGCAGCACCATTTATTCTTGATTTCCTACTTGAATTGTCGGATATTATGTGCTATACTGCTGTTGCAAGAAAATATACCCCATGGGGGTTTACGAAAGGAGCGATTCCGATATGGAAGAGACCAAAAAGCACTGTTGCTGCTGCGTTGATACGCCGGAAGCGGACGCTGCGGCAGATACTGCTGTCCCCTGCTGCTGCCGCCACAAGGAGCGCAGCCAAGAGGAATACAAAGCTCTGCTCAACCGCCTGAACCGCATTGAAGGACAGGTACGCGGCATCCGCGGGATGCTGGAAAAGGACGCCTACTGCGTGGATATTCTGGTTCAGGTGGCCGCAGCAAACGCGGCGCTGAACAGCTTTTCCCGGGAATTGCTGGCGCAGCACATCGGCAGCTGCGTGGCGGACGACCTGCGTGCCGGCAGCGACGAAAAACTGGAAGAACTGCTCCGGCTGCTGCCCAAGCTGATGAAATGACCGCCCGCCGGGCAGACTGACCACAAGGAGAAACAACAATGGAACAATTCAATGTTACCGGCATGAGCTGCGCGGCCTGCTCTGCTCGGGTAGAAAAGGCCGTAAAGAGTGTGCCGGGCGTCACCGGTTGTTCGGTAAGCCTGCTGACAAACTCTATGGGCGTGGAAGGCACAGCAGAGGATGCCGCCATTATCCGTGCCGTAGAGCAGGCCGGTTACGGCGCAAGCCCCAAAAAAGCCGCCGCAGCAGCCAGCACCAGCGCAGAGCTGGATGCACTGGCAGACCACGAAACGCCCAAGCTGAAACGGCGGCTTATCGCCTCGCTGGGCTTTTTGCTGGTGCTGATGTACTTTTCCATGGGGCACATGATGTGGGGTTGGCCGCTGCCCCACTGGTTTGACGGCAACCACATTGCCATGGGGCTGGTACAGCTGCTGCTGGCGGGCATCGTGATGGTGATCAACCAGAAATTTTTCATCAATGGCTTCAAAGGGCTGGTACACCGCTCCCCCAACATGGATACGCTGGTGGCTATGGGCTCGATGGCAAGCTTTGTATGGAGCACCTACGCCCTGTTTGCCATGACCGATGCGCAGCTGCACGGCAACGAGGAACTAGTCATGCACTACATGATGGAGTTCTATTTTGAGTCTGCCGCCATGATTTTGACCCTCATCACAGTGGGCAAAATGCTGGAGGCACGTTCTAAAGGTAAAACCACCGATGCACTCAAGAGCCTGATGAAGCTTGCCCCCAAGACTGCCACCTTGCTGCGGGACGGCGCAGAGGTGACTGTGCCCATTGAGCAGGTGCAGAAAGAGGACATCTTTGTGGTGCGCCCGGGCGAGAACATCCCGGTGGACGGCATTGTGCTGGAGGGCAGCAGCGCCGTAAATGAGAGCGCTCTGACCGGCGAAAGTATCCCGGTGGACAAGGCCGTGGGTGATAAAGTAAGCGCCGCCACCACCAACCAGTCCGGTTATTTGCAGTGCCGCGCCACCCGCGTGGGCGAGGACACCACGCTGGCGCAGATCATCCGCATGGTCAGCGATGCCGCCGCCACCAAAGCCCCCATTGCAAAGATCGCAGATACCGTATCCGGCTTTTTCGTGCCTGCGGTCATCAGCATTGCAGTGGTCACCACTCTTGTCTGGCTGCTGCTGGGGCGGGATGTGGGCTACGCGCTGGCGCGGGGCATCTCGGTGCTGGTCATCAGCTGCCCCTGTGCGCTGGGTCTGGCAACGCCGGTGGCTATTATGGTGGGCAACGGCCTTGGTGCGAAGAACGGCATCCTGTTCAAGACCGCTGCGGCGCTGGAAGAAGCCGGGCGTACCCGCATCGTGGCGCTGGACAAGACCGGCACTATCACCTGCGGCGAGCCCACTGTTACCGACCTTCTGCCCGCTGCGGGCGTGACCGAGACCGAGCTGCTCACGCTGGCAGCCGCGCTGGAGGGCCGCAGTGAGCACCCGCTGGCGCGGGCAGTGCTGGCCTATGCGGAGGAAAAGCAGCTGGAGCTGCCCTCTGTTACCGATTTTACCGCCCTGCCGGGCAACGGTCTTACCGCCACGCTGGAAGGCAAAGAGATCTTTGGCGGCAATGCGGCCTTTATCGGCGCAAAGGTCGCCATCCCTGCTGCGCTGCAAATGCAGGCCGCTGCACTGGCTGCGCAGGGTAAGACGCCCCTCTTCTTTGGCGGCGCGGATCATTTGCTGGGCGTTATCGCAGTGGCAGATACCATCAAGGAGGACAGCCCGCAGGCCATCCGGGAGCTGCGGAATATGGGCATCCGTGTGGTAATGCTGACCGGCGACAATCAGCGCACCGCCGAAGCCATTGGCCGACAAGCCGGGGTGGACGAGGTGATCGCCGGAGTGCTGCCGGAGGGCAAGGAGACTGTTATCCGGCAGCTGCAAAAGTACGGCAAGGTTGCCATGGTGGGCGACGGCATCAACGATGCCCCTGCTCTGACCCGCGCTGACACCGGCATTGCCATCGGTGCAGGCACGGACGTAGCCATTGACGCTGCGGACGTGGTACTGATGAACTCCAAACTGTCGGACGTGCCCGCCGCCATCCGGCTGAGCCGTGCTGCCCTGCGCAACATCCACGAAAACCTGTTCTGGGCGTTTATCTACAACATCATCGGCATCCCGCTGGCAGCCGGTGTGTTCATTCCCTTGGGGCTGACGCTGAACCCCATGTTCGGCGCAGCTGCCATGAGCCTTTCCAGCTTCTGCGTGGTGAGCAACGCTTTGCGGCTGAACCTGTTTGATCTGCACAGCGCAAAGCATGACCACCCGCCCAAACACGTCCCTGCCCTGCCTGCTGCCCTTGTGCAGCCCGCAGCGGAGGAAGATACAACTCAAAAGGAGGAGACCACAATGAAAAAGACCCTGACCGTAGAAGGTATGATGTGCCATCACTGTGAAGCCCGCGTCAAGAAGGCTTTGGAGGCTCTGCCGCAGGTGGACGAGGCTGTTGTCAGCCATGAAGCCGGTACCGCCATCGTTACCCTGAACGCTGAAGTGGACGATGAGGTGCTGAAGAAGGCCGTGGAAGCACAGGATTATCCTGTTACCGGCATCCAGTAAGGGTATCAGCACCACAAATGCAAAAAAGGCAGCTGCGTAAATTTCTGCGCAGCTGCCTTTTTTTGTAGGTAGGACGATTCTGAATGCGCTCCACGTTCGCTTTGCGCATCTTTAAGATCCCATTTTGTTTCGGAGCACCGGAGCGCCTGCGGATGCTCCGGTGCTCCATTTTAACGAAAGAAGTCGTCGCCACGATTGAAACACAAAAAGCCCGCTGCAGGGCAAAATGTCCTTGCAGCGGGCAGCATAGATAACCGGGGAACCCTTATCAGACTTCAGTGTTGAAGTAGCGCTTCAGCAGGCCCTCGAAGCCGCGGCCGTGACGGGCTTCGTCCTTTGCCATCTCATGGACGGTATCGTGGATGGCGTCCAGATTCAGAGCCTTAGCCTTCTTGGCCAGATCCATCTTACCGGCGCAGGCACCGCACTCGGCCTCGGCACGCATCATCAGGTTCTTCTTGGTGCTGTCGGTCACGACCTCGCCCAGCAGCTCTGCAAAGCGGGATGCGTGGTCAGCTTCTTCGTAAGCATAACGCTTGTAGGCCTCGGCGATCTCAGGGTAGCCCTCACGCTCTGCCACGCGAGCCATAGCCAGGTACATGCCGACCTCGCTGCACTCGCCCTCAAAGTTAGCGCGCAGACCATCAACGATCTCCTGCGGCACGCCCTCAGCCTTGCCGATGCCAACAACATGCTCGGTGACGTAGGTGTTACCGGTCTTCTCCACAAAAGCGGAAGCGGGAGCCTTGCAAACGGGGCACTGAGCGGGGATCTCACCCTCAGCGATATAACCACAAACGGTGCAAACGTATTTCTTCATAAGAATTTACCTCCATTCGATCTGTTAAAAATGATACAGGACGGAAACCACCCGCCTGTTGTTTCTATGCTGGGCAGCCGCGCTGCCGGGTATAGAAAGAGCCATGGAAAGAAGTTTTGTGCTTTGTGCACTTCCCTTTCCATGGCTCTATTATAGCGAATAATTCCTAGTTAGTCAAGTATATTTTTAAGAATTATTCCTACTTATTAAAATCTGGCAGAATGTCCAAATTCCACTGCAGAAAACTGGACGCATTACCGGAATCAGACCTGCAGGTTGCCGCTGGTAGCAGCATCGGTACCGGCAGTGGCGTCAAATTCGTAGTCATTGCCGGGCAGGATAGCGTTGAGCAGGATACCTGCAATCGCAGCCACAGCCAGACCGGACAGATTGATGGTGACGCTGCCAACGGTAAAGCCAACGCCGCCCACAGAGTTGAAGCCCAGTGCACACACCAGAATGACGGCGGCAACGATCAGGTTGCGGCTGTTGGTGAAGTCCACGCGGTTCTCGACTACGTTGCGCACGCCGATGGCAGAGATCATGCCGTACAGCACAAAGCTGATACCGCCGATAATGCCGGTGGGAATGGTGTTGATGACGGCCTCAAACTTGGGGCTGAAGCTCAGGATGATGGCCAACACAGCTGCAATGCGGATGACCAGCGGGTCGTAGATCTTGCTCAGTGCCAGCACGCCGGTATTCTCGCCGTAGGTGGTGTTGGCGGGGCCGCCCAGCAGACCGGCCATGGTGGTGGCCAGACCATCGCCCATCAGGGTGCGGTTCAGGCCGGGGTCGTTGATATAGTTGTGGCCGACGGTGGCGCTGATGGCGGCGATATCGCCGACGTGCTCCATCATGGTAGCCAGTGCGATGGGGATGATGGTGAACAGCGCGCTGATGAACTCCGGGCTGCCGTCAATGGCAAACAGACCCATAGCCTCCTTGTGCAGGGGGATACCCAGCCAAGCGGCCTCGGAGATCTTCTGGAAATCCACTGCGCCGGTGACCAGTGCCACCGCGTAGGAGACCAGCACACCAATGAGGATGGGCAGAATCTTGACCATACCCTTGCCCCAAATGTTGCACACGATAACAGTGCCCAGCGCCACAAAGGCCAGCAGCCAGTTGGACTGGCAGTTGGTGATGGCAGAGGGGGCAAGGATCAGGCCGATGGAGATGATGATGGGGCCGGTGACCACCGGCGGGAAGAACTTCATGATGCGGCGGATGCCAAAAGTGGAGATCAGCAGGCTGGCCACCAGATAGACCAGACCCGAGAACGCAACGGCAGCGCAGGCATACGGCAGCATCTTGGTGTTGGCAACGGTCAGGTTGCCATTGGCATCAGCCAGCATGGGAGCCACGATGGAAAAGCCGCCCAGATACGCAAAGGAGGAGCCGAGGAATGCAGGCACCTTCTTTTTGGTGATGAGGTGGAACAGCAGCGTGCCCAGACCGGCACACAGCAGAGTGGTGGAAACGCTCAGGCCGGTGAGCAGCGGCACCAGAACCGTTGCACCGAACATGGCAAACATGTGCTGCACACCCAGAATGAACATCCGGCCGGTGCCCAGCTTTTTGGCGTCATATACGCCCTTGGAGTAATCGATCTTTTCGCTCATAGAAAACCTCCTGTACTGTTATTCCCAAAAAAAGAGGCATTGCCGTTGAAACAGCAGTGCCTCTGAATTTCAGGAACAAGACCTCCACACAAAAACGGGAAAGAAACCGCTATGCAGTCGCTCACGCTTAAACATTGTGCTCCTCCCCTTCTTTTTGTGTTCCTTCCAACAACCGGAACCGCTCCGGCAAGGCAGCAGCAACGCTGCGGCCTTTTTTTATAAGTATAGCAGATTTTGGGCTTTCCAGCAAGGTGTTGACAGCTTTTTCTTGCCGGTTACACTGCACCGTGGGCTGCGGGGGTTGCGCTTTTGGACGGAATGCCCTATAATAGAGCCTGTTCTTATTTCCTACTATCATAATGTGTTGATATTACAGGAGGCTCTATGCTCTATCTGGATTACTCTGCCAACACCCCTGTGGACGAGGCGGTGCTGCAATGCTTCTGTGAAGCAGAGCGGCGTTACCCGGGCAACGCCAACGCCCACCATCAGGCAGGCACTGCCGCGAAAGCCGCTATAAACGAGGCGACCCGCAGCATCGCCCGCTGTCTGGGCGCACCGCCTGCGGGCATCATCTACACCTCCGGCGCAAGCGAAGCCAACAACCTTGCTGTAAAGGGGCTAGCGGCGCTGGGGCGTGCGGCAGGCAGGCACATCCTCTCTACTCCGCTGGAGCATTCGTCCGTCAGCGGCAGTCTGGAGGCCCTGCAAAAGCAGGGGTACGAGGTGGAGCTGCTGGACATCTGTTCGGACGGCACGGTGGACCTTGCAGACCTGAAAAACCGGCTGCGCCCGGACACTGTGCTGGTGGCTGTGACTGCCGTGGACAGCGAACTGGGCGTAGTGCAGCCCATTGCGGAAATTGCAGAGCTTTTAAAGGCATATCCCAACTGCCATTTCCATGTGGACGCCACGCAGGCTGTGGGGAAAATTCCCGTACAGTTTGAGGGCGTGGACACCATGAGCCTGACAGCCCATAAGTTTTACGGGCTCAACGGCATCGGTGTGCTGGTAAAACGGCTGGGACTGGCACTGCCGCCCCTCATTCATGGTGGAGAGAGCACTACTCCCTACCGCAGCGGCACACCTACCGTAGCGCTGGCTTGTTCGCTGGCGCTGGCCTTGGAAAAGGCTGCTGCGGAACTTCCCGCCCGCGCCGCAACTGTGCGCAGCCTGAACGATCGACTGCGTGCAGAACTTTCCCGCTATCCAAAAGTGCGCATCAACAGCCCGGCAAACGCTGTGCCGCATATCCTGAACCTGAGTGTGCAGGGCGTAAAGGGCACCGTATTCCAGCGGGAGCTGGACGCACGCGGGGTGTGCGTCTCGGTCAAATCTGCCTGTTCGTCCGATGGACTGCCCTCCCGGGCAGTGCTGGCGGTCAGTCAGGATCGGCGCAACGCCCTTTCCTCTTGGCGCATCAGCCTGAGCCACCTTACCACAAAGGAGGAAGTGACCGGCTTTCTGTACGCCTTTGCAGAATGTTACAGCACTCTGATCCGGTAAAAAACCAAGAAATCAAACCGTTTGCAGCTGCCATAAACAAACAAAAAGACCTTCCCGCTCTCCGGAACGGGAAGGTCTTTATAAATTGCTAGTTAGCCTTGGAACTTACGTTCAAGGACAAAATCACTCAATGATCTTGCCAACAACGCCGGAACCAACGGTACGGCCACCCTCACGGATAGCGAAACGCAGGCCCTCTTCCATAGCAACAGGGGTCAGCAGCTCAACGTGCATCATGACGTTATCGCCGGGCATGCACATCTCGGTGCCTTCGGGCAGGGTGATGATGCCGGTCACGTCGGTGGTGCGGAAATAGAACTGAGGACGATAGTTGGAGAAGAACGGGGTGTGACGGCCGCCTTCGTCCTTGGTCAGGACGTAGACCTGAGCCTCAAAGACGTTGTGGGGGTGCACAGTGCCGGGCTTAGCCAGAACCTGGCCACGCTCGATCTGGGTACGATCAACACCACGCAGCAGAGCGCCGATGTTATCGCCAGCCTCAGCGAAGTCCAGAGACTTACGGAACATCTCCAGACCGGTGATGGTGGTGTTCAGACGATCGGGCTTGATGCCGACGATCTCCATAGCGTCGCCAACCTTGGCGATACCACGCTCAACACGACCGGTAGCAACGGTACCACGGCCAGAAATGGTCATGACATCCTCGATGGGCATCAGGAAGGGCTTGTCCTCCTCACGATCCGGGTTGGGGATGTAGGAGTCAACAGCATCCATCAGCTCCTTGATGCAAGCGTAAGCAGGATCCTCGGGATCGTTGGGAGCCTCCAGAGCCTTCAGAGCGGAACCACGAATGATCGGGGTGTCGTCGCCCGGGAAGTCGTACTCGGTCAGCAGCTCACGGATCTCCATCTCGACCAGATCCAGCAGCTCTTCGTCGTCGACCATATCGCACTTGTTCATGAACACAACGATATAGGGCACGCCGACCTGACGAGCCAGCAGGATGTGCTCACGGGTCTGGGGCATGGGACCATCGGTAGCAGCAACGACCAGAATAGCGCCGTCCATCTGAGCAGCACCGGTGATCATGTTCTTAACGTAGTCAGCATGGCCCGGGCAGTCAACGTGAGCGTAGTGGCGCTTCTCGGTCTGGTACTCAACGTGAGCGGAGTTGATCGTGATACCACGAGCACGCTCCTCAGGAGCCTTATCGATGTTAGCGTAGTCCATGAACTCTGCATCACCCTTCAGAGCCAGGTACTTGGTGATAGCAGCGGTCAGAGTGGTCTTGCCGTGGTCAACGTGACCGATGGTGCCGATGTTAACATGCGGCTTAGAACGGTCGAACTTTGCCTTTTCAGCCATTGGAATATCCTCCCTTAATTTAGGTTTTGATATTGGTTACAACAACCCTGCAAAATGCAGACATTGCACTGCAAGGCTATTCTACTAAATTTGCCCTGTAAAATCAAGTGCTTTTACAGGAAATTTTGCCGGAGTTACACTACCCCGGCAAAATTCTTATGCTTTACAGCGCTTAGCCCTTGGTACGGCCAGCAATGATCTGGTCAGCAATGTTCTTGGGAACCGGCTCGTAGTGAGAGGGCTCCATAACATACTGGCCACGACCCTGAGTCTTGGAACGCAGGTCGGTAGCATAGCCGAACATCTGAGCCAGAGGCACAAATGCGTTGACACGCTGGGTACCGGCCATAGCCTCCATGCCCTGGATCTGACCACGGCGGGCGTTCAGGTCACCGATAACATCGCCCAGATACTCATCGGGAACGATAACAGCAACCTTCATGATGGGCTCGGTGATGATGGGATCAGCCTTGCGCATAGCATCCTTGAATGCCATGGAACCTGCGATGGAGAAGGCCATTTCAGAGGAGTCGACCTCATGATAAGAACCATCCCACAGGGTGACCTTGACATCAACAACAGGATAGCCTGCCAGAACGCCGGACTTCATAGCACCCTGAATACCGTTGTCGATAGCAGGGATGTATTCCTTCGGGATAGCGCCGCCAACGATGGCGTTGACGAACTCGTAACCCTTACCGGGCTCGTTGGGCTCGATCTTGATCTTAACGTGACCGTACTGGCCCTTACCACCGGACTGACGTGCGTACTTGGTCTCCTGGTTGGCCTCCTTGCGGATGGTCTCACGGTAAGCAACCTGGGGAGCACCCACGTTTGCCTCGACCTTAAACTCACGCAGCAGACGGTCAACAATGATCTCCAGATGCAGCTCGCCCATACCAGCAATGATGGTCTGGCCGGTTTCTTCATCGGTGTAGGTCTTGAAGGTCGGGTCCTCTTCGGCCAGCTTTGCCAGCGCGATGCCCATCTTCTCGTTACCAGCCTTGGTCTTAGGCTCGATAGCAACGCGGATAACGGGCTCGGGGAACTTCATGGACTCCAGAATGATGGGATGATTCTCATCACACAGAGTATCACCAGTGGTGGTGTTCTTCAGACCGACAACAGCAGCAATATCACCTGCATAGCAGCAGTCGATATCCTTGCGGTGGTTGGAGTGCATCTGCAGGATGCGGCCCATACGCTCCTTGCTGTCCTTCACGGAGTTGTAAACAGTAGTACCTGCCTCAACCTTACCGGAGTACACACGGAAGTATGCCAGCTTACCAACGAACGGGTCGGTAGCGATCTTGAAAGCCAAAGCTGCGAAGGGAGCGTCGTCAGAAGACGGACGGGTCTCCTCTTCCTCAGTCTCGGGATTCACGCCCTTGATGTCAGGGACATCGGTAGGAGCGGGCATATAGTCAACGATAGCGTCCAGCAGCTTCTGCACACCGCGGTTCTTGTAGGAAGAGCCACAGACAACGGGAACCAGAGTATTTGCAATGGTTTCCTTGCGGATAGCCTTCTTCAGCTCCTCGCGGGTGATCTCCTCGCCCTCAAGGTACTTCTCCATCAGCTCTTCGTCGTTCTCGGCAACAGCCTCGACCAGAATGTTACGGTACTCTTCAGCCTGCTCGACCATATCCTCGGGGATAGGCTCGGTACGCATATCGTTGCCCATGTCGTCGTAGTAAACCTCAGCGTTCATGTCAACGAGGTCAACGATACCGCGGAAGGTATCTTCCTGACCGATCGGCAGCTGGATGGCCACGCCGTTGGCGTGCAGACGATCATGCAGCATCTTGATGCAACGGAAGAAGTCAGCACCCATGGTATCCATCTTGTTGACGTACACCATACGGGGGACTTTGTATTCATCAGCCTGACGCCAAACGGTCTCAGACTGAGGCTCGACACCACCCTTTGCGGCCAGAACGGTCACAGAACCGTCCAGAACACGCAGAGAACGCTGAACCTCAACAGTGAAGTCCACGTGGCCCGGAGTGTCGATAATGTTGATGCGGTGACGATTCTTCTTGAACGCAACCGGATCCTTCTGGGTCTCGGAGTGAGACCAGTAGCAGGTGGTAGCAGCGGAAGTGATGGTGATACCACGCTCCTGCTCCTGAACCATCCAGTCCATGGTGGCACCGCCATCGTGGACCTCACCGATCTTATGGTTGATACCGGTGTAGTACAGGATACGCTCGGTAGTGGTCGTCTTGCCGGCATCGATATGAGCCATAATGCCGATATTTCTCGTCATCTGAAGAGAAACTTCTCTGGGTGTAGCCATGAAATTAACCTCCTACAGAACAGATCAATAACGGAAATGTGCGAAAGCCTTGTTAGCTTCTGCCATCTTGTGAGTGTCCTCACGCTTCTTCACGGCGTTACCAGTGTTGTTGGCAGCATCCATGATCTCAGCAGCCAGACGCTGTGCCATGGTCTTCTCACCACGGGTGCGGCTGTAGGCAGTCAGCCAGCGCAGACCCAGAGTCTCGCGGCGAGCGGGGCTGACCTCCAGGGGAACCTGGTAGTTAGCGCCACCAACACGGCGGGTCTTGCACTCGAGGCTGGGCATGATGTTCTCCATCGCCTTCTCGAAAGTCTCCAGAGGATCGTTGCCGGTCTTTTCCTGAATCATGGAGAAAGCTTCGTAAACGATCTTCTGAGCGACGCCCTTCTTGCCATCCAGCATGACGCTGTTGACCAGGCGGGTGACCATCTTGGAATTGTAAATAGGATCAGCTAAGACATCGCGCTTAGCAATGTTACCTCTTCTAGGCATCTTTCTTCCCTCCTTCACAGAATGATATCATCGGTACTCGAAAGTAATAAAACTCCCGTTGTGTCACAAAGAGCTGACCTTACATAAACCGTTACCCTCCGCTTTTAAGCGGACTTGTTATTTATATAAAGGAAAGCCGTTTATGGCGGTTGTCCTCAATTACTTCTTTGCAGCACCGGCCTTAGGACGCTTTGCGCCGTACTTGGAGCGGGCCTGATTACGGCCTGCCACACCCTGAGTATCCAGGGTACCACGGATGATGTGGTAACGCACACCGGGCAGGTCCTTAACACGGCCGCCACGGATCAGCACGACGGAGTGCTCCTGCAGGTTATGGCCGATACCGGGAATGTAAGAGGTGACCTCGATACCATTCGTGAGGCGGACACGAGCAACCTTACGCAGAGCAGAGTTAGGCTTCTTGGGGGTCATGGTACGAACTGCAGTGCAGACACCACGCTTCTGGGGGCTGCTCAGATCAGAGTACTGCTTCTTCTGAGAGTTATAAGTCTTCTGCAGAGCGGGAGCGGTGCTCTTGGTAGTCAGGACCTCACGGCCTTTGCGTACAAGCTGGTTAAAAGTAGGCATTTTGTTTCTCCTTTCTTAATGATGAACATCGGAAGCATTTTCCGACTTTTTTGCCGCACTATCCCCATGAGGGACGCGCAACAGTTATATAATACCCGCTTTGCAGCCGGATGTCAACAGTTTTTGCAAATTTTTTTGTATTTATTCCAGATTTTTTCTTTTGGGCAGTTTTCGGCAGAAAATATGCCTTTCCCCTCCCCTGCTGTGCCGCTTTTGCACGCAAAAACCGCCCCGTAGGCTTTCGCCCACGGAGCGGTTTTGTTTAACGGATCAGATCCTGACGGATGCTGCGCTTACTGTGCGGAGGCAGCCAGCTCGGCTGCGATCTCGGCGTCGCGCTCAGCCTCACGGTTCTTCAGATCCTCACGCACCTCCGGCAGACCGGTACCGGCGGGGATCAGCTTACCGATGATGACGTTCTCCTTCAGACCGGACAGCGGGTCAACCTTGCCCTTGATGGCGGCCTCGGTCAGCACGCGGGTGGTCTCCTGGAAGGATGCAGCGGACAGGAAGGAGTCGTTGGCCAGAGCAGCCTTGGTGATGCCCAGCAGTACCTGCTGGTACTCCACTAGCTTCAGACCCTCTTCGCCTGCATCAATGCGCTTCTGCAGATCGGCATTGATGTTCTCCACCTCCAGACGGCTTGCCAGAGCACCGCCGATCAGGTTGGAGGAGCCGGAGTCGGTCACACGCACCTTGCGGCACATCTGACGGACGATGACTTCGATATGCTTATCGTTGATCTCAACGCCCTGCAGACGGTAGACTTTCTGGACCTCGTTGATCAGGTAGTTCTGCACGTCCTCCAGACCCTTGATGGCCAGAATATCCTGCGGGTACAGCACGCCCTCGCGGGTGATGATGTCGCCCTTCTCCACACGGTCGCCGGGCATCACGCGGGCATGCTGGGTGAACGGGATGGAGTAGCTCTTGACTTCCTCTGCACCGTTCTCGTCCTTGCCGGTGACCTTGATGACCACGTTCTTCTTGGTGTCGTCCTGAGAGACCACACCGGAGATCTCACTCATGATAGCCATGCTCTTGGGACGGCGACTCTCGAACAGCTCCTCAACACGGGGCAGACCCTGTGTAATATCCTCGGCAGATGCGATACCGCCGGTATGGAAGGTACGCATGGTCAGCTGAGTACCGGGCTCACCGATGGACTCTGCGGCGATAACACCGACAGACTCGCCCAGACGGACCGGCTCGCCGTTGGCCATATCAGAGCCGTAGCAGCGTGCGCAAACGCCGGTCTTTGCACGGCAGGTCAGCAGGCTGCGGATCTTCAGGCGGGTGATACCGGCGGCCTCGATCTCGTTGGCGTCGTACAGGTCGATCATCTTACCCTCGGGCACGATGACCTTGCCGGTGATGGGGTTGACCACATCGCCCACGGCAAAACGGCCGATCAGACGCTCGCGGAAGCTCTCGATCTTCTCCTTGCCCTCGTGGATCTCAGAGACCCACAGGCCATCGGTAGTGCCGCAGTCGATCTCGCGGACGATGACGTCCTGAGAGACGTCGACCATGCGGCGGGTCAGGTAACCGGAGTCAGCGGTACGCAGAGCGGTATCGGCCAGACCCTTACGAGCACCACGGGCAGAAACGAAATATTCCAGAATGTTCAAGCCTTCGCGGTAGTTTGCACGAATAGGCATCTCGATGGTGTGACCGGCAGTGTTTGCCAGCAGGCCGCGCATACCGGCCAGCTGCTTGATCTGGTTCATAGAACCACGAGCACCGGAGTCTGCCATCATATAGATCTCGTTGTCCTTGGGCAGGTTGTCTGCCAGAGCCTTAGAGACCTTATCGGTGGTCTTCTGCCAGATATCGATGGTCTTGTTGTAACGCTCGTTATCCGAGATCAGACCACGGTTGAACAGCTTGCCGACCTTGGCGATCTCCTTGTCAGCCTCGGCGATCAGCTCCTGCTTCTGGGGCGGGATCACAGCATCGCACACAGCCACGGAGATAGCGGACAGAGTGGAGTACTTGTAGCCCTGTGCCTTGATGGCATCCAGCATCTTAGCACACTTGCGGGTGCCGTTGCGGGTCATGCAGCGGGAGATGATCTCAGGCAGGGTCTTTTTGGTCACGCGGAAGCTGACCTCGTACTCCAGCCAGTGCTCGGGATCGGTACGATCCACATAGCCCAGATTCTGGGGAATAGGATTGTTGAAGATGATGCGACCGGCGGTGGCATCCACCAGACCGGTGCGCTCCACGCCGTCAATGGTCATGGTGCGGCGCACCTTGATGGGTGCGTGCAGGGTGATGACGTGCTCGGCGTAAGCCATCAGAACCTCGTTCTCATCACGGAACACCTTGCCTGCGCCCTCGTCGTTCTCGCGGACGGTGGTCAGGTAGTAGCTGCCCAGGATCATATCCTGCGTAGGCACGGTAACAGGTGCGCCGTCAGAGGGCTTCAACAGGTTGCCGGAAGCCAGCATCAGCATCTTGGCCTCACGGCAGGCATCCTCGCTCAGGGGCAGATGGACTGCCATCTGGTCGCCGTCGAAGTCGGCGTTGAATGCGGTACAGGCCAGCGGGTGCAGTTTGACGGCACGGCCTTCCACCAGCACGGGATTGAATGCCTGAATACCCAGACGGTGCAGGGTAGGTGCACGGTTCAGCAGCACGGGGTGACCCTTGATAACGGTCTCAAGGCTGTCCCAGACCTCGGGCTTTGCGCGCTCGACCATCTTACGGGCGGACTTGATGTTGTTGGCAATGCCCTTCTCCACCAGATCCTTCATGACAAAGGGCTTGAACAGCTCCAGAGCCATCTCCTTGGGCAGACCGCACTGATCCATCTTCAGCTCAGGGCCGACAACGATAACGGAACGGCCGGAGTAGTCAACACGCTTGCCCAGCAGGTTCTGACGGAAACGGCCCTGCTTGCCCTTCAGCAGATCGGAAAGACTCTTCAGTGCGCGGTTGTTGGGGCCGGTGACCGGACGACCGCGGCGGCCGTTGTCGATCAGGCTGTCCACAGCCTCCTGCAGCATACGCTTCTCGTTGCGCACGATGATGTCGGGAGCGCCCAGCTCCAGCAGACGGCGCAGACGGTTGTTGCGGTTGATGACGCGGCGGTACAGGTCGTTCAGGTCGGAAGTGGCAAAGCGGCCGCCATCCAGCTGGACCATGGGGCGCAGGTCAGGCGGCAGCACAGGCAGCACATCCATGACCATCCACTCGGGGCGGTTGCCGGAGATGCGGAAGGCCTCGACAACTTCCAGACGCTTGAGGATACGCACACGCTTCTGGCCGGAGGACTTTTCTACCTCGGCGGTCAGCTCAGCGCTCAGCTGATCCAGATCGATCTCCTTCAGCAGGGTCTGGACAGCCTCGGCGCCCATAGCAGCCTCGAACTCGTCGCCGTAGCGATCGCGCATTTCGCGGTATTCCTTCTCGGTCAGCAGCTGCTTCTTGTCCAGCGGGGTCAGACCGGGATCGGTGACGATATAGCTTGCAAAGTACAGCACCTTTTCCAGCAGGCGGGGGCTGATGTCCAGCATCAGGCCGATGCGGCTGGGGATGCCCTTGAAGTACCAGATGTGGCTCACAGGAGCGGCCAGCTCGATGTGACCCATACGCTCACGGCGAACCTTGGCCTTGGTGACCTCGACGCCGCAACGATCACACACCTTGCCCTTGTAACGGATACGCTTGTACTTGCCGCAGTGGCACTCCCAGTCCTTGGTAGGTCCAAAAATGCGCTCGCAGTACAGGCCGTCACGCTCCGGCTTCAGGGTGCGGTAGTTGATGGTTTCGGGCTTTTTGACCTCGCCGTAGCTCCAAGCGCGGATCTGCTCCGGGGAGGCAAGGCCGATTTTAATGGAATCGAAAACGTTGTTTTCCATGAAACGAACCCTTTCTTAATCTCTAGTTGTCTCGATGATACAGGCGGCTTTTCTGTTGCAGGATCACAAGCACTTCTCCCCTGCCGCAGCACGCGGCTAAGGGGCGAAGGCTGTGTTCAGTATCCAGATCAGAAATCTACTTCGTCAGAAGCAGCCGGAGCCTCAGCACCGGAGTTATCATCCTCCAGCACAGAAGGATCATCGAAACCTGCATCGGCGTCCTTGATGTTATAATCGGTCAGTTCGCTCTCCTGCACCACAGTCTCAGTGCCGGCAACATCACGCATATCAAAGCCGGTCTCTTCGTCGTCGAAGTTCTGGCGCATGTCGATCTCGTTGCCGTCCTTGTCCTGCACGATCACGTCCAGACCCAGAGACTGCAGTTCCTTCAGCATAACGCGGAAGGACTCGGGGATGCCGGGCTGCGGGATGGGCTCGCCCTTGACGATGGCCTCGTAGGTCTTGACACGGCCCTCCACGTCATCGGACTTGACAGTCAGGATCTCCTGCAGGGTGTAAGCGGCACCGTAAGCCTCCAGTGCCCAGACCTCCATCTCGCCGAAGCGCTGGCCGCCGAACTGAGCCTTGCCGCCCAGAGGCTGCTGGGTAACCAGAGAATAGGGACCGGTGGAGCGGGCGTGGATCTTATCATCGACCAGATGATGCAGCTTGAGGTAGTACATATAACCAACGGTAACGCGGTTATCGAACTTTTCACCGGTACGGCCATCGTAAACGGTGGTCTTGCC
This sequence comes from Faecalibacterium sp. OM04-11BH, assembly GCF_003482185.1. Classification (NCBI taxonomy): domain Bacteria; kingdom Bacillati; phylum Bacillota; class Clostridia; order Eubacteriales; family Oscillospiraceae; genus Faecalibacterium; species Faecalibacterium sp. OM04-11BH. Next base: position 227,553 of record NZ_QULS01000002.1, read on the forward strand.
GTCACGATCCAGCTCGATCTTGGAGAAGTCAATGATGTGACCCTTCTCGCCCATGATCTTGGGGAGCTTGGTGGGATATGCGGGAGCATTCTCGCCGTGCCACATCTCGCGGGCAGTATCAAAGGTATCGCCGATGTCGTTCTCACGAGCAGAGTCAAAGACGGGGGTCATAACCTTGATGCCGCAGGCCTTGGCAGCGTAGCCGAGGTTGACTTCCAGCACCTGACCGATGTTCATACGGGAAGGCACGCCCAGCGGGTTCAGCACGATGTCCAGCGGAGTGCCGTCGGGCAGGTAGGGCATATCCTCCTGCGGCAGGATGCGGGAAACGACACCCTTGTTACCGTGACGACCTGCCATCTTATCGCCGACGCTGATCTTACGCTTCTGGGCGATATAGCAGCGGACGACCTCGCGCACACCGGGCTGCAGCTCATCGCTGTTCTCCGGGGTAAAGACCTTGACATCCACAATGATGCCGTATGCGCCGTGGGGCACACGCAGAGAGGTGTCGCGCACCTCGCGGGCCTTCTCGCCGAAGATGGCGCGCAGCAGGCGTTCCTCGGCGGTCAGCTCGGTCTCGCCCTTCGGGGTGACCTTACCGACCAGAATGTCGCCGCTCTTGACCTCAGCGCCGATGCGGATGATGCCGCGCTCGTCCAGATCCTTCAGGGCATCCTCAGAAACGTTGGGGATGTCGCGGGTGATCTCCTCGGGTCCCAGCTTGGTATCGCGGCTCTCGGTTTCGTACTCCTCGATGTGGATGGAGGTGTACACGTCCTCACGCACGATCTTCTCGTTCAGCAGAACGGCGTCCTCGTAGTTGTAGCCCTCCCAGGTCATGAAGCCGATCAGGGCGTTCTTACCCAGAGAGATCTCACCGTTGCGCATTGCGGGGCCATCGGCCAGCACCTGACCGGCGGTGACGGTCTCGCCCACTTCCACGATGGGGCGCTGGTTGATACAGGTGCCTGCGTTGGAGCGGGCAAACTTGATCAGGGAGTAATCCTCCAGAGCACCCTGCTCGTTGCGCACGACAATGTGGTCAGCATCGACCTTCTCCACAATGCCGTTGCTCTTGGCCAGCACAGCGGTGCCGGAGTCGGTAGCAGCCTTGTACTCCATACCGGTAGCAACGATGGGCTGCTGGGTGACCATCAGAGGCACTGCCTGACGCTGCATGTTAGAACCCATCAGAGCACGGTTACAGTCGTCGTTCTCCAGGAAGGGAATGCAGGCGGTAGCAACAGAAACCATCATACGCGGAGAAACGTCCATGTAATCGACCTTCTCTGCGTCGATTTCCAAGATCTCGTCGCGGCGGCGGGCAGACACACGGGGACGGATGAAGTGCTTGCCTTCGTCCAGCGGCTCGTTGGCCTGTGCCACAACGTACTCGTCCTCCACATCGGCGGTCATATACTCCACCTCGTCGGTGACGACCTGCTCGATGAGGTTGTTGTTCTCGTCGTAGATCTTCTTGACCTTGCGGTAGGGAGCCTCCACGAAGCCGTACTCGTTGATCTTGGCGTAGGATGCCAGATAGGAGATCAGACCGATGTTGGGGCCTTCAGGGGTCTCGATGGGGCACATACGGCCATAGTGGCTGTAATGAACGTCGCGGACTTCGAAGCCTGCGCGGTCACGGCTCAGACCGCCGGGGCCCAGAGCAGACAGACGGCGCTTGTGGGTCAGCTCAGCCAGAGGGTTATTCTGGTCCATGAACTGAGACAGCGGAGAGGAGCCAAAGAACTCCTTGATAGCTGCCACCACAGGACGGATGTTGATCAGTGCCTGCGGAGTGATAACGCTCTGATCCTGGCTCTGCAGGGTCATGCGCTCACGGATGACGCGCTCCATACGGGAGAAGCCGATGCGGAACTGGTTCTGCAGCAGCTCGCCCACGCTGCGGATACGGCGGTTGCCCAGATGGTCGATATCATCGGTGGTGCCGATGCCGTAGCCCAGATCGTTCAGATAGTTGATGGAGGACAGGATATCGTCGATGGTGACGGTACGGCCGATGAGCAGGTCGTGATCCTTCTTCAGGCTCTCCATGACCTCCTCGGCGCTGGAAGCGTTATCAAGGATCTTACGCAGTTCCTTGAGGTTGCAGCGCTCGTTGATGCCGCACTCCTTGACATCCACACCCTTGAATGCGGGGTAGTAGTTGTCGATGATGGCCTGTGCGTCCACGCAGCCATTGGTGATGACCTTGACCTTGTGGGGCTTATCCTTCATGGGATCATCGATCTTCAGCACCACCAGATCCACGCCGGCGGCATCGATCTGCTCAGCCAGCTTGCGGTCGATCTTCTTGTCGGCCTCGACGAGGATCTCGCCGGTGAAGGGATCCACCACGTTCTCTGCTGCCACATAGTTCATGATGCGGCGTGCCAGAGACAGCTTTTTATTCATCTTATAGCGGCCGAAACGGGACAGGTCGTACCGGCGCGGATCGAAGAACAGCATATCGATCTGGCTGGTAGCGGACTCCACCGTGGGAGGCTCGCCGGGGCGCAGCTTGCGGTAGACTTCCAGCAGACCTTCCTCGCGGTTCTTGGTGGTATCCTTTTCCAGCGTAGCCAGAATGCGCTCGTCCTCGCCGAAGTAGTTCAGGATATCCTCGTTGGTGGACAGACCCAGTGCACGGCACAGCACCGTGACGGGCAGCTTACGGTTCTTGTCGATACGGACATAGAATACGTTGGCGGCATCGGTCTCGTACTCCAGCCATGCACCGCGGTTGGGGTTCATAGTGGCACTATACAGGTCGTTGCCGACTTTATCCTTAGCATGGCCGTAGAACACACCGGGAGAGCGGACCAGCTGGCTGACGATCGCACGCTCAGCACCGTTGATAACAAAGGTGCCTGCGTCGGTCATCAGGGGGAAGTCGCCCATGAAGATCTCCTGATCCTTCACCTCGCCGGTCTCCTTGTTCAGCAGACGGGCGGTGACGCGCAGGGGGGCTGCATAGGTAACGTCGCGCTCCTTGCACTCCTTGATGCTGTACTTCGGCTCCTTATCCAGCCGGAAGTCCACAAAGCTCAGTGCCAGATTGCCGGTGTAGTCCTCAATGGTGCCGATATCGTGAAAGACCTCCTTCAGGCCTTCATCCAGAAACCACTGATACGAGTTCTTCTGCACCTCGATCAGGTTCGGCATACTGATGACTTCGTCGATGTGGGAGAAGCTCATGCGCTCGGTTTTGCCGAGCTTAACGGGCTTGACTTTCATCATAAAATCAACCACTCCTTACTTTTATATTCTACGGGATGTCGTATACACGGGTCAAATTTGAGCAGACACACATAATTCGACCCGCGTCCTGCGGAACGTTCCGGCGTTTTGCACAAACTTTTCGGGGCACCCCCTCAAGCGGCAGCCATCGCAGTTCCTTTTTTGGCGCACTAGTCCATTATGTGATACTAATGCAGTATACACCCAAAAACCCCTGTTGTCAAGCCATTTTTCAGTTTTTTGCTGAAATAAATTTAATTTTCGTTTTGTTTTCGCACGCCCGGCAGCGTGTAGTCGTTTGTCTTCCAAGTACTTGATTTTTTTATTTTGCACGTTCCTGTTCATAAACCCCTTGTGCAATTTGTCTATCTTTACTCTTGTGCCCGGAAGTGTGACTTTTGCACTTTCCTACTGCAAAAAAGAGACCGCCGCACAAAATGCCGTGCGGCAGTCTCGTCCTATCATATAGAATGCTCATTCGTCCAGATAATCCCGCAGCAGCTTTGCGCGGCTGGGGTGGCGCAGCTTGCGCAGCGCCTTTGCTTCAATTTGCCGCACCCGCTCCCGGGTCACATTGAACTCCTTGCCCAGTTCTTCCAGCGTGCGGGCACGGCCATCCTCCAGGCCAAAGCGCAGGGTGATGACCCGCTCCTCCCGGGGTGTCAGGCTTTTGAGGACGTGCAGCAGCTCCCGCCGCAGCAGCTGACGCCCGGCTTCGTCTACCGGGACACCGGCATCCTCGTCCTGAATAAAGTCCTCCAGATGAGCGTCCTCTTCCTCCCCCACCGGCGTTTCCAGACTGATGGGTTCCTGCGACAATTGCAGCAGCTCCCGCACCTTGTCCGGCTCCATATCCAGCGCGGCGGCGATCTCCTCCACGGTGGGTTCCCGCCCGTTTTTGTGCAACAGATCACCCGCCGTTTTCTTGACCCGGTTGATGCTCTCTACCAGATGCACCGGGATACGGATGGTGCGTCCCTGATCCGCAATGGCGCGGGTGATGGACTGGCGAATCCACCACGTCGCGTAGGTGGAAAACTTGAATCCCCGCTCCGGTTCAAACTTTTCCGCCGCCTTCATCAGGCCGAGGTTGCCCTCTTGAATCAGGTCCAAAAAAGGCAGTCCCCGCCCGGCGTAGCGCTTGGCCACCGATACCACCAGCCGCAGGTTTGCCTCGCTCAAAGCGCGGCGGGCATCTGCATCCCCCGCCCGGGCGGCCTTTGCCAGCGCCATCTCCTGCCCAGCGGTCAGCAGCGGCACCCGACCGATCTCCTTTAAATAGGTCTTGACCGGGTCATCCAGCGCCACACCCTCCGAGGAAAGCTCATTCTCCAGCCTGCCGATCTGGGCATCATCCAGCACAGGCAGCTCGGCAGGCTCTTCCTCTGCCAGATGAACGCCCCGCTGTTCCAGCGCAGCGTAAAGCTCGTCCAGCTGTGCAACATCGAAATCCGTTTCTTCCATGGCACGGCTGATCTGCTCCGGGGTCAGGGTGTGACGGCGAGCCTTTGCGGCAAGGCTGCGGGCAAGTTCTTCCGTTTGCGACAATTTCTGCATGATTCCTGCTCCTTTTCTCTCCAGCTCCAGCCGGAGGGAAAACAGGGATCAGTCTTGTTCGGGCAGCGTCCCCTGCTTTTTTTCGCGCATCGACTGAAGATACTGTGTGATCTCATCGCCGGACATTGCAGCAGCTTTGCTTGCGACCGGCATCCCCCGGGCGATCCTGTCCAGATACAGATGGATATCCTCCGGGGTGCAGTTCACATCGCTGTATTGTGCCGCAAGTCGGCTCAGTTCATTCAATGCTTCTTCGCTTGCAAATGCCCGCAGTGCCGTCAGGCTGAGCTCCACGCCCTCCCGGCTGCAATTGAGCATTGCTTCGTATAATTCCTTCTGCTGCGGCTGGATAAATTGCTCCGCCGTCAGCTGCTGTTTGGCCAGTTCTAGATAGCGCGGCTCCCGCAGGATGGCTGCCAGCAGCCGCTGCTGGGCACTGGCGATGCCCAGCGCCTGACTGCCGCCTGCGCTGTATGGTACCTTGATCTGATCCATCTCGCCGGAGCGCAGCAGCTCACGGTTTTTCTCCCGGCGGTACTTGCCGCCCGCCCGCTTTGCTGCGGTGCCCAGCTGCGCCAGAATAGCGGTTTTGGAGATGTTGGTCTCCTCTGCCAGCCGCCCGGCGTACACCTCCTGCTCGGTGGGGTTGGAGCGCTCTGCCAGCATTTCCACAGCATCCTTTATATATTGCAGACGCTGTGCGTCCTGCGAGAGATCATACTGATCCCGCAGGCGCTTGAGCCGGAAGTCCAGCGCGTTGCCCACCCCATCCAGAAGCGCCTGAAAGCGCTCCGGGCCATATTTTTTGATATACTCGTCCGGGTCCTTTGCACCGGGGATCTGCAAGACGCCCACCTTTACCGGGCTGTTGCGGAACAGCTCCAGCGAGCGCAGGGTCGCCTTCTGACCGGCCTCATCCGAGTCATAGCTCAGAATGACCTCGTCGGCATATTCGCTGATGATGCGCACCTGCCCGGGGGTCAGCGCGGTGCCACAGGCGCAGACGGCGGTATCAATGCCCGCTTGCTGCATACTGATGACGTCCATGTAGCCCTCGCACAGCACGAACCGCCGGGAGGCGCTGCGCTTGGCGATCTGCATAGCAAACACCGTCTCGGATTTGTGGTAGACCAGCGTTTCCGGGCTATTGACGTATTTGGGCTTGGAGTCGTCCATCACGCGCCCGCCAAAGGCTATAATATTGCCGCGCAGGTCAAAGATGGGGGTCATGACACGCTTCCAGAACAGGCAGTAGATACGGCCGGACTGGCTGCGCTTGAACAAGCCGCTGGCGTCCAGTTCCTGCTGGTTGTAGCCCTTATCCCGCAGGTACTGGTACAGCGCTTGCCCGTCGTTGGGGGCATAGCCCAGCCCGAACCGGACGATGGTCTTATCGTCCAGCCCGCGCCGCCGCCAGTAGGCACGCGCCTGCCGTGCCTCCTCCACAGTAGAGTTCAGGCAGGCGTGGAAAAAGCGGGCAGCCTCCTTGTTCATAGAAAGCACCCGGCTGCGCAGACGTCCGGTCTTGTCGTCCTCCTGCGGCTCCGGCATACCGGCGCGGGAAGCCAGCATCTTGATGGCTTCGCCGCTGCTGATATTGTTGATCTTTTTGACAAAACTGATGGCATCTCCTGCCGCCTGACAGCCGAAGCAGTAAAAGCTTTGGGTGTCCGGGTACACATAGAAGGACGGTGTTTTTTCGCTGTGAAAGGGGCACAGACCGCCGTACAGACGTCCCTTACGCTTGAGCTGCACATAGCTGCCCACCAGTTCCACGATGTCGGTGCGGCGGGTAAGCTCCTCGATGTATTCGTGTGGGATCATGTTGATTTAAACGACCTCTCCAGTTTTAAAGGACGTGCCATTTTTGGGGCACGAACAGTTCTTCAAAGGTGCGGATGGCAAACTCATCGCTCATACCGCTGATGTAGTCAGTGACGGCGCGCTCCCGCCCCTCCTGATAGGCCAGCTGCACATAAAAGTTGGACATCCGGTCCACATGGGTCAGGTAGTACTCGTACAGCTCCGCGATAAGCTTGTCTACTTTCTGCTCCTCGCGCTTGGCATTTTTGTCCACATACACGGTGGCGTACATGAAATCCCGCAGGGCGAGAAACGCCTCGTATTCCTCCGTGCCCATGCGGACATCCCCCTCGCTGTGGGTGAGGATGCTGTTGATCATGGTGGTGATACGGGCGGATTTGGTCTGTCCCAGCACCGCTGTGCAGTCCTTGGGCAGGGTGGCAGCGTCCAGCACACCGGCGCGCACGGCGTCCTCAATATCGTGGTTAACAAAGGCGATCTGATCTGCCAAGCGCACGATGCGCCCTTCCGGGGTAGCTGCCCATGTGCCCTTGGTGTGGGTGACGATGCCGTTGCGCACCTCCCACGTCAGGTTAAGCCCCTCGCCGTCCTTTTCCAGCCGGTCCACTACACGCAGGCTCTGCATATAATGGTGAAAGCCTTCCGGGCAAAGATCGTTCAGCGCCTTTTCGCCTGCGTGGCCAAAGGGAGTGTGCCCCAGATCATGCGCAAGGCTGATGGCCTCGGTCAGATCCTCATTCAGGCGCAGGCCCCGGGCGATGGTGCGGGCGATCTGCGAGACCTCCAGTGTATGGGTCAGCCGGGTGCGGTACAGGTCGCCCTCCGGCGAGAGGAACACCTGCGTTTTCTGCTTGAGACGCCGGAAGGCCTTGCAGTGCAGCACCCGGTCGCGGTCCCGCTGAAACACCGGGCGCAGCGGGTCCTGCGGTTCCGGCACGACTCTGCCGCGGCTTGCATCACTGAAGGTCGCCCACGGTGCAAAGGTGAGGTGCTCGATCTCTTCGGTTCTCCGGCGCACATCCATACAGATCCTCCTTTTGTTTTTCGGGCTTCTCCCCCTCCCCTCTGCACGCAGCCGATCCCAATTGCTGCGCTGCAGCAATTGTAGCACATCGGCCGTGTCGAAGGGGGAAGTTCGGTGTCGGTTTGCAAAAAAGACTTTGTTTTTTAAAATGGTGCGTAGAACGGGTCAGACACCGTTACCTGAGCACTGCCCCGGGTCAGTTCTCGCAGCTGCTCCAGCAACGGCGCTTCGGTGTGCTCCGGCATCTGCCAGCGCAGGGTGACACGGTCTGCAAACTCCGGCGGTGCCTGTTTTGCCCCGGCGGCGTCAATGAGCAGAGATGCACGCTCGTAGAGGGCGTAGTCCACGGTGACCTGCAGCTCCACCACGCTGCGCACCGTGACCACCTCGGCATTTTCCAGTGCGCGGGCGGTAGCGGTGGTGTAGGCACGCACCAAGCCGCCGGTGCCCAGCAGCACTCCGCCAAAGTAGCGGGTGACCACCACGATCAGGTCTGTCAGGCCGCTGTGCTGCAGCACTTCCAGCGCGGGCGTACCGGCGGTCTTGGCCGGCTCGCCGTCATCGGAATAGCGCTCGCGGTTGCCCACCCGAAGGCGGTAGGCGTAAACATTGTGCCGCGCGGTGCGGTTGGCTGCCCGCACCTGCTCCAGAAAGGCAACGGCGGCTTCCTCGCTGTCGGCAAAGGAGAGCTGCGCGATAAAGCGGCTCTTTTTCTCTTCATATTCGCCGGTGGCCGTGCCCCGGACGGTACGGTAATCCTCCACGTTAGATCCTCCTGATAATAATTCAAAATAAGTATAACACAAACAGGCACAAATAAAAAGACTGACGAAGCCTTGCGGCCCCGCCAGTCTTTTTATAAGAAGAAAGCAGTTAATCACTTGGTAAAGATCTGGATCCACTGATGACCCCAAGTGCTGTTGCTGTTATAGTAGTAGCCAACACTCATCTTGCGAGCCTCAGGGTTCAGGATGTTAGCGCGATGGCCTTCGGAGTTCATCCATGCGTTGACGACCTCTTCAGGAGAGACGCTGCCCCATGCGGCATTCTCGCCGGTGGGGGTATCGGTGACACCGTAGTCCTTCAGGACGGTGAAGCACTTGGAGCCATCGGGACGGACGTGGGAGTTCACAACGGCGATCTCCTCGGCGCGGGTCTGTGCAGCGGCGGTCAGGTCGTCATCACCCATTTCCAGAGCGGTCAGACCGTACTTCGCGCGCTGGGCATTGACCAGATCCAAAACTTCCTGACGGTAATCTTCAGTGTGGGAATTTTCGGGGTAAGAGAAGATCAGCACCCAGTAGTTATTGTAGACGCCGCCTTCGTAGTGGCCAACGCTCACAGTAGTAGCATCGGCGTTCAGGATACGCTCGCGGGTAAAATCTGTAGCCATCCACTGATCCATTGCGGCATCGGGGGTGGAGCAGCCGGCCATGTAGTTCTCGCCGGTGGAAACATCGCTGATGCCGTTCTCTGCCAGAACGGTGAAATCGCGCTGACCGTTGGGACGAACGTAGGAATAAGAAACTGCCAGCTCCTCGGCACGCTCCATTGCAGCGGCGTTGTGGCTGCTGTCGCCCAGAGCAACGGGAGCCAGACCGGCCTGTGCGCGCTCGTTATTGACCAGAGTCAGGAAGCTGCGCTGGTAGGTGTCTTCCTCAAAGTAAGAGTTTTCTTCTTCCACAGATGCAGTAGAAGGAACGGCAGCCTGTGCGGCGTTTGCGGTGACGGGCTTGAAGCCTGCAAAGCCAAAAACCACAGCCAGCGTCATCACAGTCGCTGCGATATTCTTTACGGTACTCATTGCACGCTTCATAAGATTGCCTCCGGTCTGTTGCCTTATGCAGTGTGATGTTGGATGTTGCAACTCATTTGCAACTCTGTCGTATCACATCCGCAACTCTTGTGTCACAAGAGTATCACAAAACCATACAGACGTCAAGAGGTTCAGAGGCTGTTTTGAAGAAAAAATACAGATTTTTTAAAAAAATCCCGCCCTTTTATCGCAACTCAAGCGTAACAAACAATCCGAAAACGTTACAGTTGTGTTGCGCTTCTCCTCAAAATCAGCCGAGTGCAACAGGCATCGCACACTTTTGGGGACGTTCTGGTGCGCTCCGGTTTGCATATTATAGTATTTATATACATTTATTTGCATATCAAGGCTTTGTGTACGCTTTTGTGCCGCTTCGTTCTATTCCCTTTTCTGCTCCTTTCCCATGGAAAGCCAATTGGAGCTGCTGTGCAGTGTCCGGCACAACAGCTCCATCATTAAAAAACACAAAAAAGAGGCCGCTGCACAAAAATGTGCAACGACCTCTCACAATTCAGGCTATGCTATTGAATGATGCTCAGGAACAGGCGATCACAGAGCAGCCTTTGCTGCCTCGATCTGCTTGATCAGCTCAGGCACGACCTTGAACAGATCGCCCACGATGCCGTAGTCAGCAACACCGAAGATGGGAGCACCCTCGTTCTTGTTGACAGCGATGATGCACTCAGAATCCTGCATACCGGCGGTGTGCTGGATGGCACCGGAAATGCCCAGAGCCACATAGATCTTGGGGTGCACGGTCTTACCGGTCTGACCGACCTGATGGTCAGCGGTCATCCAGCCTGCATCGGTGACGGCACGGGAAGCACCCACAACGCCGCCGCCCAGAGCGGCTGCCAGCTGCTCGGCCAGCTCGATGCCCTTGTTGACATCCTTGCTAATACCACGGCCAACGGAGACGATGACGTCTGCGCCGATCAGATCAACCAGCTTCTCAGCGGCCTTCTCCACGCTCAGAACCTCGGTCTTGATGTCCTCAGCGGTCAGGCTGAAGGCGGGCTTGACGATCTGGCAGGCATCAGCCTTGGCCTGATCGAAGGGAGCCTTCTTCATAACACCGGGACGCACGGTGGACATCTGGGGACGGAAGCGGGGGCAGATGATGGTAGCCATCAGATGGCCGCCGAATGCGGGACGGGTCATCTTCAGGTTGCGGTCTTCCATATCGAACTTCTGCTTGGACAGGTCGATGGTGGAGCTCTCCTTCAGGAAGTCGATGTACTTTGCAGTGTCGATATCCAGATGGGTAGCGTCGGCGGTCAGGCCGGTGTGCAGACGGGCTGCGCAGCGGGGGCCGAGGTCGCGGCCAATGTTGGTAGCGCCGATCAGCAGCACCTCAGGCTTGTACTCGTTGACCATATCGCACACGACCTTAGCATATGCGTCGGTGGTGTAATCCTTCAGCAGGGGGCTGTCGCACACCAGAACCTTGTCGGCGCCGTAGCCGCCCAGTTCCTTGGCAATGCCCTCAACGTTGTCGCCCAGCAGCAGACCGGTGACTTCGCAGCCCAGCTCATCGGCCAGCTTACGGGCCTCGCTAACCAGCTCGAAGTCAGTGGACATCAGTGCGCCCTGGCGCTGCTCGCAAAAGACCCATACGCCCTTGTATTCGTTAAAATCAGCCATTGTAATCCTATGCTCCTTTCATCAGATCAGGTGCTTCTTGGCCAGGATGCCAGCCAGCTGGGCAGCAACATCGTTGCCCTGCAGCATGGTGCCTGCGCCCTTCTGCGGAGGAGTGAAGGACTTAAAGACGTTCGTCGGAGAACCCTTCAGGCCAATGGTGTCCACCTCGATCAGCGGATCGTCCTTCAGTGCGTTGTAATCAAACACTTCCATGGGCTTGTCGTAGCAGGTAAAGATGCCGTTCACGCTCATGTAGCGGGGGTCGTTCAGCTCCTTGATGCAGGTCAGCAGGCAGGGAGTCTGCACCTTGACCATCATGTAGCCGTCCTCCAGCATACGCTTCACGGTCAGGGTGTTGCCGTCCTTCTGGATGTCGGCAACGTAGGTGACCTGCGGCAGATGCAGCTTTTCAGCGATCTGGGGGCCGACCTGTGCGGTATCGCCATCGATTGCCTGACGGCCGCAGAACACAACGTCCTCGGGGCCAACGCCGATCTTGTTGACGGCAGCAGCCAGAATCTGGCTGGTTGCAAAGGTATCGGAACCGCCGAACTCACGGCCGGAAACCAGAACAGCCTTATCAGCGCCGCGGGCCAGCAGCTCACGCAGCATGCCCTCTGCCGGCGGGGGACCCATGGTGACAACAACGACCTCGCAGCCGGTGGCGTCCTTCAGCTTCAGGGCGGCCTCCAGAGCATTCAGGTCATCGGGGTTGGTGATGGTTGCCATGGATGCACGATCCAAAGTGCCATCGGGCTTGACGGACACCTTGCCGGAGGTATCAGGAACCTGCTTTACACAAACAATTGCTTTCATTGTAACTCTTGCCTCCCTTACTTCAGCAGCGCGCCGGAAATGACCATCATCTGCACTTCGCTGGTGCCCTCGTAGATCTCAGTGATCTTGGCATCACGCATCATGCGCTCGATGGGGTAGTCACGGGTGTAGCCGTAACCACCGAACAGCTGCAGGCAGCGGCGGGTCACATCGCTTGCAGTGCGGGCTGCGATCAGCTTAGCCTGTGCAGCCTCAACGCTGTAACGAACCTTTGCGCCATCCATAGCCTGCTGCTTCTTTAGAGCGGCAGCATAAACCAGATACTTAGCAGCCTCAACACGAGCCTTCATCTCAGCCAGCTCGAACTGGGTGTTCTGGAAAGCAGCAATAGCACGGCCGAACTGCTTACGCTCCTTGACGTAAGCAATGGTCTCCTCCAGAGCACCCTCGGCAATGCCCAGAGCCTGAGAAGCGATGCCGATACGGCCGCCGTCCAGCGTAGCCATAGCCAGCTGGAAGCCCTTGCCGCGCACGCCCAGCATACGATCCTTCGGGATGCGGCAATCCTCAAAGATCAGCTCGCAGGTAGAAGAACCGCGGATACCCATCTTGTCCTCTGCCTTACCAACAGAGAAGCCCGGGTCGGTGCGCTCCACGATGAAGGCGGAGCAGAGCTTGGTGGGACGGCCGCGCTTATCCAGCACGTTATCGGTAACGGCGATGACGATGAACACATCAGCAAAGCCTGCGTTGGTGATGAAGATCTTGGAGCCGTTCAGCACCCAGTAATCGCCATCTTCCTTGGCAATGGTCTGCTGGCCCTGTGCGTCAGTGCCAGCGCCCGGCTCGGTCAGGCCGAAAGCACCCAGCCACTCGCCGCTGCACAGCTTCGGCAGGTACTTAGCCTTCTGCTCGGGGGTGCCGTTCTCGTAAATGGGAGCAGCGCACAGGCTGGTGTGAGCAGAGACGATGACACCGGTGGTGCCGCAGACCTTGCTCAGCTCCTCCACGGCCATGACGTAGGACAGCACATCGCCGCCTGCACCGCCGACCTCAGTCGGGAAATAGATGCCCATCATGCCCAGCTTGCCCATCTTTTCGACGGTCTCCTTGGGGAAGTATTCCTCTGCGTCAACCTTCTTTGCCAGAGGCTTGACTTCGTTCTCAGCAAACTCGCGGTACATTTTCTGCACCATCTGCTGCTGCTTGGACAGAGTAAAATCCATCGCTATATCCTCCTAACAGGTCTTTTTCATTTACCGGAATAGCCCGGTGCAAACAAATTCCTCCCGACCGCTTTCCCCGCAGCCGGGAGAAATGTTTATCAGAACTTACAGCTGGTCAACAGGGGTCTTGGTGCGGTCTGCGTTGTAAACGTAGAAGCCCTTACCGGTCTTGCAGCCCAGATTGCCGCCGCGCACCATCTTGCGGATCAGCGGGCAGGCACGGTACTTGCTGTCGCCGGTCTCGTTGTACAGCACGTCCATGATGGCCAGGCAGATGTCCAGACCGATGAAGTCGCCCAGTTCCAGGGGTCCCATGGGGTGGTTAGCGCCCAGCTTCATGGCGGTGTCGATGCCAGCGATATCGGAAACGCCCTCCATCTTAATGAAGGCAGCCTCGTTGATCATGGGGATCAGGATGCGGTTGACCACAAAGCCGGCAGCCTCGTTGACCTGAACGGGGCTCTTGCCGATGGCAACGGCGATCTCCTTGATCTTCTCAACGGTCTCAGCGGGGGTGTTGCAGCCGGCGATGACCTCGATCAGCTTCATGCGGTCTGCGGGGTTGAAGAAGTGCATACCGATCAGGGGACGGGTCAGGCCCTTGCCGATCTCGGTGATGGACAGAGAAGAAGTGTTGGAAGCGAAGACGCACTCGGGCTTGCAGATCTTGTCCAGCTCGCCAAAGGTGGTCTGCTTGACCTTCATATCCTCGAAAGCAGCCTCAACGACCAGATCGCAGTCTGCGCACAGATCTTCCTTCAGGCCCGGGGTGATGGCGGCGACGATCGCGTCAGCCTTCTCCTGGGTCATCTTTCCCTTAGCGACCAGCTTCTCGTAGCCCTTCTTGATCTTTGCCAGACCATTCTCGGCCCACTCCTGCTTGATGTCGCACAGAGCAACGGTGTTGCCCTCAACCTGTGCAAATGCCTTTGCGATGCCCTGACCCATAGTGCCAGCGCCGATAACACCGATCTTCATAGGAAATCTCTCCTTTAATATCAAAATTATGTAATGGATTAGTTGTTGGTGAACACTGCCTTGGGCTTCGGTTTCTCACGGGACAGGAAGCAGGCCATGCCCTCCTTCTGGTCGTGGGTCTCGAAGCAATCGCCGAACAGCTTCTCCTCGACCTCAACAGCCTTCTCGATGGGCAGGCTGATGCCGTCGTTCATTGCCTTCTTGCAGTTGCGCACAGCAATGGGAGCGTTCTTTGCGATCTTGCCGGCCAGCTTCAGCACGTTCTCCATCAGCTCAGCCTGCGGATACACCGCATTGACCAGACCAATGCGGTAAGCCTCGTCAGCCTTGATGTTCAGAGCAGAGTAGACCAGCTGCTTTGCCATACCCATGCCGACCAGACGAGCCAGACGCTGGGTGCCGCCGAAGCCCGGGGTGATGCCCAGACCGACTTCCGGCTGACCGAACACAGCGTTGTCAGAGCAGACGCGGAAATCGCAGCTCATAGCCAGCTCGTTGCCACCACCCAGTGCAAAGCCATTGACGGCTGCGATGACGGGGATGGGGAAATGCTCGATCATCAGGAACACATCATTGCCCAGCTTGCCGAAGGCCTCGCCTTCTGCCTTGGTCATGGTGCTCATGGAACCGATATCAGCACCAGCAACGAAGCTCTTGTCGCCTTCGCCGGTCAGAACGATGCAGCGGACAGTCTCCTGATCGACTGCCTCAAAAGCAGCCTTCAGGTCAGCCAGAACCTCGGGGTTCAGGGCGTTCAGTGCCTTGGGACGGTCGATGGTAATGATCTCAACAGCGCCCTGCACCTCGGTTTTTACAAATGCCATTGTGAAAACCTCCATTTCATACAGTTCAGTTTTTTCAAAACAGCCCCCGGAACGCGGGAGGGCTCTCCGGTTCCCTCCGGCGCTCCGGGTCTGTGGTTCAATCAGGATTCAGAGAAAGAGTGCTTAGTCCATCTCAACGATGGTAGCGCAGCCCATGCCGCCGCCGATGCACAGGGTAGCCAGACCCTTGTGAGCACCACGGTGCTTCATAGCGTACAGCAGGGTGACCAGAATACGAGCGCCGGAAGCACCGACCGGGTGGCCCAGAGCGATTGCGCCGCCGTTGACGTTCAGCTTGTCCTTATCGAAGCCCAGAGCCTCGCCGACAGCGATGGACTGTGCTGCGAATGCCTCGTTGGCCTCGACCAGATCCATATCAGCAACGGTCATGCCGGTCTTGGCCATGACCTTCTTGGTAGCAGCGATGGGGCCCAGACCCATGACCTCGGGCTCAACGCCTGCCAGAGCACCGGCGACCCAGGTTGCCAGAGGCTTCACGCCCAGCTCCTTAGCCTTCTCCTCGCTCATGACGACCAGAGCAGCAGCGCCGTCGTTGATGGCGGAAGAGTTACCAGCGGTGACGATGCCGTCTTTGGTGAAGGCGGGCTTCAGCTTTGCCAGAACCTCGGGAGCGCTCAGACGGGGGCCCTCATCGGTATCGAACACGGTGTCGCCCTTCTTGCCCTTGATGACAACAGGAACGATCTCGTCCTTGAAGGCGCCGTCCTTGATGGCCTTGTCAGCCTTCAGCTGGCTGTTGTATGAGAACTCGTCCAGCATCTCGCGGGTGATGGGGCTGTAGCCGTACTTCTTCTGGTAGGTCTCGTTGGTGCAGACGTTCTCAGCGGTCATGCCCATGTGCTTGTTGAAGCCGCAGGCATCCCACAGTGCATCGTTGACCATGGTATCCACGATCTCGCTCTTGCCCATGGGAGCGCCCATGCGGTAGCCATAGCGAGCCTTCTGCAGTGCGAAGGGAGCCATGTCCATGTTCTCCATGCCGCCTGCAACAACGATATCAGCATCGCCTGCCTCGATCATCTGAGCAGCCATGTTCACGCAGTTCAGACCGGAGCCGCAGACCACGTTGACGGTGACAGCGGGGGTCTCGATGGGCAGGCCAGCCTTCAGGGCAGCCTGACGAGCGACGTTCTGGCCCAGACCAGCCTGAATGACGCAGCCCATGTAAACATGATCGACCTGCTCGGGCTTGACGTTTGCACGGTTCAGAGCCTCCTTGATGACGATGGAGCCCAGCTCAACAGCGGGAACGTTGGCCAGAGTGCCACCGAACTTGCCGATAGCGGTGCGGCATGCAGATGCGATAACGATCTTTTTCATGTGAATAGCCTCCTGAATTGTGTATGTGTGTTACTTATCGGTTACCCATTTATCAAAACGCCCTGCGGCATTTTTGCGGTATCAGATCTTTTCCCTCTCCCGGAGCTGTGCGTATTTTTCGTTGACGGCCTTTTCCACATTGGGTGTGACGAACTTGCTGATGTCACTGCCGTAGTACGCTGCTTCCTTTACAATGGTGGAGGAAAGATAACTCCATTTGATGCTGGTGGCAAGGAACATGGTCTCGATGCCGGGCATCAGTGCGTGGTTGGTTTGCGCAAGCTGGATCTCGTTTTCAAAGTCCGTTACTGCCCGCAGTCCCCGCACCATTACGGATGCGTGACGCTTTTTTGCGAACTCTACGGTCAGGCCGTCGAAGCCTTCCACGGTCACGTTGGGGATGTTCTTGCAGCATTCCTGCAGCATAGCCACCCGTTCCTCCACTGTGAACAGCGGATGCTTGGCGCTGTTGATCAACACCGCCACAATGAGGTGGTCGTTGATCTTTGCTGCGCGTTTGATGATATCAAGGTGTCCCTTGGTGACCGGATCGAACGACCCGGGATAAACTGCTGTTGCCATCGGTCAGTGTCCTCCTTGTGCGCTGTAATTACTAAGCGCGATGTGGTTCTGCCATGATAGCACTTTCCAGCCTTGGGTGCAACCTGAAACTGCTGCGGTGCGTTTTATCGTTAAATTTTAAACGAATCATCCCGCACTGCTCCGCAGTTGCTTCCCACGCTATTAGTAAAGCACATCGTCAAAATTTTATCAAGTCTTTTTCTCAACTTTTTTGTTTTTTGCATACCAAACAATCCCCACATAAAGCCAAGAAAACTGTTCATTATGCTATACTGGCTGTTTTTTAGCCAAAACTATTGATTCTACACTTTGTTAATGTTATAACTAAGTTGAGCTGTTCTGCGCGGAGCGGAGCACACACTGCTGCCTTGTTTATAAGGTTACCATACAGATGTGGCAAAACGGTGTGCATTCCGCAAAACAGGCGTAAAACAGCTGCATAATTTGTCCGCACAGAATTGTTTACAATTCTTTTATGTATTTTAAGAGAGGATGGTTTATAATGGATTGCAAGGAACTGTACGCACAGAAGCTTATGACTGCTGCGCAGGCTGCCGCTCTGGTCAAAAGCGGCGACTGGGTGGATTACGGCTGGGCTGTGAACACCCCTGTGGCCGTGGACGCCGAGCTGGCAAAACGCCTGCCGGAGTTGGAAGGGGTCAACTTCCGGGGCGGCATCCTGATGTGGGTGCCGGAGATCTTCCAGATCAACGACCCTGCTACCCACATGACCTGGAACAGCTGGCACATGGGTGGCATTGAGCGCAAGGCCATTGCGCAGGGTTTCGCCTTCTACTCCCCCATCCGCTACTCTGAGCTGCCCCGCTACTACCGCGAGAGCAGCGACCCCGTGGATGTAGCAGTATTTCAGGTGACCCCCATGGACGAGCACGGCTACTTCAACTTCGGTCCCAGCGCTTCGCATCTGGGTGCTGTGTGCGAAAAGGCCAAGAAGATCATCGTGGAGGTCAACACCAATATGCCGCGCTGCCTTGGTGGCATGGAGAACTGCGTACACGTTTCTCAGGTAAGCGGCATTGTGGAGGGCGCAAATCCCCCCATCGGCCAGATGGCAGCTGCCGGTGCCGCTACCGAGGTGGACCTGAAGGTAGCCAACCTCATCGTGCCGCAGATTCCCAACGGTGCCTGCCTGCAGCTGGGCATCGGCGGCATGCCCAACGCCATCGGCGGGCTGATTGCACAGAGCGATCTGAAGGATCTGGGCGTGCACACCGAGATGTATGTGGATGCCTTTGTGGATATTGCCAAGGCCGGCAAGATCAACGGCAGCCGCAAGCAGCTGGACAAGGGCCGTCAGGTCTACGCCTTTGGTGCCGGCACCCAGAAGATGTACGATTACCTGAACGATAACCCGGAGTGTATGTCTGCCCCGGTGGACTACACCAACGACATCCGCAGCATTTCCGCACTGGACAACTTTATTTCCATCAACAATGCTGTGGATATCGACCTGTTTGGTCAGGTGAACGCCGAGAGCGCCGGTGTGAAGCACATTTCCGGCGCAGGCGGTCAGCTGGACTTCGTGCTGGGCGCATACCTTTCCAAGGGTGGCAAGAGCTTTATCTGCCTGTCCTCCACCTTCTTTAATAAAAAGACCGGCCAGCTGGAAAGCCGCATCCGTCCCACGCTGGAGAATGGCAGCATCGTTACCGACACCCGCGCCAACGTGCACTATCTGTGCACCGAGTATGGCTGCGTGAACCTGAAGGGCTTGACCTCTTGGGAAAAGGCCGAGGCTCTGATCAGCGTGGCACACCCGGACTTCCGTGAGGAGCTGATCCGCGAGGCTGAAAAGCTGCACATCTGGCGCAGAAGCAACAAAATTTAATAAGCGCTGTGGGTATTCCCGCTGCCCGCAGCAGGAATGGAGTTTGTCATGATGGACAAAAAGCCGCACATCAAACCGTATCTCTATGGGATGCTCGCAGGGTTTGGTGCCATTGCACTGAGCATCATCTTCTTTTTCCTTATTTACCGCTTTGACGGCTTCGGCTCGGCCATCTCTACCCTGACCGGCATCCTGATGCCCTTTATCTACGGTGCCGTCATTGCCTATCTGCTCAAGCCGGTATGTAACAGCATCGAAAGCTTTCTGCGCCGGTTCATCCCGGAAAAGATGAATGGTCTGATCAACGCGCTGTCCGTGGCGCTTACCATCCTGTTCGGGCTTTTGCTGGTGTATGCACTGGTCATGATGATCGTGCCGCAGCTGATCACCAGCGTGACTACCCTGTACTACACCGCGCAGGCCAACATTACAAAGTTCATGAACTGGGCAAACCATCTGGAGTTTATTGAAAAGAACGAACAGATCACGGAGCTGCTCAATTCAGCCTACGCTGCTCTGAACACCAATCTGGACACATGGAACACATGGCTCAAGAACACCCTGCTGCCCTCCATGCAGAACATCCTGAGCGGCGCAGCCATTGGTGTGCTGAACGTGGTGACGGTGGCCAAAAACCTGATCATCGGCATCATCGTGGCGGTGTATATGCTGGCTAGCCGCAAGCGGTTCGTGCAGCAGGGCAAGCTGGTGTTGCACAGCATCGTCCGCCCCCGCTGGGCGCAGCTGATCACTGAAGAAGTGAAGTACGCAGACAAAATGTTCGGCGGCTTTATCAACGGCAAGATCATGGACTCTGCCATCATCGGCGTGCTGTGCTATATCGGCTGTCTGATCTTCAAGTTCCCCAGTGCGCTGCTGGTGTCGGTGATCATCGGTGTGACCAACGTGATTCCCTTCTTCGGCCCCTTTATCGGTGCCATTCCGGCCACGCTGCTCATCCTCATCCAGAGCCCCATCAAGGCGCTGTGGTTCGTGTTGTTCGTGCTGGTTTTGCAGCAGCTGGACGGCAACATCATCGGACCCAAAATTCTGGGCAACACCACCGGCCTTTCCAGCTTCTGGGTACTGTTCGCCATCCTGCTGTTTGGCGGCCTGTGGGGCTTTGTGGGCATGATCGTTGGCGTGCCGCTGTTTGCTGTTATCTACGATGTCATCAAAAAGCTGGTCATCCACGGCTTGCAGCGCAATCAGGAGCTGACCCTGCTGAACAGCTATCACGACCAGTTCGGCGACCCCACAGACGATGCAGCAGCACAGCCCGCCGCACCGCAACCTGCTGAGAACCAGTAAACCTTCCCTGCCCCGCATCAGAGCCCTTCCGATGCGGGGTATTTTTTAATCATATTACAAATTATAAATCGGAATTTGTGAAGGAGGAATATACTATGAATATAGGGTTTTGGCTATGTGGAGTTTTGGTTATTCCATTTGTGATTATAGGAGTGTTATTTGCAATATTTAAAGAAAAAGCGGCTAAATTTGTTTCGGGATTTAATTCATTACCGAAAGAAGAACAGGCATTGTATGATAAAGCTCATATTTCTCGTGATATAAAAAATCAGTGTTTTACATGGGCTGGCATAATGTTAGTAGGCGCAGTGTTGTCTTATTTTTTAACACCATATATGGCTATTCCGGCTTTTATTATTTGGCTCGTTTTATTTTTCAAAGAGGTTCACTTTGACACGCACAAAGCATTTGAAAAATATTTATTAAAATAAATTCCAGTTTACACAGCAAGACCCCCGCCTTATGTTCCGGGCAAGAACACAGGGCGGGGGTCGTTTATTGCTTTGATTCAGATTTCAGCTCAGTCCTGCGGCTGAGAGGGCTTCCAGTCCTTATAGTTCTCGTAGCGGCTCTCGCGGACCTTGTGGTGAGACCAGATCTCGTCAGCGGTGGGCTGCCAGTCGGCGGCGTAAGCCTTGCACTTCTCGCACAGGTGCTCGACGCTTTCCGGAGACTGCAAGTCGGTGCTGTGGGCACCGGTCTCGTGCACCATCTTTTCCAGCAGCTCGGGGTTTTCCAGCATCGGGCAGGGACGCAGATGGTTCTTGTTGAAGGGCTGACCGTTGTGGTAAGCCATGAACAGCGGGCTGTGCAGGATCTCCAGAATAGACTGGTCGTGGATGTTGGCATTGGAGTAGTGGATGAACACGCAGGGCTCGGCGTCACCGGCAGAGTTGATGTGGAAGTAGTTGCGACCGCCGGCGATGCAGCCGCCCACGAACTCGCCGTCGTTCTGGAAGTCCATGGGGTAGAACGGGATATCGCACGCAGAAGAGCGCAGATACCGAATGCGGTCGATCATGTACTTGCGCTGCTCCGGGGTGGGCATCAGCTCCGGGGCGGCCTCGTTGCCCACGGGCATATAGTGGAAGTAGAAGCCGAAGTGTGCCCCCTTCTCGCACAGAAACCGCATGAACGCATCGTTGGTAACAGCGTCGATGTTCTGGCGGGTGTAGCAGATGGAGGTACCGAAGAGGATGCCGTACTTTTTGAGCAGATCCATGGCGTGCATCACAGCGGCATAGTGGCCTTCGCCGCGGCGGGCGTCGTTGGTCTCCGGGGTGCCCTCGATGGACAGCATAAAGGCGATATTGCCCAGACGCTGTACTTCTTCACAGAATGGCTCGTCGATGAGGGTGGAGTTGGTGTAGATGGCAAACTGCACATCGTTATGCTTTTCGGCCAGCTTAAGCACGTCCTTCTTGCGCACCAGCGGCTCGCCGCCAGTCAGCATATACAGATACACGCCCAGCTCCTTGCCCTGCGTAACGATCTTATCCATGTCCTCAAAGCTGAGGTTGTTCTTGTGGCCGTACTCGCCTGCCCAGCAGCCCACGCAGTGCATATTGCAGGCAGAGGTGGGGTCGAACAAAATCAGCCAAGGGATGTTGCACTGGTATTTGACGCGGTTCTCGCGGATCATCTTAGTGCCGCGGAAGAAGGCTTCGTAGCCCAGATTCAGCGCAGTGGTGCGCGCAACATGGGGGTTGGTCTGGTCCAGCACGCAGTTGATGAGCTTCGTCCACTTGCTGTTGGGGTCGGTCAGCACCTTTTTGGCGTTCTCGTAGGTCTCGTCGCTGAAGCCGCTGCCGTAGAACTGCTTTGCAGCATCTACCAGCTGGCACATTGTTTTTTCACGGTCTTGCTCGGCGCGGGAAAGCGCCACGTCCACTATTTTACCAAGCGCAGCACGCTGCATCTTGTGAGTCAGGTTATCAAGAGATGTATTCATAGCTTTTTCCTCCCGAAATGATTCCTTTGGAAATTCTTATTTGCTTGACCACATCCTACCACTTTGCGTGTTTTTGTGCCATAAACAGAAAATACGCCGTGATGGAAAACCCATCACGGCGTACCCTTTGATAAAATTTTATTGAAGCCGCACAGCCACAAAGCACATCATTCCTCTATTTTCAAGCTGCCGCTGCTCAGGCGGCACAGTGCACGGCGGAAATCCCCGTGGATCATGGTGCTCACGCGCTCCACCATCTTCTTGGGGTCGCCTTTCATATCCCGGCGGGTCCATTCCAGCGTCATACCCACCAGTGCATACTTGTAAAAATCGACAACAAACTGCTTATCTGCATCCTGCACGGTGATATCGTGGCATTCACGGTCTGCAAAATCCTTCAGGATGGTGTCCAGCAATCTATAAAGGTACTGCTCCACCTGTTCCCTGCCCACCGAGCGGTAAACGTTGAGCACAAGGGTCTTGTTGTCCTGCAGCTGGTGTAGGACGTCCAGATAGGCTTCGCTCCATGTACCAAAGCCCCGGCGGCCTTCCATTGCCTTGGCGGCATCCTCCGCTAAGATCCAGTCCACCAGATCGTAAATGTCCTTGAAATGGTAATAAAAGGTCATGCGGTTGACCCCGCAATCCTCGGTGATATCGTTGATCGTGATCTTGTTCAGGGGCTTTTCCAGCAGCAGCTTCTTCAAAGATGCCTCCAGTGCCCGTTTTGTCGTTTGTGACACAAAAACCCATCCTTTCCCGGCAGACTCCTCTGCCGTTTCCGTGAAATATACCCCATAATTTATTTTACCGCAAAATACGACCTTATTTCAAGTAAAGATTTTACCTTTTTATGAAATTTGTGTGTGCGCTGCCCGCCGCGAAGGTGCTGTTTTTACATTATATCCGCCCAAAATAAGACAAAAGTCTTGATTTTCTCCCAGCGGTTGCTTAGAATGAATAAGAAGCAGAATTTTATGCAGTGCATACCTGCCGAGGGAGGGTTATTATTATGATGAAAACCATTGGGTTTTTAGGCTGTGGAAACATGGGCGGTGCTATTGCCCGCGCTGTGTGCAAAGCTACTGCGCCTGAGAATGTATTTCTGGCCAACCGCACGGTGGCCAAGGCTGAAGCACTGGCCGCAGAACTGGGCTGTCAGACAGCCACCAACGCCGAGGTCGTCGGTGACTGCGACCTGATCTTTCTGGCGGTAAAGCCCCAGATGATGGAGGCCATGCTGGAGCCGCTGCGGTTCATCCTTGCCGAGCGCGCCAAGCGGTTCGTGCTGTGCACCATGGCCGCCGGTCTGCCGGTGGCACGCATTCAGGAGATGGCGGGCGGCGACTACCCTGTCATCCGCATCATGCCCAACACCCCGGCGTCGGTAGGCGAAGGCATGATCCAGTATTGCTCTGCCAACGTGACCGCCGAGGAGGAGGCCGCATTCTGTCAGCTGATGGCTCCCGCCGGGCGTCTGGACGCCGTAGCCGAGGGCATGATCGATGCTGCAAGCTGCGTTTCCGGCTGTGGCCCGGCATGGGTGTACCAGTTTATTGAAGCGCTGGCCGACGGCGGCGTGGCCTGCGGTCTGCCCCGGGCAAAGGCACAGGAGTACGCCGCACAGATGGTGCTGGGCAGCGCAAAGCTGGTGCTGGAAGGCGGCAAGCACCCCGGTGCGCTGAAGGACGCTGTGTGCAGCCCCGGCGGCAGCACCATTCAGGGCGTGCGGGTACTGGAAGAACACGGGCTGCGCGGTGCGGTGATGGATGCCGTGCTGGCCGCTTACGACAAAACAAAGGAAATGGGAAAGGGTTAAAGGAATCATGCGCATCGTTGTGAAAGTAGGCACCTCCACATTGGCATACCCCACCGGGCGGCTGAACATCCGCCATGCAGAGGAACTGGTCAAGGTATTGAGCGATTTAAAGAACGAGGGACACGAGGTCATTCTGGTGTCCTCCGGCGCTATCGGCATGGGCGTTGGCAAGCTTTCGCTGCCTGCACGCCCAAAGGATACCACCACCAAGCAGGCCTGCGCTGCCGTGGGGCAGTGCGAGCTGATGTACACCTACGACCGGCTGTTCAGTGCCTACGATCACACGGTAGCGCAGATCTTGCTTACCGGCGTGGACGTGGAGCACACCGAGCGCCGGGTGAACATCCAGAACACGCTGACCCGCCTGCTGGAGCTGGGTGCACTGCCCATCATCAATGAAAACGACAGCGTTGCCACCGATGAGATCACCTCCATTGGCGACAATGACACGCTGGCCGCTATTGTGGCCTGCTGCTGCAAGGCCGACCTGCTGGTGCTGCTGAGCGACATCGACGGCCTGTACACTGCGAACCCCCACACTCACCCGGATGCGGCGCTCATCCCACTGGTGGAGGAGATCACCCCGGAGGTGATGGCGCTGGCAGACGGTGCGGGCTCGGCGCTGGGCACCGGCGGCATGGCCACCAAGCTGCGGGCTGCCCGCATGGTGACCGGCAGCGGTGCGGACATGGTGATTGCCAACGGCGCACACCCGGAGCTGCTGTATGATATCGCTGCGGGCAAGCCCATCGGCACCCGCTTTGCCGGGCATAAGCAGCCCGTACTGTCCACACAGGAGGTTTGAGCTATGACCACACAGGAAATTCTGGAAGCCGCCCGCGGGGCAAAGGCTGCGCTGGCACTGGCTGACGGCGCTACCCGCGCACAGGCACTGCACAGTATGGCTGCGCAGCTGTGCAGCCCGGCAAGCATGACTGCCATCCTTTCCGCCAACGCCGACGATATGGCCGCCGCAAAGGGACATATCAGCGAGGTGATGCTGGATCGTCTTGCCCTGACCGAGGAGCGTATCCGCGCCATGGCAAAGGGCATTGAAGAGGTTGCCGCCCTGCCCGACCCGGTGGGCCGGGTGCTGAAGCGTGTAGAGCGCCCCAACGGGCTGGTGATCGAAAAGACCGCCGTGCCCATGGGCGTGATCGCTATCATCTATGAGAGCCGTCCCAACGTGACCAGCGATGCCGCCGCCCTTGCCATCAAGAGCGGCAACGCCTGCATCCTGCGCTGCGGCAAGGAGGCATGGCGCAGCGCCAACGTCATTGTACAGGCGCTGCGGCAGGGGCTGCGGGAGAACGGCCTGCCGGAAAATGCGGTCTGCCTGATCGAGGACACCACCCACGCCTCTGCCAACGCCCTGATGACCGCCGTGGGCTATGTGGATCTGCTGATCCCCCGGGGCGGTGCAGGGCTGATCCGCGCCTGCGTGGAGAACGCCAAGGTACCCTGCATCCAGACCGGTACCGGCATCTGCCACATTTTTGTGGACGACACCGCCGATCAGGCCAAGGCGCTGAACATTATTGAAAACGCCAAGGCCAGCCGCCCCAGCGTGTGCAACGCCGAGGAGGTGTGTCTGGTGCATTCTGCCATTGCGCAGGAGTTTCTGCCCAAGCTTGCACAGCGTCTTGGCCCCGACCGCGTGGCTGCGGGCAAGCTGCCGGTAGAACTGCGGCTGGACGCACGCGCCGCCGCCATCATTCCCGGCACACCTGCCGGTCCTGCGGACTTTGACACCGAGTTTCTGGACTATATCCTTGCCGTCAAGGTGGTGGACAGCGTAGACGAAGCCATTGCCCACATCGCACAGCACTCCACCGGCCACAGCGAGGCCATCCTGACCCGGACGCAGGCAGACGCCGATCGGTTCACCGCTGCGGTAGACAGCGCCGCCGTGTATGTAAACTGCTCCACCCGCTTTACGGATGGCGGCGAGTTTGGTCTGGGCTGCGAGATGGGCATTTCTACCCAGAAGCTGCATGCCCGGGGTCCCATGGGACTGGAGGAGCTTTGCAGCTACAAGTACGTCATCCACGGTGACGGGCAGATCCGCTGATTTCCCCTGCCCTCCAACCATCGCGTTTAAATCGTTTCTCAGATAACAAAAGGCTTCAGAAATGTCTGCGGGCATTCCTGAGGCCTTTTTTCATAGGAAGAGCCTAGAGATAGGCGAAATCTGCAATTTTGCGTTTTATAAGCAAATATTTTTATGCAGAAGAACTGCCGCTCTCATGCTGCACCGCAAGCTTTTGATAGCTGAAAAAAATTTCCTGTACAGGCCGATGTAAGCTGCTTTGGCCTGTATTTTTGTTTTATCGGGATGGACTGTATTTCGATTCAAGTGAGAAAAGTGAAAAATATTTCACTTTTCTCAGAAAATGAATTCTCTTGGATGGTGGTATGTATCCAAGAATTCGCCGTTTCTCACAATGTAAAAGTAGTACTTTTATGTTTTTATAGGTAAAAAAAGCAAAATTTTCTCTTGACAGAGCGTTTTCTGTGCGGTAAAACTATAGTGTAAGATTTGATATCGATTTCACTTCCGTTTCACAGGATTTCAAAATTCGTACATCATAACTGGTACTATGTAAAAATAAGTAAAGGAGAGAGCATCTTATGACGATCGCAATTCTTGCCCATGATTCCCGCAAAGAACTGGCCCTGCAATTCTGTACCGCTTACAGTGCCATCCTTTCCCGCAATAATGTTATCGCCACCGGTACTACCGGCCGGATGCTTGCCCAGACCACCGGCCTGCCGGTGCACTGCTACCTCTCCGGTAAACTGGGCGGTGTGCAGCAGATCACCTCCCGCGTTGCCTGCGATGAAGTGGATCTGGTGCTGTTCTTCCGCGACCCGCTGAAGGCCGATGCCGCCAGCCTGACCGAGCAGAATCTGCTGCGCCTGTGCGATATGCACAGCGTACCCATTGCTACCAACATTGCTACCGCAGAGGTGCTGCTGCGCGGTCTGGATCAGGGAGATCTGGACTACCGTGAAGGGATGCACCCGGCCTTGATCGAGCCGATCCCCGTGGTGCAGGCCCGTGCCGTGTAAGCGTTTATTTGTGTGTTACTTTTTGTGTGTTACTTTGTGTATAGAGGGAAAAAAGGAGCTATCGCAGCGTGTTGTGCGATAGCTCCTTTTTGTTATAAGGATATCCTGCCCGCAGGGCAAACATTACTCCTTAAAATAAGCTTTCTGGATAGCCAGCAGCACACCGGCGCGGCTGGCGGCAAAGTTCAAGCCGCCCTGCAGATAGCAGGTGTAGGGGGCGCGCAGAGGGCCATCGCAGGAAAGCTCGATGGTGCTGCCCTGCGTAAAGCTGCCGCTGGCCATGACTACCTCATCGGTATAGCCCGGCTCCGGGCTGGGTTCCGGGGCGGCGTAGCTGTCCACGGGGCTGGCAGCCTGAATACCCTGACAGAAGCCGATGAGCGCCTCTGCCGTACCGGCATCAAAGCAGGTAACGATATCGTTGTGATCCTCGCAGTAGCGAGGGATGGGCTTTTTGCCCAGCAGCTCCAGCATACACTGGGCGTAGATGGCAGTCTTGATGGCCTCACACACCACGCCGGGAGCGTAGTAGAAGCCCAGATACATATCCCGGGGGGTCTCCAGCGTGCAGCCCAGCTCCTTGCCAAGGCCGGGGGCGTTCAGGCGGTAAGCGCACAGCTCCACCAGATCCTTGCGGCCCACGATGTAGCCGCCGGTGGGAGCAATGCCGCCGCCGGGGTTCTTGATCAGGCTGCCTACTGCAATATCCGCGCCCACCTGACAGGGCTCCTGCGTCTGGGTGAACTCGCCGTAGCAGTTATCCACAAAGATGATGATCTCCGGGTTTGCGGCGCGGGCGGTATCCGCAATTTTGCGGATAGTAGCCAGATCAAAGGCGTTGCGCTGTAAATAGCCGCGGCTGCGCTGGATGTGGCACACCTTTGCACCGGGGGCTTTCTGGGCGATCAGGTCGTAGTCCGGGGTGAAGTCGGGCTTGAGGGGGGCTTCGT
The DNA here is from genome assembly GCF_003482185.1 of Faecalibacterium sp. OM04-11BH. NCBI lineage: Bacteria > Bacillati > Bacillota > Clostridia > Eubacteriales > Oscillospiraceae > Faecalibacterium > Faecalibacterium sp. OM04-11BH. Next base: position 255,341 of record NZ_QULS01000002.1, read on the forward strand.
CATAGTTTACACCGTAGTCCATCAGGGTGCCGGTGCCCTTTCCCTTGCCGTCCAGACCGATGACGCCCTCCAGCGTATCGTAGGGGCGGCCGGTTGCGGCCAACAGGGTATCCCCTGCCCGCAGCAAGCCGAACAGCGCCACCGCCAGCGTGTGGGTGCCACTCTGGAACTGGCTGCGCACCAGCGCATCCTCTGCGCCCATGACCTGTGCAAAGATCTGCTCCAGCTTGGCACGGCCGGTATCCCACAGGCCGTAGCCGGTGGTGCCCAGCATATCGGTGGAGGACATCTGGGTATCGGCAAAGGCCTTGAGCATCTTCAGCTGGTTGAAATCCCGGATCTCCTCCATCTGGCGGAAGTAGGGCTGGCACAGCTCCATGGCCTTTTCGTCCAGCGCCAGCACCTCGGGCTTATAATCAAAAAAGTGGTTCAGAATCGACATTATAACGTGATAGTTCCTTCCTGTTATTTTTGGGTTCTTTGTGTAAAAGCTTTGTCATTTCTCGGGCACATAGCGGGCGTACTCTGCTTGTTTTGCAAAGCCAAGGCGGGTATAAAACCGCACCCGCTCCGGTGCACAGAGGAATACCGGGCGCAGGCCTTCAGCGGCAAGGCTGTTTGCCATTTCCACAATGAGCCGCCCGCCGATGCCCTTGCCCCGCAGCGGCTCTGCGGTCTGCCCGCAGGCCATGTAGGCTTGCCCATTGCACAGGGCATAAGCACCCACGGTGCAAACGACTGTACTCCCCTGCTCCAACGCCCATGCCGCTGCCCTGCCCCGGCTGCGCTTTGTGCACAGTTCTGAGTAAAAGTCTGCCTGCCGGGTGAGGTCTGCAGGGTAAAGCGCCTGCGCCACCCGGACGGCGGGCGCTTCCCGGCAGAGGGTCAGCTGCGCCCACAAAGCTTCGTCCACGGCGGGCAGGGGCAACGGACCGCCCTGCGGTAGACCGAACACGGTCAGCGTTTCCGCCTTGTGCCAGCCGTCCGGCGGCGGGCAGACAGTCTCATCCAGAATGGCGCTCTCGCACCCACAGAAGGACAAAAAGCCTGCCAGCTCTGCGGGGTTTGCGTGCCCGGCCAGCCATGCCGTGCTGCCGGAAAGTTCCAGTGCCAGCGTGGGGCCCGCGTAGAACCGCCACGGCTGACTTTTGCGAAAGAGCGCGCAGTCCAGCGGCAGCAGAGCGTCCAGCACCGGCAGACCCCGGCAGGCATTCGCGAACCGGGTGCGGCGCTTTGCATCCTTTACCTGTGCGATCACTTGAGCGCGTTGACGATCTTTTTGAACTCGCGGCCGCGCACCTCAAAGTTGGGGTACAGGTCAAAAGAAGCACTTGCCGGGGACAGGATGATGATATCTCCGGGCTTTGCGGCGGCGCGCGCCAGCTCTACGGCGTGCTGCATATCATCTGCGTGCTGAATTGGCAGCGCAGTCTCGTCAAAGCCGGGGCACTCCCGCACAGCCTTTTCGATGCGGGGGCCGGTAGCACCCATCAGCACCAGATCCTTGACATGGGCGATGATCTCCGGTGCCAGCGGCTCGTAGGGGATGTGCTTATCGTAGCCGCCCGCGATGAGGATGACCTTCCGGTCAAAGCTGCGCAGACCGGCGATGGTGCGGGTGGGGCTGGTGCCGATGGAATCGTTATAGTACAGCACGCCGTCCAGAGTACGCACCGGCTCGATGCGGTGCTCCACGCCGGTGAAGGTGCTGCCCACCTGACGGATAGCTTCTACGGGCACCTCGCCCCACACGGCAGCGGCAGCAGCCAGCAGGTTCTCGATGTTGTGCAGGCCGCGCAGCTTGACATCCTTCTGGGCAAGGAAGGGGGTCACAACGCCATCCTCTGCCATGCAGAGCATGCCATCCTTGCGCAGGAAGGCACCGTTGTCAGTATCGTGCAGGCGGGTGAACCACACCTGCTTGCCCTTGCAGTCGGCCTGCATGGAGCGGCTGATCTCGTTTTCATAGCCCAGCACGGCGCGGCAGGGCTGCTTCTGGTACAGCAGGATATTGCGCTTTGCATCGATGTATTCCTGCATATCCTTGTGGTGATCCAGATGGTTCGGGGTCACGTTGGTGACCACCGCAATGTTGGGGCTGGCGTGCATACTGATCAGCTGGAAGCTGGAAAGCTCCACCACAGCCACATCCTCCGGGGATACCTCCGGCAGCATGGGCAGCAGCGCTGCGCCGATGTTGCCGCCCAGATGCACCTTGCGGCCTGCGGCCTCATAGAACTTGGAGATAAGGGTGGTGGTGGTGGTCTTGCCGTCCGAGCCAGTCACTGCCACGATCTCGCAGGGACAGAAGTCGAAGAACAGTTCCACCTCGCTGGTGACCATGGTGCCGGCGGCCATGGCGTCCTGCAGGGGCTTTTCAAAATAGCCCACAAAGCCCGGGGTGCGCATGATGATGTCCTGCCCCTTGAAGCCGTCCAGATAGTTTTCGCCAAGGCTCAGGTCAATGCCCAGCTCCCGGATGGTGGCGGCGTAATCGCCAAAGTCCTCCACGCTCTTTTTCTGGTCACACAGGGTCACATGAGCGCCCAGCTCCACAAACTCCTTAATAAGGGTCTTGTGGCTGACGCCTGCGCCGATAAAGGCGACCTTTTTGCCCTGAATAAGCTGGGCAAGCTTCTGCTGATCTTTCTGCATAAAAACAGTTCCTCCTCTAATAGGATCATGGTATAACACCGCGCCGCACGGGCAGCGCGGGGATCACTTTGCTGTACCATTATAGTCCATTTGCGCGCAATTGGCAACGGAAAACCGCACAGTCTGCTTCAAAAAGCCCGGTAAATTCACAAAAAGGCAATTGTTTTTTCTGTTGCTTTCTGCTACACTTGTCGTTGCAGAGCGTTTTTTGCCATTTCTGCGCGAAGATGAACGGAATGAGGTTATTCTTTTTGAAACGATGGTTACGTTTTACCGCAGCGGTGCTGGCTGCTGCGTTTCTTTTTGCCCTGACCGGCTGCGGCAGCTCCACAAACTCTGCCAGCTTTACATGGTTCGTGGACAGCATCCCTGCAAATCTGGACCCGCAGGTGGCCTCCGGTGCGTCGGATGTCATCGCCTGCGAGAATCTGTACGGCACGCTGGTGCGCAAGGACCCGGATGGCGAGCTTGTGCCGGGTCTCTGTGAGAAATGGACGGTCTCCCCGGACGGGCTGACCTACACCTTTACCCTGAAGGACGGCCTGACCTACGCAGCCGCCAAGGATGCCGCCACAGAGTACGACATTACCGCCGAGGATTTTGTGTTTGCGTTCCGGCGCATTTTCCGCGCCGATACCGCCTCGCCCTACGCAGTGGAGTTTTCCGCCATCCAGAACAGCGCCGCCGTGCAAGCGGGGCTGGCGGACGAAAGCAGTCTGGGCGTTTCGGCCAATGGGGCGCTGACGTTGGTGTTCCGGTTGAGCGAACGGGACGATAACTTCTTAGCAAAGCTGACATTGCCCGGTGCAGCCCCCTGCGACGAGGCCTTTTTTGAGAGCACCCGGGGCACCTACGGGCTGACCGCCAAGACCACGCTTGCAAGCGGCAGCTTTTACCTGTATAACTGGACGACAAACGGTCTGTTTTTACGCCGCACCGTGGAAAGCCCGCTGGTTGGCAGTCTGCGTCTGGTGCAGGACACCAGCGGCAGCGGCAAAAGTGCAGCCCAGCTTATTGCCGACGACAAATGCTCGGCAGCACTGGACGAGAGCGGCGAAGCCACCAGCTTACAGACGGTAAGCTATTCCGACACCACATGGGCGCTGCTGTTCAACGCGGCGGAGGGGTCGGTGTTCCAGAACCAGCAGCTGCGGCAGGCGCTGGCCGGTATTGCCCGGGAAAACGCCACCGTGCCCTCCGGCGGCCTGTATGCCGCTGCAAAGGGGCTTGTACCGGAGGGGCTGACCGTGGACGGGCTGGACTACCGCGATGCTGCCGGTGACCCCCTGCCCACCATCTCTGAACCTAAGGCTTTGTATCTGGCTGCCCGGCAGGGCATGGCTACCTCAGATTTTTCCGGTGTGACCCTGCTGCTGCCCAAGAACGCCGGGCTGGGCGAACTGGCCGACCAAATCAACAGCGCATGGCAAAAGGAGTGCTCCCTGTTCTTCTCGGTGGAAGAGGTAGAGCAGGACGAGTTTGACGCCCGCATTGCCGCCGGGAAATACACCATTGCCCTTGCGCCCATCCGTGCGGAGGGCGGCAGCGTGTACCAGATGCTGCAGCAATTCACCGCTGAGGGCGGCAGCCTGACCGGCTACGCCGATACCGTTTATGCCGACCGGCTGGCTTTGAGCGCACAGCAGACCGGCAAGGACCGTTGCGCTCTGTTGGCGCAGTGCGAACAGCAGCTGCTGGAAAGCTGCACCGTGGTGCCCCTGATGGCGCAGCAGAAGCGTCTACTGCTGGCGAACGGCGTGCGCGACTTGGTATTCGACCCGTTCTTCCCGGTGCTGGACCTGACATGGGCCAAAATGAGTTGACCGCAAATTTCGTGCGGAAAAGCCTTGACATTCCTGCCCTGCTTTGTTACAATAATGGAGCACTTGCAGGGTTAGCTCATCCGGTAGAGCGACTGCTTCCCAAGCAGTAGGCGGCGGGTTCGAGTCCCGTATCCTGCTCCAGAATATGGCGGTGAAACGTTTAAAATTCGTTCGTTTCACCGCTTTTTTGTTTCATCTTGCTTCCGTTCGCAAATCATGCTATACTCCTATCAACAGAAATGCCCGGGCGTTTATCGCCCTCCTCGGTCTTGAAGACCGTGACAGCGCATTTCTGCTTTTTTATTGCCTTTGGTAGCAGCTTGTGTTATGATAAAAAGTAGAAAGCAGCTTAGGGGCGTTACTGCCCTGCTCGGTCTTGAATACCGTGGTAAGGCTGCTTTTATTTTTGTTTGCTTTTAACGGCAGACCATGCTATAACTTTGAGCAGAGATTTTCCGGCTGTCTACTCCTTGAATCTTCAGATTCTACGTGGGTACCACCGGAGGGCTTTTATAAAGCCCTCTGGCAATCTACTTCTGGAATCTACGGATTCTACGTGGGTTTCGCCGGAGGCTTTATTTTTTGCTGCAAAAAAACACTCCCGGGCTTTTTATGGAAAGTCCGGGAGTGTTTGCGTTCAACTGATTTTATATCGTGTTACTTTGTCACGAGTTCTGCGGCAAGGGCGTCCATCTGTGCCTCAGCGGCGGCGTTAGCGGCAGAACGGATGGTGACCACGTTCTCGCAGAGGGTGATATTTTTCATACTCTCCAGCTCGGCACGCATAAGCTTTGCAGCCATGGGTGCCCAAGTGCCGTTTTCCATCAGGCCGACGGTGCGGTTCTGGAAGCTCTTGGTCTTGAGGTGAGTCAGCAGATTCTCCATCGGCGGGAAGAGGAAACCATCGTAGGTGGCGCAGGCCAGCACGATCTTACCGCAGCGGAAAGCCTCGGTGACGGCATAGGACACATCGGTACGGGTCAGATCCATCTCCACCACCTTTGCGCCCTGTGCGCGCAGCTTTTCAGCCATGGTGTGGGCGGCGGCGCGGGTGTGGCCGTGGATGGAAGCGCTGGCCACCAGAATCTTTTCCGGCTCCTCTGCCTTATAGCTGGACCAGAGATCGTAGTAGTTCAGGTACTTACCCAGATCGCCGGTAAGCACCGGGCCGTGCAGCGGGCAGATGGTCTTGATATCCAGTGCAGCAGCCTTTTTAAGCAGCGCCTGCACCTGCGGGCCGTACTTGCCCACGATATTCAGGTAATAGCGGCGGGCTTCGCTTGCCCAGTCGGCATTTTCGTCAAACTTTGCCACGGCACCAAAGCGGCCAAAGCCATCGGCAGAGAACAGCACCTTTTCGCTGCTCTCATAGCTGACCATGACCTCCGGCCAGTGCACCATGGGAGCAAACACAAAGGTGAGGGTGTGGGTGCCAAGGCTCAGGCTCTCGCCGTCCTTCACCACCACGCGGCGCTCCGGGGCAATGGCATCTGCGCCAAAGAACTGCTCCATATACTGGAAGGTCTTGGCGTTGCCAACCACCTGCATTTCCGGGTAAAGTGCTGCCAGCTTTGCCACGTTAGCACCGTGATCCGGCTCCATGTGGGAGACAACCAGATAGGCGGGCTTGCGGCCGCCCAGTGCCTCGGCAAGGTTTTCCAGCCAAGGCTCGGTAGCGCGGGCGTCCACCGTGTCCAGAATGGTGGTCTTTTCATCCAGAATGACATAGGAATTATAGCTGACCCCGGTGGGCACCGGATACTGGCTCTCGAACAGGTCGATGGTGGTATCGTCCACGCCCACACCAAGGATGGCTTCACTGATTTTTTTCATGCTCATACCGTTCAGACTCCTTTTGGGTTTATCTTGTGCCGTAAATTGGCAAATATTTCTGAGAACAATTCCTATTGTAGCACATCGTCAGAAATTTCGCAAGGGATAATGCGGGGAGCTTCTGCGCATCAAAGCTCTTCCCCGCTCTCCGGCAGACGTGCCGTTACCGGTCTGCCCGGCTCGGTGTCCAGCTCCAGCAGGGTGGCGGCGGTGTTTTCGTCCAGCGTCTGCACCGCACGCAGCTTGCGGCTGATGGCACGGCTGCGCACCCCGATGAGGTTGTCCAGCTCTTCATCGGTCTGGCGCAGGCGCTGCTGCATCTTGGAAAGCCCCTGCCCGAACTTATCGAACTCGGTCTTGACCGCACCCAGCAGCTGCCACACCTCGCCGGAGCGCTTTTGAATGGCAAGGGTCTTGAAGCCCATTTGCAGGCTGTTGAGCAATGCTGCCATGGTGCTGGGGCCGGCCACGTTCACCTGATAATCCCGCTGCAAAACTTCCAACAGCCCGGCGTTCACCACCTCGGCGTACAGCCCCTCAAAGGGCAGAAACAGGATGCCGAAAGCCGTGGTATAGGGCGGCTCCACATATTTTTCCCGAATGTCTTTTGCCTCGCTGCGCAGCACCAGTTCCAGCGCGTGGCGGGCGTTTTCCACCGCCTGCGCATCGCCGGAAGCCTGTGCGTCCTGCAAGTGGGCGTAGGTATCGCCGGGGAATTTGGAGTCGATGGGCAGCCAGACGCTGTTGCCGTCCACGCCGGGCATACGGATGGCGTACTCCACCCGCTGGGTGCTGCCGGGGATGGTGGCCACGTTGGTGTCGTACTGCTCCGGTGCAAGGATCTCTTCCAGAATCGCGCCCAGCTGGATCTCGCCCAGAATGCCGCGGGTCTTAACGCCGGAAAGCACCTGCTTCAGCCCGCCCACATCGGCGGCAAGACTCTGCATCTCGCCCAAGCCCTTGTACACCTGCTCCAACTGGTCGTTGACCGCCTTAAAGCTTTCGGTCACCCGCTTTTGCAGCGCGTCCTGTAATTGCTCGTCCACAGTATGGCGGATCTCATCCAGTTTCTGGGCATTCTGTGCCTGCATGGCGGCAAGGCCGTCTGCCAGCGCTTTGCGCATCTCCTCCAGCTTGCGGGCATTAGAGGCTTCCAGTCCCTGCAAGCGCTGCTCCATGGTCTGCTGCTGGGCGTTCTGCCCTGCCGTCAGGGTACTGCTCATGCCCTGCACTGCGGTTTGCAAGGTGTCGCTGATGTGCGCCATCGCGGCCAGATTCTGCTGTGCCTGCTGCGCCTGCTTTTCTTCCAACACCCGCGCCTGTGCTTCCAACTGCTGGCGCAGCCACTCTTTCAGAGCTTCGTCATCCTGCCGGGCGGCGGGCTTGCCGGTGCGGTACAGCAAAAGTGCCTGCAACAGGCAGATGGCCACCAGCAAAAGCGTATACAGTCCTGCCAAAAATCCCATAGACATTCTCCTTTAACTCAAAAATCCGGGTCTTGCGGTAATGGCAGACCCGGATGTGCTTATACTTCCTGATGCTTTACGATTTCATGTGTAGTCTCCACCTGCTGGCCGTACAGACCCACGCCGTCTACCTCTATCTCGCCTACCTGATTATCACAGGGGTCGGCGCGGAAGGAACACATGGGCGGGTCGAAGGGCGCGCAGATATCGCTGTTAGCTACCATGCGGTCGGTGTCCAGATTGCCGAAGTAGTGCAGGCGCATCTTCTCGTTGCCCGCACGCGCCATAGACGCACCGGCAGAGCAATCGGCGTACATCCAGCCCTTGGGGGCAATATAGAACATTGCCCAGTCGTGGCAGCCAGCTGTCTCCGGCCGTGCCACCATGCCGCTCTGCCACTTTGCCGGGATGCCTGCAATGCGGCAAAGGGTGATAAAGGTGGCAGCCATCACGCCGCAATCGCCCCGGCGGCTGCGGGCGCAGTTATCGGTGATGTTCTCGTGCACAAAATACATAGGCTGGAAGTGATAGTGCACATTCAGGGTGACAAAATCATAAATGCGCTTTGCCTTCTGCACTGGGTCGGTGATGCCCTCGGTCAGCTGCGCAGCCAGTGCCTTCATATAGGGGGTAAAGGCGATGTGGGGCAGCTGCTCGGCGGTGTCAAAATCCGGCTGCACCGGGTCGGCCTGCATTTCCAGCGGGGCAGCGTAGTGTGCAGTGCTGCGGTAGCTGTACTGTGCCCCAAAGCGGCAGTTCTCGGCAAGGTCTGCCTCCCAGTACGCGGTGCGCTGGGGTGCAGTTTCCGGCGCAATATAAGTGGGCTGGGCGGTGAAGCTGTCCAGCGTGATATTGCTCTGTGCCGGGCAGGCAGCGGGCAGCGGCAGCCATACCTTGACGTGCACGGTGTTTCTGCCCTCAGCCTTTGCGGCAGCAAGGGCGCGGGCAAAGGTCTCGTCCGTCATGCCGATGCTGGTGCGCAGGGTGATGTCTGCGCTGACGGCGCCGGTGCGCACCATCTGGTCGTGCTGGGGCTCAAAACGATCCCAGCTGCGCTCCGGGACGGGCGGGTCCAGCTGACGGGCGGCAAGGTCGGGATGGGTAGCCACCAGCGTTTCGGCGGCGCGGTAGATATAGCGCTTCTGCCCTTCCACAAAACGCCAGTCCATCTGACCGGCAGCATCCAGCGCGGCGAACTCCTCGGCGGTAAAGTCCCGCAGGGTGGCTTGCAGCTGGTTCAGCAGCTGCTCGGCGGTCAGGGTGTAGTCCTGCGGCAGACGGCGCAAAATCTCCCGGTGCGCCAGCAGACCCTGCCGCCATGCGTCCACACCGTGAGGAGTGGGGTTTACCGGCAGCGCGCCCTGCGGGTGCAGGGGCTGGTTCTGGCTGGCAGTCCAGTCCTCGGCCAGACAGGCGTCGATGCGCGCAATGGCGGCATCGTAGTAGCCTGCCTCCTTCAGGCGGCGGATGTCGTCCGGCAGCTCCATATTCAGGTATGCAAAACAAGTATTCTGATCCATCATACTCTACTCCTTTTTATTTATGGTCAAGCAGCGGTCTGCTGCTCCCAGAAAGCTACAGCTTCCGTCAGCCAGCCCTCGGCATCAGTGTTATCGCCTACCCCGATGCAATGGGGTGCAGACTCAAACACTTTTACAACATAAGGCACCTTATGAGCTTCCAGCGCCGCTTGCAGCGCCGGGCCCTGCACCTGATTGATCATCCAAGGCAGCACCTTGTCATCCTTCCCGTACCAGAAAAATACCGGCGGATAATCATCCGTGATAAGATCTGCCACACTGGAGCAGTAATAGTGCCACCCATAGTTGCCGGTATCCATAAACGCCTGATACGCGATCTTTACCTCTGAAAAGTTCACAACTGAATAACCCAGCAGCAATACGCCGGGTCTTGCAACGCCGTAATGGCCGTAGCCGCGCTCCTTGTTCGCAAACACACCCGCAAGCTGACCACCGGAGGAGTAGCCTACCAGCGCATAGTCCTGCGTCTGGATGGAAAGCTCCTCGTCAAGGCTCGTCACCAGCTGCACCGCCCGTGCCAAATCCTGAAGCGGGGCATTATCGCCCAGATCCAAGAAGGTGCGGTAGCGCAGCACAAACACAGCATAGCCCAGTTTATGCAGCTCGTAGGCGGTGGAGCCGCCCTCGCCCATCTCTGAGGTTATGGTCAGGGCGTTGCCGGGGATCACGATAGCCGTTTTGGCGTTGGGCGTCTCTGCCGGGTAATAAAACAGCTGCACACAACCCAGACTGGAATTTTGTTCGATCTCCTCCGGGGTGTAGACCTGATAGGTGACCTTGACGCCCTTATTATAGTTATCAATGATAAGGTTTAGCGCAGCAATGCCGGATTCCCGGTCGGTGTCGCCAAAATAATCGTGCAGGGTCTTGTTTTTCCAGCGTGCCACCATCAGCGGCGTCATCTCGCGGCAATATGTATAATAGCCGGTTCCTTGGATCGCCGGGTTTGCGCGCAGCTGTGCCATCGTAGTTTCCGCAGTAACATGGGGTGCGATTTCTGCGCCAAAGGCAGGCAGCGCCGCGCAAAGCACAAACCATACCATACACAGCAGCACATGTACAGTTTTCTTCATACATCCTCCATGGGAGACAGCACGCCCCTGCACTGCCCCGCTCCGTATTCTTGTTCCCCTATTGTATCACAAACGGGTGGGATGTCAAAGCAATTTCTGTGCAGTCCGCTTCTTGTACCGTCCGGCAAATTCTGCTATACTGAAACCTATCCGGGAGTGGAAAGAGAGTGCGGGCATTTTTCGGCCCGCCGAGGATGAAAGTATGGATAAGATCATCATCCGGCCTATGACGCCGGAGGACTGGGGCGCGGTCTCCAGAATCTATGTTGAGGGCATCGCTACGGAATACGCAACCTTCCAGACCGAATGCCCGCCCTATACCGCGTGGGACGCTTCCCACACAAAGGAGTGCCGTCTGGTCATTCTTTCCGGCGGGGTGCTGGCGGGGTGGTGCGCCTTGCACCGGGTAGACCCCCGCTGGTGCTACCGGGGCGTGGCCGAGGTGAGCATCTATGTGGGTGAGCAGTTTCGGGGGCACGGACTGGGATTCCGACTTTTGAGCGCCCTATGCGCCGCTGCCGAAAAGGCCGGCTACTGGACGCTGCAATCCACCGTTTTGCAGGATAACGTTGCCAGCCGCGCTCTGCATGCCAAGTGCGGCTTCCGGCTGGTAGGACGCCGGGAGCGCATTGCACGGGACTGCCACGGCCGCTGGCTGGATACCTATCTGATGGAGCGCCGCGCCGCCGCAGACGAACCGGAGGGGTTCAAAAAGCTGTAAAAAGCAGAAGGAGCCGCTGCACTTTTTTGGTGCAGCGGCTCCTGTTATTTGCGATGATCCAGTTTTACCACTCGTCGTATTCGCCGTTGGCGTTTTTGGCGGCAGCCACGCGGCTGCGCTTGAACATGCTTTCCACCACGGCGCAGTACTTATCGGCAAGGCAGACGATGATGGCCTCGCGGCAGCTGGGCACATGACGGAAGGTCAGCGGCCACATGTGGCTGGAAATGATGCTCTGTTCCTTTTTGGTGATATGGAACACCTTTTCTGCATTGACGCAGGCGCGGCTCGGGTGAGAGAAGCCGTGCATCTCGAACAAGCGGCGGATGCCATGGAAGGTACCTTTTTTATGCCAGTCGTACAGATAAAAATCGTGCAGGAAAGCACCGACAGCCAGCGAGGTCTCGTCTGCACCCAAATGCAGCCGATGGTTCAGCCACCAGCTGACCAGCACCACATTCTTGCAGTGCTGATAGGTGGTAACGTCCCCATGCTGGATGAACTCCCGCATCTGCTGCACCTTGGGGTTTTGATCGTATTTTTCCAAAATGGCATAAAGCTGTTCGCGTTCCGTAACAGAAAGCTGCATGAGCAAAATTTCCTTTCAACTCAATACGTTAACGTTTGTTCAGGAGCGGAGCTGCACCGGGTTGGAATTGCCGAAGTTTTCGGCCTCGGAAGGGTTTGCCCGCTTGAGGGTCAGATCTACCAGATACTGCTTGCCGTCGCCCAGTTCTTCCAGCTGGGCAATCTTTGCATTGGCAGCGGCTTCGTCCGGGTACCACTGGATGAGGAAGAAGTTTTCCGCTTCCACCCCGTAGTACAGCCAGAAGCCGTCTGCCCGCAGCAGATCATCCAAATGATCCACCTCTTCGCCGTCCGGCAGGCCAAGGCCTTCCTCTGCGTAGAGGTTTTCCGGCTCCACCTGAAGCATCTCAATAACCTGAATGGAGCTTTGCAGGTATTCGTCCTGCGAGGTGCTTTTATCGGAGCGCTCCCAGCCGGTGAGAAATGCCTGCATAAGCAGGTCGCGCACCTTGATGCGCGGCAGTGTGGGATCCATAACCATTTTTGTTTCCTTCTTTCGTGGTCTTATCCCCGTTGGACAGTATACGGCATACGCCTGTGCAAGTCAACGGTTTATTTGTGAATTTTTTGTAGGTACGGCCAAAATTTACAAACGCTTTTCCTGTTTCAGTCGGTTATCTCAGGCATGGAAGGAAAAGGTATCGTTCAGCCACTCCACCGCAAGCTTGACCCAGTGGTGGCGGTGGGCGCTGTCGGCATCCACCTCCGGGGTGGAGATGCTGGTGCCGTGGCATCCCTTTTCAAACAGGTGCACTTCGCATGGCACGCCTGCCTTGTGCAGGGCGCTGAGCAGCAGCAAGGTGTTTTCCACCGGGACAGTTTCGTCCTCCATGGTATGCCAGACGAACACCGGTGGTGTGGCGGGGGTGATCTTATCCTCCAGCGTAAAGCGCTGGTGGGCGGCAACATCCTGCGTGCCTGTCAGCTGCACAAAGCTGTCCCTGTGGGCGTATTCTCCGGCGGTAACCACCGGGTATGCCAGCAGCAGGGCGTTGGGGCGCGGCTGGTCTGCCATGCCGGGGATCTCCCACACCGCACCGGACAGTGCCAGATGCCCGCCGGCAGAAAAGCCGCACAAAGCGATCTGATCCGGCAAAATATTCCACTGTTCTGCGTGCTGCCGCACAAGGCCGATGGCCTGTGCCAGCTGCCGCATGGGCAGCGCATCCCGGGCGCTCTCCCTTACTGCGTAGTGCAGTACCGCCGTGTGGTAGCCAGCTGCCGCAAATTGCAGCGCTACGGGGTCGCCCTCCCGGGGGCTGACGTGGGTATAGCCGCCGCCGGGCACCACCAGCACCAGCGGGCGCTGCCGGAAATGCGGCATGGCCTCCACGCTCTCCCGCAGGTAGAGCGTCAGCGTACCGCCGCCGGTCAATTCCAGTTGTTCAATCTGCATTTACACATCCTCCTTATAAAATCCGTGCCGTCCCTCCGGGTGCGCCGCAATAAATTCTGCGCACAGTTCTGCGCACAGGCGGCATAATTCCGGGCAGGGGCGCTTTTTATAGTAATCTGCGGTGCGGTCCTCTGCCGCCGTGCCCCCAGTAGGAGCAGCACCCGCCTTTGCCAGCAGCTCCCGGCAGATGATGCTGCCGCCGCCGTTGCGGCTGCGGTACTGCTCTGCCGCCTGCTGCACCAGTGCGTACATCCGGGATTTATCCTTGGGGTCAGCAGGGTCGGCGTAGACCATGCTCAGCACGGTCACCACACCGCAGAACGCCCCGCACACCTCCCGCATCCGGCCAATACCTGCGCCAAAGCCTGCAGAAAGGCGCAGCGCTGTTTCTTCGGTCAGGCCAAGCTGGGGTGCAAACGCCGCCACCACGCTCTGACTGCAATTATAGCCCTTTAAGAACCATGCGTAGGCGGCATCGCCCTGTTTTGACATTTTCTCACATCCTTCCGGCATACTCGCTCCATTATAGCACAGTCTGCGCAAAAGTGGGAAAGCTTTTCAGGAAAAATTTCGTCCTCTATATAACAAACGATCCCGGAGCGCCGTTTCGTGCACCGGGGCAGCAAATCTTTTACTTTTTTAACTTTTTATGAAAAGCCTTGATTTTCCCTGCAAGTCGTTGTATATTAGCACTCAGAAGTTATGAGTGCTAAGTATCCCGGCAGTTTACCGGGTACGGCGCACCAAATATGTGATAAAAGAGGTTTTGTATTATGGCCAAGAAAGAATTTCAGGCAGAGAGCAAAAAACTGATGGACATGATGATCAACTCCATCTATACCAATAAAGAGATCTTCCTGCGGGAGCTGATCTCCAACGCTTCGGACGCCATTGATAAGCTGTACTATAAGAGCCTGACCGACACCTCCGTGGGCATGAACAAGAGCGATTTCCGTATTCTCATCACCCGCGATAAGGAAAACCGCATCCTGACCGTGGAGGATAACGGCATCGGTATGACCAAGGAAGAGCTGGAGCAGAATCTGGGCACCATTGCCCACTCCGGTTCTCTGGATTTCAAGAAGGACAACAAGGACGAGAACATTGATATCATCGGTCAGTTCGGCGTGGGCTTCTACTCCGCCTTTATGGTGGCCGATAAGCTGACCGTTATCTCCAAGGCTTATGGCTCGGACGAGGCTTGGCAGTGGGAGTCCTCCGGTGTGGACGGCTACGAGATGACCCCCGCCCAGAAGGATACCGTGGGCACCCAGATCATTCTGCACATCAAGCCGGATACCGACACTGAGAAATACGACAACTTCCTGGACGAATACGGCATCGTGGCCATTGTGAAGAAGTACAGCGACTATGTGCGCTACCCCATCCAGATGGAGCGCGAAAAGAGCCGTCAGAAGCCGGAACCGGACCCCAAGCCCGAGGACTACAAGCCGGAGTGGGAGACCTACACCGAGCTGGAGACCCTGAACAGCATGATTCCCATCTGGAAGAAGCAGAAGAGCGAAGTGACCGATGAGGAGTATAATAGCTTCTACAAGGATAAGTTCGGCGATTACGCCGACCCCGCCCGGGTCATCGTGAGCCGCACCGAGGGTACTGCCAACTACAACGCCCTGCTGTTCGTGCCCAGCCACCGTCCCTACGACTTCTACACCAAAGACTACGAGAAAGGTCTGGCGCTGTACGCTTCCGGTGTTCTCATTATGGAAAAGTGCGCCGACCTGCTGCCGGATTACTTCAGCTTTGTAAAGGGCATTGTGGACAGTCAGGATCTGAGCCTGAATATCAGCCGCGAGATGCTGCAGAAGGACAGCCAGCTGAAACTGATCCACAACGCACTGGAAAAGAAGATTAAGAACGAGCTGCACGCCATGCTGAACAACGACCGTGCAAAGTACGAGGAGTTCTGGAAGGAGTTCGGCCGTCAGATCAAGTTTGGTGCTTATTCTGATTACGGTATGCACGCTGAGCTGCTGCGTGACCTGCTGCTGTTCTGGTCTGCCAAGGAGCAGAAGATGGTCACCCTGCAGGAGTACATCGACAAGATGCCCGCAGAGCAGAAGTACATCTACTTTGCCGCAGGCGACTCCACCGACCGTCTGGCAAAGCTGCCCTCCGCAGAGCTGGTGCTGGACAAGGGCTTTGACGTGCTGCTGCTGACCGAGGATGTGGATGAGTTCTGCCTGCAGATCCTGCACAGCTACCCCCGCAAGGATGCCGAGGGCAAGGACGGCACCGTGGAGTTCAAGAACGTGAACAGCGGTGATCTGGGTCTGGAGTCCGAGGAGGAGAAGAAAGCCGCCGAGGATGCCACTGCCGAGAACAAGGCACTGTTCGATGCCATGAAGGACGCGCTGAACGGCAAGGTGAAGGAGGTTAAGGTCTCCACCCGCCTGAAGGATCACCCCGTCTGCCTGAGCTCTGACGGCCCGCTGTCCATTGAGATGGAGAAGGTGCTGTCCAAGCAGCCCGGCAGCGAGGGCGTGAAGAGCGACAAGGTGCTGGAGCTGAACGTGAACCATCCCGTGTTTGCTGCCCTGAAGGCCGCACAGGAAGCCGGTGACACCGAGAAGCTGAACAAGTACAGCGCCCTGCTGTACGCACAGGCACAGCTGATCGAAGGTCTGCCCGTGGATGACCCCGCCGCTTATGCCGAGGCCGTTTGCAGCCTGATGAAGTAAGTTTTTCACGCACAGAAATACCCCCTTAACAAAAAGGCCGCGCTCCGCTATAATAGAGTGGAACGCGGTCTTTTATTTTTATCTTTCTGTGAAAGGAAATTTATTTCATGGAGCCGAGAAAACATTATTTTGCAAAGATCCCCACCATTGCCATCTTTATCGTGATGGCGATGTCCGGGCCGTTAGGGGTGCTGTTGTTTATCCTGAAAGGCATCGACCAGAAGGTGCAGAAGGAAGAACAGGAAGCTGCCCGTGCCCGGGGTGACTACCGCCCCGCCCCAAACGCACCCATGCCTAAAACGCCGCCTTTCCCCGGGCAGGATGTTCCCACGGCAGAGCAGAAGAGCGCAAAGCAATGGCATAAAAACATTGCCACCCTCTGCACCATCATGGGTGCTGTGTTTCTGTTTGCCGGCGTGACGGACGCGGTGGATGTCATCAGTGTGTGGAAGTTTTGGCCCGACCCCGGGGAGCTGTTTTCCAATATTGCCATGGCCATTGGCGGCGGCGGTGCACTGCTGACCGGCCTGCGGATGAAGAGCACCCGCAAGCTGGAGCGGCTGCTGGATAAGGTGGTAGGCGAGCGGGATAATATCTCTTTGCCGGAGCTGTTCGCCGCTGCCGGGGTGGATGCCGCCCGCGGACGCGCTGCCGTGAAAAGCGCCATCGAGCACGGATACTTCGGCGCGGATGCCTATATTGACAACCGCACCGACACGCTGGTGGTGCGGGGTGCGGCACCACAGCCGAAAAAGCCTGCGCAAGCCCCGACACCTAAAGCTCAGCCCGCTGCAGAGGACGAGTACGCCGCCCTGCTGCGCCAGCTGCGGGAGGTGAACGATGCCATCCCTGACCCGGTGATGAGCCAGAAGATCTCCCGGCTGGAAGAGGTCAGCGGGCGCATCTTTGCGCTGGCGCAGAAGGACCCGGAGAAAAAGGCGCAGCTGCAAAAGTTTATGAATTACTATCTGCCTACCGCCCTCAAGCTGCTGAACACCTACGCCAGCCTTTCCGGGCAGGCAGTGGAGGGCACGAACATCACCGACGCCAAGCACAGCATTGAGCGCAGCATGGACCTGCTGGTGACCGCCTTTGAAAACCAGCTGGACAAGCTGTTCCAAGCCGATGCGCTGGACGTGAACGCCGACATTGCCGCACTGGAAGGAATGCTGAACCTTGACGGACTGACCGGCAGCGAATTTACCCGCTGAACCACACCCCCGCACCCGATGGCTGCATCGGTGCGGGGGTATTTTTTGTGCAAAGTGCAATTTTCCATCCCGTCTTTTTTGGGCGCTGCGCTCAAAATTCCGGGATTTGTGTGCATTTATGCCAAGCATTTTGATTTACCCAAGAAATTTTTATTTTATTTGTTTGCAAGCAGCCGATCAGCTTCCATCGGCGTTTTTTGCAACTTTTCATCGAGATGCAACAATAACACATGGTTTTTTGCGCTGCATTTGACTATTATAGAATCAGCTACGGCAGCTGCGAACGGCTGCATCGACTTTTCCGATCATAATAGTAGGAGGAAATTTCCATGATGAAGTCTATTTCCACCTGGAAGCAGGAACTGACCGAGGGTGCACACGCTGCGCGTCTGGCTGCGCTGTACTGCTGCGCCCCCGACGAGACCCCTGCACAGGCAGCCCGTTATACGGCTGTTCTGGACGGGTTAGAGACCACCTTCGGCGCACATACCGAGGCCGGTCTGTATAGTGCCCCTGGCCGCACCGAGATCGGCGGCAACCACACCGACCACCAGCATGGCCGTGTACTGGCTGGCAGCGTGAACATTGACATGATCGCTGCTGCCGCCCCCAACAGCCTGAACCAGCTGCGCGTACAGAGCGAGGGGTACGACCTTTGCGTCATCGACCTTGACGACCTGACTGCCCGCAAGGAGGAGGAGAACACCACCGCTTCCCTGCTGCGCGGCGAGTGCGAGGCTTTCCGTCAGCGTGGCGCAAAGCTGTCCGGTCTGGACGTGTACATCTCCTCTAACGTGCCCAAGGGTAGCGGCGTTTCTTCCTCTGCCGCCTTTGAGGTGCTGGTCGGCGTGATTTTGAACGACTGCTTCATGGCTGAAAAGGTCTCCCCCATCGCTATTGCACAGATCGGCCAGTGGGCTGAAAATGTGTACTTTGGCAAGCCCTGCGGCCTGATGGATCAGATGGCCTCCAGCGTGGGCAACATTATCACCATCGACTTTGCCGACAAGGCAAACCCAGACGTGGAACCGGTGCAGGTGGACTTTTCCAAGGCAGGTCTGGCACTGTGCATTCTGGACTCTGGTGCAGACCACGCCGACCTGACCGATGAGTATGCCGCCATCCCCAACGAGTGCCGCGCTGTGGCCGCTGTGTGCGGTGGCGAGGTACTGCGGGACGTGCCCTTTGAGACTTTCCTTGCAAATATCCCGGCCTGCCGCAAGCAGTGCGGCGACCGCGCTGTGCTGCGCGCTTTCCACTTCTACGCCGATAATGACCGCGTGCCCCAGCAGGTAGCCGCCCTGCGCGAGGGCGACTTTGAAGCCTTTTTGCAGTTGGTAACTGCCTCCGGCGACAGCAGCTGGGAGTATTTGCAGAACGTGATCCCCGCCGGTTACAAGGAGCATCAGGAGGTGGCTGTGACCATCGCCGCTGCCAAGCATTATCTGGGCGGCAAGGGTGCTGTGCGCGTGCACGGCGGCGGTTTTGCCGGTACGGTGCAGGCCTTTGTGCCGGTGGAGATGCTGGCAGACTTTAAGGCAAACATGGAAAAGATCCTCGGCGCTGGCCGCTGCCATGTGCTGAACATCCGTCCTGAGGGAGGTGCTGTGCTGTGATCTCCACCGCCATCCAGCAGCTCGTGAACTACGGGCTGGACACCGGGCTGATCTTGCCCGATGACGAGATCTATATCCGCAACCAGCTGCTGATGACCATGCAGCTGGACGACTTTACCGCCCCGGAGGGCGAAGCGTGCTACACCGACTTGGAAAGCATTCTCAAGACCCTTGTGGACGATGCCGTTGCCCGCGGCGTGTGCGAGGATAATTCCACCGCACGCGATCTGTTTGACACCAAGCTGATGGGCGTGCTGACCCCGCGCCCCAGCATCGTGCGCGCCAACTTTGAGGAGCGGTACGAAAACGAGGGGCCGCAGGCCGCCACCGACTGGTTCTACAAGTTCAGTCAGGACACCGACTACATCCGCCGCTACCGTATCAAGCGCGATCTGAAATGGGTCACCAAGACCGAGTACGGCGATCTGGACATTACCATCAACCTGTCCAAGCCGGAAAAAGACCCCAAGGCCATTGCCGCCGCAAAGCTTGCACCCCAGAGTGCTTACCCCAAGTGCCAGCTGTGTGCGGAGAACGAGGGCTACGCCGGCCGTATGAACCACCCTGCGCGCGAAAACCACCGCATCATCCCGCTGACCATTAACGACAGCGCATGGAATTTGCAGTACAGCCCCTACGTTTACTACAACGAGCACTGCATCGTGTTCAATAACCAGCACACCCCCATGAAGATTGAGCGGGCGACCTTCCGCAAGCTGCTGGATTTTGTGGGACTGTTCCCCCACTATTTTGTGGGCAGCAACGCTGACCTGCCCATCGTGGGCGGCAGCATCCTGAGCCACGACCACTTCCAGGGCGGTCACTACGAGTTTGCAATGGCCAAGGCTCCCATTGAAAAGGCTTGGGTGTTCCCCGGCTTTGAGGATGTGGAGGCCGGCATCGTGCACTGGCCCATGAGCTGCATCCGTCTGACCTGTGCCGACGATGCACGCCTTGTAGAGCTGGCCGATAAGCTGCTGACCGCATGGCGCGGCTACACCGATGAAAGCTGCTTTATCTTTGCCGAGACCGACGGCGAGCCCCACAACACCATCACCCCCATTGCCCGGATGCGGGACGGCAAGTATCAGCTTGATCTGGTGCTGCGCAACAACATCACCACCCCGGAACATCCGCTGGGTGTGTACCACCCCCATGCCAAGCTGCACCACATCAAAAAGGAGAACATCGGCCTGATCGAGGTCATGGGTCTTGCTGTGCTGCCTAGCCGCCTGAAGCAAGAGCTGTTCGACCTTGCCGATGTGCTGGTGGCGCATCGGCCCACCGCAGAGTACCCCGAAGCCCTGCAAAAGCATGCCGAGTGGGCGGAAGAGATCCTTGCAAAGCACCCGGAACTGAGCGCCGACAACGTCCACACCATCCTGCAGGACGAGGTGGGTCATGTGTTTGCACAGGTGCTGGCCGATGCCGGTGTGTACAAGCTGGATGAAGCAGGCCGCGCCGGTTTTGTCCGCTTCCTTGAAAGCGTAAAATAAACCATAACTCCCCGAGGCTGTTGCACATATCATGGCGCAACAGCCTTTTTTAGAACACAGCATCAAACAAAAGCACTTTTCCTTTGCTCTCCCCCCTGTGAAAAAATCAATGGGAAAATCCGCAGATTCTCCCATTGATAAATTAAAATATTCATTCCGCTGAAAATGGCCAAAGCAGCGCGGCGGCCATTCAAAATCGTTTTTTGTAGATGGAGGTATCGCTATGCACTGCACTTTGGAAGTATGCGTAGACAGCACCGCCAGCGCGCTGGCGGCAAAACGCGGCGGCGCTGACCGGTTAGAGCTGTGCGCCGACCTTATTATCGGCGGCACCACCCCTTCCCCTGCCCTGCTGCGTCAGGTCAAGGCTGAGACCGGTCTGCCGGTGCGGGCGCTTATCCGTCCCCGCTTCGGCGATTTCTGCTACGACCGTTACGAGCTGGCACAAATGGCCGAGTGCGCCGCCGAGCTGGTAGCCGCCGGTGCCGACGGCATCGTGACCGGCGTGCTGACCCCGGCGGGGGCGCTGGACACCGATGCTCTGCGCCCTATCTACGCCGCAGCCCGACAGGCGGCAGAAAAAGCACACCGCACCGTGGACTGCACCCTGCACCGCGCCTTTGATGTTTGCTTCGACCCCTTTGCCGCGCTGGAGGCTGCAAAGCAGCTGGGGCTTGCCACCATTCTGACCAGCGGACAGGCCGCAAGCGCCCCGCAGGGTGCTGCCCTGCTGCGGCAGCTGGTGGAAGCTGCCGGGCAGGAAGTGGAAATATTGGTAGGCGCAGGCGTATCTGCTGCCAACATCCCCGCCCTTGCCGCCCAGACTGGTGCCCGGGCGTTCCACCTTTCCGGCAAGCAGGTGCTGGACAGCCGCATGACCTTCCGGCGGCAGGGCGTGCCCATGGGTCTGCCGGGCTTTTCGGAGTTTGAGATCTGGCAGACCAGCGAAGCAAACATCCGTGCCGCCCGCACCGCATTGGATGCGCTATAACTGCAAAACAAAAAGCTTCACTGGTCTGCCGGCAGTGGCTGTTTTCCATTACGTTTCCTCCCGTGAAAATGCAAAATCGGGCAGTCCGCAGACTGCCCGATTTTGCTCTACTCAAATGAGTTTTTCCGCTGAATATGTCCAAAGCAAAGCGGAGGGCATTCCAATTCGTCCCACTTTAGTGCAGGGCGGCAAACCGGGCTGCGCCGCGGGTGCACAGCCAGCGGTGCAGCAGTAAATCCAGCCCCAGCAGCACAGCCAAACAAACAGTCTGTGCAGCCAGCGGCGGCACAGCGTAGTCCAGTAAGATCAGGGGCAAAAACAGCACCCCGCCCGCCAGCAGCCACCCGCCGAACATGGCAAGCATACTGGCGGCGCTCCGCTTGACCACGGCGGCTTCACTGACCCAATGGAGGTTGGGCAGGCACAACCCCAAAGCAAGCCCCAGCTGCGCTGTCAGCCACACAAAGGCTGTTAGCACGGCAAGCACCGGCAGCCACTGCCCTGCCGGAATGCGCAGCGCCGCCATGGCACACCCGGCACACAGCCACGCCGCCGGCAGCGTGAGCAGCAATTGCAGCTCCACCTTTGCCTGCAGCACCTGCTGCGGAGTCACCGGCAGGCTTTGCAGCAGCCAGAGGGTGCCACCCTCCAGCGACACCGACGGCGCTGTGATAAAGTTCATGGCGGCTATGGTGCACACCATCCCGCACACCAGCATGGGCAGGCTCTCCGGCAGGTAAGCAACGGTAAAGGTGCGCAGGTCTGCGGCCTTCCACAGTACTGCCACGCCCAGCACCGGCAGCAGCAGACTGCTCAGTGCACAGTTGAGCAGCCACATGGGGCAAGCGCCCAGATGCAGCAGTTCCCGCCGCAGCAATGCCCGGTGCGGGGGCTGCTTTTTTTGTGTCTTTGCGCGGTATTCCGTTTTGGCTCTGCCCGGTTCAAGGGTCAGCAGCCGCAGATAGGGCTTTGCCAGCGCCTTACCACACAGCGCCATACAGGCCGCAGCCAGCGCCAGAAACAGCAGCAGCGCCGGGACGTTGCCCACTGCCGCCAGACCCAGCAGACGCAGCGGCGCAGCAGCACGGCTGGCTGCTGCGCCCGCCTGCACGGCATCCAGCGCAAGGGCATCTACCGCGTTGCCCACCCATTGGAACACTGCATAGTAGACCGCCAGAAACAGCAGCGTACCGACCACGGTGACAAGGTTTTTGTGCCGGGCGCGGCGGTTGAGCAGCGCCACCGCCCAGCCCAGCAGAACAGCCAGCACCATGGAAACTCCCGCCAGCGCCAGTGCCACCGGCAGCGCTGCCAGCAGGGCTCCGCCGGGACAGGGTGCCGCCAGCGCATAGCAGACCACCGAGGGCACCCACGCCAGCAGCAGATAAATCAGCCCGGTCAGGTACACCCCGCCGCAGCGCACCGCAAAAATAGCGCCCGGCGGGATGGGCAGCGCCAGCAGTTGCTGGTTGTCCCGGCAGCGGAACAAATGCCCGTAGCTGGTAAAAGCGCTGGCCAGCACACTGACCGTCAGCGCCGAAAGCTCCATCAGCACAAAATAGAGCCAGTCCAGCCCCTGCGGCACCAGCGTTACCGCCAGCGGCAGCGCCATTGAGCCAAAGCTGAGCATGACCAGCAGAATCAGCACCGCAAACAGCAATGCATACCCGAATGCTCCTGCCCGGGAGCGCCGCTTGCCCGTTTTGCTGCTGCGCACAAAGGCCGCCCCCAGTTCCAGAAGCTGTTTTTTGAGCAATGCACGGATCATAATGCTCCCCCCGTATCCTCCAGCTCCAGAAATACCTCTTCCAGCGTGTCGTCGCCGCGCACCTGCTCCATGGCACCCTCGCGCACCAGCTGGCCTTTGCGCAGAATAGCCACCCGGTCGCAGAGCTTTTCGGCCACTTCCAAAACATGGGTGGAGAAGAAGATCGCGCCGCCCTGCGCACAAAAAGCTTTCATCTGGGTCTTGAGCTGATGGGAGGCCAGTGGGTCCAGCCCGACAAAAGGCTCGTCCATTAAAATCAGCTTTGGCTCGTGCAGCAGCGCCGCAATGATGGCAAGCTTCTGCTTCATGCCGTGGGAGTATGCCCCGATGGACTGCGCAAGGTCCTGCGTCAGGCCAAAGGCATCGCCGTACTGCCGGATACGCTGCGTCCGCTGTGCGGCGCTTACGCCAAAGATATCCGCGATAAAATCAAGGTACTGGATGCCGGTCATATACTCGTACAGCTGCGGGTCATCCGGCAGGTAGGCTAAGCGCCGCTTGCATTCCAGCGGATTTTCCCGCACTGAAATGCCGTCCACATAAATTTCTCCGGTATCGAATTGCTGGATGCCGCAGCAGCATTTTAAAGTAGTGGTCTTGCCCGCGCCGTTGTGGCCAATAAAGGCGCACAGCTCCCCCGGTCGGATATGCAGGCAAAGGTCCTGCACGGCGGGTTTGCCGCCGTAGGTTTTGGTCAGATGTTCTATCTTTAACATGAGCTGCCTCCTTGCTTTCAGTTTTGAGCCAAGTATACACCTTCCGACGGGGGGAAGGTCAAGCATTTCTCCGGTTTTTCTTGCGTTTTGTAAGGGGCTGTGCTATACTTTTTGTCGAACTGAACAGAAAACAACAGGTGCGTTCCGTCACTTTGCCCCATCGGGCGGCGGCAGGAACGTTAAAAGGGAAGCGGGTGCAAATCCCGCACGATCTCGTCACTGTGATAAGGGAGTCTACTGTCAGGGTGCTTTTGCACCGGTCACTGAGCCATCCGGCTTGGGAAGGCGGCAGCGGGCGTTGAGCTTTGAGTCAGGAAACCTGCCTGCTGTTGGTACCGGGGCTTTGCCGCCCCAGATCACGAGGAATTGGTTGTACCAAAAAGCCTGTAAAATACGGGGTCTTTTTGCTTTGCCATTTCGCAAGCAAAAGGCCCCGTTTTTTAGGTGTATCTGAAAACAAAGAAAATGACGGATATTTCGCAAGCACAAGCGGGATTTAAGGCAAATAGCCGCAGGAATCCTTTGTGGATTTCAAGGCTGATTCACGCAAAATCCAGCTGTGCTTGTAAAAATAGACTAAATTTTCGACTTTTCAGATACACCCTAGGTTCTCTTTCCTGTACCCTTCTGTTCGGCGCCGTATTTCACCCACATCAGGAAAGGAAAACAAGATGAAAAAACGCAACATCCGCAAAACGGCGGTCGCTCTGACCGCTCTGGCTCTGTGCGCCGGTGTACTGACCGGTTGCGGCGGGGCTGCATCCAGCACTGCCAGCTCTGCTGCTGCCAGCTCTGCCGCCAGCAGCGAAGCTTCCGGTGCAGACGCTGACGCACTGGCTGCACAGAATGTGGCAGACCTGATCGATGCCATCTATGTGCAGCAGCGCACCGACGATACCGATGCCCAGTGCGAAGCCGCCAAGGCCGCTTGGGACGCTTTGACCGATGCCCAGAAGGAGCTGGTGGAGGGCGAGAACGCCGACCCCGACTACTTTGGCCGCGACACCGGCGATGCCTCCAAGGACGATGCCCGCAACGCCGATGAGATCGGCAAGAACGAGCTGCTGGTGGTGTCCTTCGGCACCTCCTTCAACGACAGCCGCGCTGCCGACATCAAGGGCATTGAGGATGCCCTGCAGGCTGCCTACCCCGACTGGAGCGTGCGCCGCGCCTTTACCGCACAGATCATCATCAACCATGTGCAGGCACGCGATGGTGAGAAGATTGACAACATGCAGCAGGCGCTGGACCGCGCTGTGGCAAACGGCGTGAAGAACCTGATCGTGCAGCCCACTCATTTGATGCACGGTGCCGAGTATGACGAGATGACCGAGATGCTGGACCAGTACCGCGACAAGTTTGAGAGCGTTGCTGTGGCTGAGCCCCTGCTGGGCGAGGTGGGCGCAGACGCTTCCGTCATCAACGCAGATAAGGAAGCTGTTGCCAAGGCCGTTACCGCTGCCGCTGTGAAGGATGCCGGTTACGACAGCGCCGCCGCTGCCGCTGCCGATAAGACCGCTTTCGTCTTTATGGGTCACGGTACCTCCCACACCGCTAAGGTGAGCTACAGCCAGATGCAGACCACCATGCAGACCTTAGGCTACGACAACGTGTTCATCGGCACGGTGGAGGGCGAGCCTGAGGAGACCTCCTGCGAGGCTGTCATTGAGGCCGTGAAGGCTGCCGGTTACACCAAGGTCATCCTGCGCCCGCTGATGGTGGTGGCAGGCGACCACGCCAACAACGACATGGCCGGTGAGGACGCCGACAGCTGGCTGAGCCAGTTTACCGCCGCAGGCTGCTTTGAGAATGTGGACTGCCAGATCTCCGGTCTGGGCCGCATTGCGGACATCCAGCAGCTGTACATTGCACATACCAAGGCCGCTATGGATCTTCTGAACGGCTAATGGATTCAGAAGCCCTCTCCGGCGCTGCCCTGCACACGGAGAGGGCTTCTTTTATGGGCGCGTTCCCCGCGCGAGGAGAACATGCCCCCTACCCCGGAAAGCCAAATTCCGGGTCAAAATTTATGATACTGAGGTATTTATTTTATGCGCTGCAAACAGTTTATTACCGTTTCTCTGGCCGGCGTGGTGCTGGCTGCTTCTCTGGCAGGCTGCGGCGGGACTGCTGCTCCCGCTTCTTCCGTTGCCGCAAGCTCTGAAGCGGCTTCCTCCGTGGTGGCTTCCTCTGCTGTGGCCGAAACCGCTCTGCCGGACGGCGTGTACACCGCTGATTTCGAGACCGACAGCAGTATGTTCCACACAAGTGAAGCCTGCAACGGCAAGGGCACCCTGACCGTGGAAAACGGCGTGATGACCTTTCACGTCAGTCTGGCTTCCAAAAAGATTGTGAACCTCTACCCCGGCCTTGCCGCCGACGCCGAGGCCAACAAGACCGCATGGCTCATCCCCACCGTGGACACCGTTACCTACGCGGATGGCTCCACCGAAGAAGTGTACGGATACGACATCCCGGTGGAGGCACTGGACACCGACTTCCAGCTGGCATTGCTGGGCACCAAGGGCAAGTGGTATGACCACACCGTGAGCGTGCGCAATGCCGAGCCTAAGACCGAGCAGACTGCTGAGACCCCCGCAGACGGCAACTACACCGCTGCTGTGGTGCTGGAGGGCGGCTCCGGCCGCGCCACCGTAGAAAGCCCTGCTGCCCTGACCGTGGCAGATGGCAAGATGACCGCTACCATCGTGTGGAGCAGCCCCAACTACGACTACATGATCGTGGATGGTGAGAAGTATCTGCCCACCAACACCGAGGGCAACTCTACCTTTGAGATCCCGGTAGCTGCTCTGGGCACCCCGCTGGCTGTTACCGCCGACACCGTTGCCATGAGCAAGCCCCACGAGATCGAATACACCCTGACCTTTACTTTGGAGTAACCTTCCATGAAGCTGACCCGCGCTCAATTTTTAAAGGCTCTGCCCGCCGCCGCGCTGGTGCTTGCAGGCTGCACGGCCGCACCCACCGCACCCGCCGATACGGACGCGCTGGTTTTTGACCACGCCTACCCGCTGGACTACGCCACCCAGTTTACCGCCGACTGCTACGCGGACGGCTCTACCCTGCTGACCATCCCGGACGCACAGGCAAAGTTCCTTATCCGGCCGGAGGGCGCTGCCACTCTGCGCACCGTGCCTGCCGGGGTGACCGTTCTGCAGCAGCCGGTGCAGAACATCTATCTGGTGTCCACCTCTGCCATGGACTTATTTCTCCATCTGGACGCGCTGGACAGCATTGCCCTTTCCGGCACCCGCGCCGAGGGCTGGTATCTGGACGAGGCAAAGCAGGCCATGCAGGCCGGGCGCATCGCCTACGCGGGCAAGTACAGCGCCCCGGACTACGAACGCATCCTGACCGCAAACTGCGGCCTTGCGGTGGAAAATACCATGATCTACCACACCCCGGAGGTGAAGGAACAATTAGAACGGTTCGGCATTCCGGTGCTGGTGGAGCGCTCCAGCTACGAGAGCAGCCCGCTGGCACGGATGGAATGGATCAAACTGTACGGCATCTTGCTGGGCAAAGAAACCCTTGCCGAGGAGGTTTTCGCCCAGCAGGCACAGCGCATTGCACCGCTGCTGGAGCAGCCCTCCACCGGCAAACGCTGCGCGTTTTTCTCCATTACATCCAGCGGCCTTGCCACTGTGCGCAAAAGCGGAGACTATGTGGCGCAGATGATCGGCATGGCCGGGGGCGAATATGTTTTTGCCCACCTTGCCGACAGCGGCAACAGCCTTTCCACCCTGAATATCCCGCTGGAAGATCTTTACGCCGGGGTCAAGGATGCCGATGTGCTCATTTATAACGGCACTATCGAGGGCACCATCTCCACAAAAGAAGAACTGCTTGCCCGCTGCGCGTTGCTGGCAGAGTGCAAGGCGGTACAAAGCGGGAATATCTGGTGCACGACACCCAGCTTTTTCCAGCAGAGCATGGCGCTGGCGGATTTTATGCTGGACCTCCACGCTGTTTTTACCGGGGAAACTGCCGACCCCGACACCCTGCATTTTTTGACCAGGATCATCTAAGGAGCCGCTTATGACCAGCCGCAAACGCCTTGTTTTTTCCTATTGCTGCCTTGCCCTGCTGCTGGCGGTGCTGTTTGCCGTAAGCCTGTTCTGGGGCAGCGTTGCGCTTACCCCGCAGGCTGTGCTTGCAGCCCTGACCGGACGCGGACAGGACACGCTGAGCGTGGGCATTATTACCCAACTGCGCCTGCCCCGCGCGGTGATGGCCGCGTTGCTGGGCGCTGCGCTCTCGGCGGCGGGTTATCTGTTGCAGACCTTTTTTGCAAACCCCATTGCCGGCCCCTTTGTGATGGGCATTTCCAGCGGGGCAAAACTGGCGGTGGCGCTGGTAATGGTGCTGTTTTTGAACTACGGCCTGCTGACAAGCTCTGCCGTGCTCATCCTTGCAGCCTTTGCGGGCGCTATGGCGGCTATGGCCTTCGTGCTGGCTGCTGCCCGCCGGGTACAGCGCATGAGTATCCTTGTAATCTGCGGCGTGATGATTGGTTACATCTGCTCTGCCATCACCGAGTTTGTGGTGGCCTTTGCGCAGGACAGCAGCATCGTCAACCTGCACAACTGGTCACAGGGCAGCTTTTCCGGCATGACGTGGGGCAACGTGCGCACGGCAGCGCTGGTGGTGCTGCCCGCGTTGGCGGCAGCCTTCTGCCTTGCAAAGCCCATGGCCGCTTACCAGATGGGCGAGGCCTACGCCCGCAGTGTGGGCGTGGATGTGCGGCGGTTTTCCCGGCTTTTGGTGCTGCTTTCCAGCCTGCTGGCCGCCTGCGTTACCGCCTTTGCGGGGCCTATCTCCTTTGTGGGCATTGCGGTGCCGCACCTTGTTAAGCAGCTGCTGGGCAGTGCCCGCCCGCTGTATGTGCTGCCCGGGTGCTGTCTGGGCGGGGCAGCGTTCTGCCTGCTGTGTGATTTAATTGCCCGCAGCCTGTTTGCGCCCATGGAGCTCTCCATCAGTGCAGTCACCGCTGTATTTGGTGCGCCGGTAGTCATTGGGCTGCTGCTGCGCCGCAACCGGGAGGATGTGCGATGAAAAACTCCGTTGAAACCAAAGCGCTTGCCATCGGCTACGGCAAAGCTGCCCTTGCGCGGGATATCGCGCTGGGTGCTGCCAAGGGGCAGGTGCTGGCACTTATCGGGCCGAACGGTGCGGGCAAATCCACCCTGCTCAAAACGTTGGCGGGACAGCTGGCCCCTTTGGGCGGCGCGGTGCTGCTGGAAGGGCAGGAGCTGGCACGCATTCCCGGCAACGCCCGGGCGCAGAAGCTGGCGCTGATGCTGCCCCACACCCGCCGCACCGAGTTGACCACCTGCTTTGAGTTTGCGGCGGCGGGGCGCATCCCCTATACCGGGCGGCTGGGCATCCTTTCCGCCGAGGACAAAAAACAGGTGCAGAATGCACTGGAGCTGGTGGGCGCAGCGCATCTGGCTGGCCGGGACTTCAACTGCATCAGCGATGGGCAGCGGCAGCGCATTTTGCTGGCGCGGGCAGTCTGTCAGCAGCCGCAGGTGCTTCTGCTGGACGAGCCCACGTCATTTTTAGATGTAAAAGGCAAGATAGAGCTGCTGACCATCCTGCAAAAGTTGGCGCATGAGCAGCAGCTTGCGGTCATTGTCACCCTGCACGAGCTGGACATGGCGCAGAAGATCGCGGACGCGGTGGTCTGCGTTTCGCCGCATGGCGTCTCTGCCCCCATGTCCCCGGAGCAGGCCTTTGCCCGGGAAAATATCAAAGCACTCTACGGCCTGACCGAGGAACAGTACAGCGCTGTTTTTGACCCGCCAAAGCCGGAAAAACCGCAATTTGAGCACTATGTGCGCAGCGGGCAGAAGCTGCTGCGCTGCGGCTACACCACCGGCACCTGTGCGGCGCTGGCTGCTGCCGGAGCTGCTCGTCTGCTGCTGACCGGCACTGCTCCGGAAACCGTCGCTCTGCGCACGCCCAAGGGCATCGTGGTGGAGGTTGCCCCCCTGTTCTGCCGCGCTGCTGCCGAGGGCGCGGAATGCGCCATTGAAAAGGACGGCGGCGACGATGTGGACGTGACCACCGGTCTGCCGGTGACTGCCACGGTGACGCTGCTCCCCGGCACACCCGAGGTGCGCATTACAGGTGGCGCAGGGGTTGGCCGGGTGACGAAGCCCGGGCTGGACCAGCCGGTCGGGCAGGCCGCCATCAACCATGTGCCCCGACAGATGATCACCGAGGCGCTGCGCCGGGAGGCGGAAGCCGCCTGTTATCCCGGCGGCTTTGCCGTGACCATCTCCATCCCCGGCGGCGAGGAGGTAGCCCGGCGCACCTTCAACCCCCATATCGGGGTGGAGGGCGGGCTGTCGGTGCTGGGCACCAGCGGCATCGTGGAGCCAATGAGCCAGCAGGCCATTCTGGACACCATCCAGCTGGAAATGAATCAGGCGGCGCTACGGGCAAAAGACCACCGGCGGCTCATCCTTGCCCCGGGCAACTACGGGCTGGACTATCTGCACGAAACGTATCCGCAGTTTGCCACTATCCCGGTGGTCAAAACGTCCAACTTTATCGGAGATACGCTGGATATGGCAGCAGCAGCACACTTTGAACAGGTGCTGCTGGTGGGGCACGTCGGCAAGCTGTGCAAGCTGGCGGGCGGCATTATGAACACCCACTCCCACACGGCAGACTGCCGCACGGAGTTGTTCTGCACCCACGCCGCCCTGTGCGGTGCTGACCGGGAGGTGTGCACCGCGCTGTACAATGCAGCCACTACGGATGCCTGTCTGGAGATTCTGGATACAGCCGGGCTGCGGGAACCGGTGCTGCAAAGCCTGCTTGCCGCCATCCAGCTGCATCTCGACCGCCGCGCGGGCGGGGCATTCCGGGTGGGCGCGGTGCTGTTTTCAAACCAGCACGGCCCGCTGGGACAGACCGAAACTGCCGCCCGCCTGCTGAACGAATGGAAGGAGTAACGTACATGGTACATTTTGTGGGTGCCGGCCCCGGCGCACCGGATCTGATCACCCAGCGCGGTGCAGCATTTTTACAGGCTGCTGACTGCATTATTTACGCGGGTAGTCTGGTCAACCCGGCGCTGCTGGGGCTGGCAAAGCCGGGATGTGCTATCTATAACAGCGCCGAGATGACTCTGGAGCAGGTACTGGACGTGATGCATCGGATGGAAAACGCAGGCAAAACCACCGTGCGTCTGCACACCGGCGACCCCTGCCTGTACGGTGCCATCCGGGAGCAGATGGATGCACTGGACACAGACGGCATTTGTTACGATGATACCCCCGGTGTTTCCAGCTTTTGCGGCGCTGCCGCTGCGCTGAACGCCGAGTATACCTTACCCACGGTCAGCCAGACGGTCATTATCACCCGCATGGAAGGGCGAACCCCTGTGCCGGAGCGGGAAAAGCTGGCAAGCCTTGCCGCACATGGCGCGACCATGGTGATTTTCCTATCCATCGGGCTGATCGATAAGGTGCAGACGGCGCTTTTGCAGGGTGCGTACACACCGGACACCCCCGCTGCCGTAGTGTACAAGGCCAGCTGGCCGGAAGAAAAAATCGTGCGGTGCACAGTTGGTTCTTTGGCCGAGAGCACCCGTGCAGCGGGCATTACCAAAACAGCGCTTATCGTGGTGGGGGATTTTCTCGGCAAGCAGTACGAGCGCAGCAAGCTGTACGACCCCGCCTTTACCACCGAGTTCCGCAAGGGAGACCCGGTATGACCCGCGCCTACCTTGCCTTTACGGAGACCGGCCTTGCGCTGGCAAAACGCCTTGCCGACAGCCTGCCCGGCAGCGTTGCCCGGTGCGGACAGAATGGCGCTTCTCTTGCAGAATGGACAAGCGCACAGTTTGTGCAGTCGGATGCGCTGATATTTGTAGGGGCTGTGGGCATTGCGGTGCGGGCTATCGCGCCCCACTGCAAGAGCAAGACCACCGACCCGGCTGTGGTGGTGGTGGACGAATGCGGGCGCTTTGCCGTGCCCATTTTGTCCGGGCATCTGGGCGGTGCAAACGATCTGGCGCGGGCCATTGCCGCTGTATGCGGAGCCGTGCCGGTGCTCACCACCGCCACCGATGCCCACGGCATTTTTGCGGTGGACGAGTGGGCAAAGCACCAAAACTGCATGGTACTGGAGCCGGAACGCATCAAGCTAGTCAGCGGCAAATTACTGGCCGGGCAGCCGGTATATTACCAGGCTGATTTCCCGGTAACAGGCACTGTGCCCGCAGGGTTATTCCCCGCTGACACCCCGGAAAAAGCCGACTTTGCACTCACCCTTTGCCCCACCGGGCAGGCACTGCATCTTGTGCCGCGTATCGGGGTGCTGGGCATCGGCTGCAAGCGGTGCACTAGCGCTGACACGCTGGAAGCTGCTTTTGCCGCTTTCTGCGCCCGGCACGGTTTTGCTGCGCAGGCAGTTACCGCCGCTGCAAGCATCGACCTGAAACAAAATGAACCGGGCTTGCTGGCCTTTTGTCTGGCACACGGCTGGCCGGTGCGGTTTTACTCTGCCGCGCAGCTGCGCAGCGCGCCCGGGCAGTTCACCCCCTCCTCTTTTGTACAGAGCGTGACCGGGGTGGATAACGTCTGCGAGCGAGCGGCAGTGCTGGACGCAGGCGGCAACTTATTTTATCCGAAATTTGCCTGCAACGGCGTGACCTTTGCGCTGGCGTGCAGGCCCTTTGCCCCGGACTGGAGGTGGCAGAATGCTTGACGTGATGGATATTGACATTGACCGCCCCGAAAAGGTGGTTTATGTCGTGGGGCTTGGCCCCGGCGAGCCTTTTTATATGACCCAGCAGGCTGCAAACACGCTGGAAAGCGTTGACGCGATTTGTGGATACAAGGTCTATCTTGACCTCATCCGCGATGAATTTCCCTGCGAAGAATACTATTCTACCGGCATGACGCAGGAGCTTGCCCGCTGCCGCTGGGCACTGGAAAAGGCACACACCGGCAAGCGGGTGGCTCTGGTCTGCTCCGGCGATGCCGGGGTGTACGGCATGGCAAGTCCCCTGCTGGAACTTGCCCCGGACTACCCGGATGTTGCCGTGGAAGTTGTGCCCGGGCTGACCGCTGCCCTCAGCGGCGGGGCAGTGCTGGGCGCACCGCTGGCGCACGATTTCTGCGTCATTTCCCTTTCCGACCGGCTGACCCCGTGGGAAGTCATCGAGAAGCGGCTGGCCTGCGCCGCTATGGGGGATTTCTGCGTTGCACTGTACAATCCCTCCTCCAAGGGCAGGCCGGACTATCTGGCAAAGGCGGTGCGCATTCTGCTGGAAAACGGCAAAAGCGCCGCTACCGTCTGCGGCATCGTGCGCAACATTGGCCGGGAGGGGCAGACCGCGCGCGTTTTGACCCTTGCCCAGCTGGAAAACACTGCGGTGGATATGTTTACCACCGTGTACATCGGCAACGCCGCCACAAAACAGCTGGGCGACAGAATGGTCACCCCACGGGGGTACCGCAGATGAAGGCAGTGGTTTTCAGCGGCACGACCGAGGGACGGGTGTTCTCCCGGCAGCTGGCGGCGCTGGGCGCACAGGTGCTGGTCAGCGTCGCCACCCCGCTGGGCGCGGAGGAACAGGGCGAAGCGGACGGCATTACTGTGCACTGCGGACGGCTGACTACCGAGGAAATGACCGCCCTTTTGCAGGGTGCTGCCCTGTGCGTGGACGCCACCCACCCCTATGCGGTGGACGCCACAAAAAACATCCGGGCTGCGTGTGCCGCTGTCGGGGTGGAGTACCACCGGCTGCTGCGGGAAGAAAGCCCGCTGCCTGCCGGGAGCATGGTGTTTGCCACCGCCGCCCACGCCGCCGCGTTTCTGGCCGGATGCAGTGGCAATGTGCTACTGGCTACCGGTGCAAAGGAGCTTGCCGCCTTTGCGGCGCTCAGCCCGGAGCGGCTGTTCCCCCGGGTGCTGCCCACGCGGGAGGGCATTGCCGCCTGCGAGGCCGCCGGTATCCCGCACAAAAATATCATTGCCATGCAGGGGCCATTCACCTATGCGCTGAACTGCGCCCTGATGAAGCAATTCTCCATCCGGTATCTGGTCACAAAGGACGGCGGCGCTGTGGGCGGCTTTGCCGAAAAGGCACAGGCCGCGCAGGACACCGGCGCACAGCTGATCGTGGTGCGCCGCCCGGCTGAAAACGGACAAACTGCTGCACAAATTCTGACACGCTGCAAGGAGGTTCTGGTATGATCTCTCTCATCGGAATGGGCTCCGGCTGCCCGGAAAGCCTGACCGTGCAAGGGCTGGCCGCACTGCAAAGCGCAGGGCTGATTCTTGGAGCAAAGCGCTTACTGGAGCATTTACCGGCCGGGTGCACCTCCGACCGTAAGGCGGTGTATAAGCCCGAGGAAATCCTTGCCTGTCTTGCTGCGCAGCCGGATATGGATACC
This sequence comes from Faecalibacterium sp. OM04-11BH, assembly GCF_003482185.1. NCBI lineage: Bacteria > Bacillati > Bacillota > Clostridia > Eubacteriales > Oscillospiraceae > Faecalibacterium > Faecalibacterium sp. OM04-11BH. The sequence goes on from NZ_QULS01000002.1 coordinate 289,376, forward strand.
GCTGTTTTGTACAGCGGCGACACCGGGTTTTACTCCGGTGCGGCAAAGCTGCTACCCCTGCTGCGGGTCATGGGATACTCCGTCCGGGTGCTGCCCGGGCTTTCCAGTGTGCAGCTTTTAGCCGCCGCTGTGGGACGCCCTTGGCAGGACTGGAAGCTGGTATCTGCCCATGGCCGTGTCTGCGACCCGGTAGCCGAGGTTTTGTCGCATCCACAGGTATTTTTTCTTACCGGCGGCGGGGACTCTCCTGCCACTCTCTGCTCGAAGTTGACCGCCGCCGGGCTGGGCGCTGCTCACGCCCTTGTGGGCGAAAACCTTGGCACCCCGGCAGAAGCCATCCGCTTTGGCCTTGCCCGGGAACTGGCAGAGCAAGCCTTTGCACCGCTGAGCGTATTGCTCATCGAACGGGAGGCTTTGCCGTCCCGCCGCACCCCCGGCCTGCCGGACGATGCTTTTATCCGGGGCGCTGTGCCCATGACAAAGCAGGAGGTGCGCGCCGCCGCGCTGGCAAAGCTGGCAGTTACACCCACGGATATCCTATGGGATGTGGGCGCGGGCACCGGCAGCGTGAGCGTGGAATTGGCGCTTGCCGCCCCTGCCGGGCAGGTATATGCCGTAGAGTGTGACCCGGAAGCCTGTATACTTATCCAGAAAAACCGGGAGAAATTTGCTGCTTATAATCTGACCCTGATCGAGGGCAAAGCCCCTGAAGCTTTGGACACGCTGCCTGCCCCGGATGCTGTATTCATCGGCGGCACAAAGGGCAATATGGACGCTGTTATAGACGCTGTGCTGCACAAAAATCCAGCCGCACGGCTGTGCATCGCCGCCATTGCGTTGGAAACGCTCAGCGCCGCCGTGGCAGCCCTGACCGCCCACGGCCTTGCCGCGGAGGTGACACAGATCTCCGTCAGCCGCACAAAAGCGGCGGGTAGTCTGCATTTGCTGATGGCCAACAACCCGGTGTTTCTCATTACGGGGGCACGGACATGATGCAGTTTCTCATCGCCGCGCCGCGCTCCGGCAGCGGCAAGACCACCGTTACCTGTGCAGTGCTTACCGCCTTGCAGCGGCGCGGGGCTGACCCCTGCGCTTTCAAGTGCGGACCGGATTATATCGACCCTATGTTTCACCGCAGTGCGCTGGGGGTGGAAAGCCACAATTTAGACCTCTACCTCTCTGCCCCGGATACGGTGCGCACACTTTATGCCCGGTATGCCGCTGGGCACGGCGCTGCCGTATGCGAGGGTGCCATGGGCTTTTACGATGGGCAGGGACTGACAACCCGCGCAAGCGCATGGGAACTGGCCGACACGCTGGCACTGCCGGTGCTGCTGGTGGTGCAGCCAAAGGGGTCAAGCATCACCCTTGCCGCCGAGCTGCAGGGGCTTTTGCAGTTCCGCACACCCAGCCATATCGTGGGCATTCTGCTCAATGATTGCTCTGAAGCCTTGTACAAAACGCTGCGACCGATGCTGGAAGCCGAGACCGGTCTGCCGGTGGTGGGGTATCTGCCCCATCTGCCGGGATGCGCCATTGAGAGCCGCCACCTCGGGCTGAAAACCGCCGGGGAGGTTGCGGACTTACAGCAAAAGCTGGGCAAGCTTGCCGATGCTCTTGTGCTGAACTGGGCACAGCTGGCAGTGTTGACCGACCGCCCTGCCCCGGCTGTGCCGCCGCTTGCCGCACCGTGCGCACCCGCCGTGCGCATTGCCGTGGCGCGGGACGAAGCCTTCTGCTTTGCCTACACTGAAACGCTGGACGCCTTGCGGGATGCAGGTGCGGAGCTTATGTTTTTCAGTCCGCTGCGGGATGTCTCTCTGCCGGAAAATATCGGCGGGCTGTACCTGCCCGGGGGCTACCCGGAGCTGTACGCAAAGCAATTGAGCGAAAACTCCGCTCTGCGTGTTGCCATCCGCAAGGCGGTACAGGGTGGTCTGCCCACCGCTGCCGAGTGCGGCGGCTTTCTGTACCTAGGGCAGGCGCTGGAGGGTACGGACGGCAAGGTTTACCCCATGGCGGATGTGCTGCCGGGCAGCGGGCACAACGCCGGGCGGCTGGTGCGCTTTGGCTATGCCGCCATGACGGCAAAGGCCGACAGTATGCTTTTCCGCGCCGGAGAAGCGCTGCCCATCCATGAATTTCACCACTGGGATTCCTCCGAAAACGGTACAGACTTTTCTGTGTACAAAACCGAAAAAAGGCAGTGGGAATGCGGCTTTGCAAACGCGCATTTGTACGCCGGTTTCCCGCATCTTTACTGGGCGGGCACTGCCCTGCCCCGCCGCTTTGTACAGGCGGCGCAGCACTTTTTAAAACACAAAGGATGACGAAAATGACCGAAGCTGAACTGATGCAGCTGCTTGCTGCCATCACCCCGCCGGACGACGCTGCCCGTGCTGCCGCCCATGCCCATTGGGCAAGCCTTGCTAAGCCCTTGGGCGGGCTGGGGGCGTTGGAAACGCTGCTGGAGGACGCCGCCGCGCTGACCGGCAAGGCGCAGTTTGATTTTTCCCGCCGGGCAGTGGCGGTGCTCTGCGCGGACAACGGCGTAGTAGCGCAGGGCATAAGCCAGACCGACCAGAGCGTGACCCGCACCGTGGCCGAGAACCTTGCCGCGCGGCGCACCAGCGTCTGCCGGATGGCACAGACGGTGCACTGCGATGTACTGCCGGTGGACATGGGCATAGCCGGTGCGCCTGTGCCCGGGCTGCGGGACTGCCGCGTTGCCGCCGGAACTGCAGACTTTACCAAAGGCCCCGCCATGACCCGCGCCGAGGCGGTGGATGCCATTGGCCGGGGCATTGCCCTGACCCGGCAGCTTGCCGCCGAGGGCTACGGGTTGGTGGCTACCGGCGAGATGGGCATTGGCAACACCACCACTTCCAGCGCCGTGGCTGCCGTGCTGCTGGCACAGCCGGTGCAGACCATGACCGGGCGCGGTGCAGGGCTTTCTGATGCAGGGCTTGCCCGCAAGGTGGACACCATCCGGCGGGGCATTGCCTGCAACAGCCCCGACCCCGATGATGCCTTGGATGTCCTGAGCAAGCTGGGCGGCTTTGATATCGCCGGACTGTGCGGGATGTTTCTGGGCGGGGCGCTGGCGGGTGTGCCCGTGCTGATGGATGGCTTTATCAGCGGAGTGGCAGCTTTGTGTGCTGTGCGGCTGTGCCCGGCTGCGGCAAAGGCCGTGTTTGCCAGCCACTGTTCCACTGAGCCTGCCGCCCGGCTGGTGCTGGACGCGCTGGGCAAAACACCCCTGCTTACCGCCGGGCTGCATCTGGGCGAGGGCACCGGCGCAGTGGCCAGCATCCCGCTGTGGGACATGGCGCTGGCGGTGTACGATGGGTGCTATTCCTTTGCGGAGGGCGGCATTGCGCCGTATACGCCCCAATGCTAACGCTGGTACTGGGCGGCGCTGCCAGCGGCAAAAGCGAATACGCCGAAGCCCTTGTGCTGCGCTGCGGTTTGCCGCGGTACTATCTGGCAACCATGCAGGTGTGGGATGCCGAGTGCGCCGCCCGGGTAGAAAAGCACCGCAAAATGCGCGCCGCAAAACAGTTTGAGACCATCGAGTGTCCGCTGCATTTAGAGACGGTGTGTCTGTCCCGTAGGGGGACGGCGCTGCTGGAGGACTTGGGCAACCTGACCGCCAACGAGCTGTACGACCCCGCCGGGGCGGGCGATGCCGCTGCCGAGCACATTTTGCAGGGGCTGAATGCCCTTGCAGCGCAGTGCGAAAATTTAGTTGTTGTCTCTAACGAGGTTTTCAGTGGCGGCGCGGACTATGCCGGAGACACGGACCGCTATCTGCTGGCGCTGGCACAGGTGAACAACGCCCTTGCCGCCCGGGCAGATGCCGTGGTGCGGGTGGTGTGCGGCGTCCCTGTCTATTATAAAGGAGTGGAAAAATGATCGTTTTGCAGACTATTGCAGTGGCCTTTGCCATGTTTTCGGCGGTGCCGGTGCCGCAGTTTGCGTGGAACGAAAAGAATATGCGGTACGCACTGTGCGCCTTTCCGCTGGTGGGGCTTTTATGCGGGGCGCTGTGGTGCGTGTGCGGGGTGCTGCCGCTGCCTGCCCCGGTGCGGGCGGCAGGGTTCTGCCTTGTGCCGGTATGGGTGACCGGCGGCATCCATCTGGATGGCTACGCCGACACCTGTGACGCCCTTGCCAGCTACGGCGACCGGGAAAAGAAGCTGGAAATTTTAAAGGACCCGCACTGTGGAGCCTTTGCCGTTATCCGGCTGTGCAGCTATTTTGCGGCTTATCTCTGCCTTGCCGCCTGCGTGCAGTTCACGCCCCGGGTGGGTGCGCTGTGGACGCTGGTGCTGGTGCTGGAGCGGGCGCTTTCCGGCCTTGCGGTGGCGGCCTTTCCCATGGCGAAAAACACCGGCCTTGCCCACACTTTTGCCTGTGCCGCAGACCGCACCGCCGTGCGCAATGTGCTGACGGTGCTCGCAGTTCTGCTTTGTGGGGCGCTGCTTGCTTTGGGCGGCGGAGCACTGGCAGCAGTTGCAATTTTGCTGTTCTTGTGGTATCACCATGTGGCTGTGCAGCAGCTGGGCGGCATTACCGGCGATCTTGCCGGGTGGTTTTTGCAAAAGACTGAGCTGTGGATGCTGGCGGCGCTGTGTGCCTGCCAATGGGGAGGGATGTTATGATCTTCATCACCGGGCCGCTTTACAGCGGCAAGCGAACCTTTGCCCGCACCCTGCCCGGCCGCTGCATTGCAGACGTGCAGCAGCTTGCCGCCGGGTGCAAAGACAACGCTGAACTTGAGAAACTTGCGGACAAATTATCCGCTTATGATATCGTGCTGTCCACCGAGGTGGGCGGCGGTGTGGTGCCCATAGACCCCGCAGAGCGTGCCGCGCGGGAAAATGCCGGGCGGCTTGCCTGTATGCTGGCGGCACGCGCTGCGTGCGTGGTGCAGATGTTCTGCGGCATCCCCACCGTTTTGAAAGGAGAATTGCCGGAATGCTGATTTATTTATTGCGTCATGGCCTGACCGAATACAACGCCGAAAAGCGCTATCAGGGGCAGCGGGATATCCCGCTGTCTGCCTCCGGGCGCTCTGTACTGTGCAGGGCAGACATCTCCCCCAAGACCGTATACATCACTCCCCTTTGCCGCACCCGGCAAACCGCCGAGGTACTGTTCCCGGGCGCAAAGCTTATAGAAATAGACGGGCTGAAGGAGATGTGTTTTGGCAGCTTTGAGGGGAAAAATTATATTGAAATGGAGCACGACCCGGACTACCTTGCATGGGTAGCCGCCAACTGTGAAAGTCCTTGCCCGGACGGCGAGACCAAGGCCGCTTTTTGTGAACGTATCTGCGCGGCATTTTCTGCACTGGTGGACAAAGCTCTTGCGGACGGCGAGGAGATGCTGGTCATCTTAGCCCACGGCGGCACCCAGATGGCTGCCATGGAACGCTATGCCCTGCCCCACAAGGACTATTATGAATGGTGCGCTCCCAACGCCGGCGGCTTTGTACTGGACGCCCGGGATTGGGCGGCAAAGCGGGTGCTGCATCTGGTAAAGACCGTGCAGTACACGAAGGAGGCGCGGGAATGATCGGCTACGCGGTACTGGGCGGCTTTGTGCTGGATGCCGTTTTCGGCGACCCTGCGTGGCTTCCGCATCCGGTGGTGTACATGGGCAAGGCCATCTCTGCGCTGGAAAAAGGGCTGCGTGCCCGCCTGCCCAAAACGCCGGAAAGTGAGCTTTGGGGCGGGCGCATTTTAGCCTTTTGTCTGCCGGTGGGCACCTTTGCGCTCACAAGTCTTATCTGCATAGGAGCCGCCGCCCTGCACCCACTGCTGGGGCTGGCAGTACAGATGTTCTGGTGCGGGCAGGCACTGGCGGCAAAGGGACTTGTGCAGGAAAGTATGAATGTCTACCGGGAGCTGCTAAAACCCGACCTGCCTGCGGCACGCATTGCGGTAAGCCGCATCGTGGGGCGGGATACGCAGGCGCTTACCGCCGAAGGCGTGACCAAAGCCGCTGTGGAGACCGTGGCGGAAAACGCCAGCGACGGCGTGATCGCGCCGCTGTTGTATATGCTGCTGGGCGGCGCACCGCTGGCGCTTACTTATAAAGCCATTAACACCATGGACAGCATGGTGGGCTATAAAAACGAGCGGTATCTGCACTTTGGGCATGCGGCGGCAATGCTGGATGATATTGCAAACTTTTTGCCCAGCCGCATTGCTGCATTGCTGTGGGTTGCAGCTGCCGCCCTGACCGGCAACGATGCCCGCAATGCGTGGCGCATCTGGCGGCGGGACCGCCGCAACCACGCCAGCCCCAACAGCGCCCAGACCGAGAGCGCCTGCGCCGGTGCACTGAACGTGCAGCTGGCGGGCCCCGCCTATTATTTTGGTGAATACTACAAAAAGCCCACCATCGGCGATGCTGTGCGTCCCATTGAGCCGGAGGATATCCGCCGCGCGGACCGCATGATGTACGCCGAAAGCCTGCTGGCGCTGGCGCTTGGGCTGGTGATACGAGGTATTTTATGATGCAGCTTGTACATGGCGGCGACTGGGCCGGTTACCGGGCGCAGTACGGACAGGATGCGCTGGATCTTTCAGCAAACGTCAGCCCGCTGGGATTGCCGGAGGGGGTGGCAAAGGCCATTACTGCCGCGCTTGCCACCGCCGACCGCTACCCCGACCCCCTTTGCCGTGCTTTGCGGGCAAAGCTGGCAGTGCACGAGAAGGTGCCCATGGAGCACATCCTCTGCGGCAACGGCGCGGCAGACCTCATCTTCCGTCTGGTGTGGGCGGCAAAGCCCCGCACGGCGCTGCTGCCCGCCCCTACCTTTGCGGAGTATGCCGCCGCGCTGGAAACGGCAGGCTGCACCGTCCGGCGGCATTTCCTGCGGGAAAGCGAAGATTTTGCAGTGACGGAAGCGTTTGTTTCCGCTGTGGACGAGCACACCGACATGGTATTCCTCTGCCAGCCCAATAACCCCACCGGGCAGCTGACGCCGCTAGCGCTGGTGGAGGCGCTGCTGCACCGGTGCGAAGCTTGCGGTGCGCTGCTGGTGGTGGACGAGTGCTTTCTGGACTTTCTGCCGGAAAGCGAAGCGATGTCTGCCAAAAAGCTGCTGGCAAGCCCGAACCTCATCATCCTGAAAGCCTTTACAAAGCTGTACGGCATGGCCGGGGTGCGGCTGGGCTACTGCCTGTGCAGCAACACCGCCCTGCTGGAGAAAATGCAGGCCGCCGGGCAGCCGTGGGCAGTTTCAAGCCTTGCACAGGCGGCGGGGCTGGCGGCGCTGGACGAGACCGCCTATGTAGCCCGGGTGCAAGAATTGATTGCGCAGCAGCGTCCTGTTTTGCGGGACGGCTTGCGTGCGCTGGGGCTGCGGGTGCTGGATGGCAACGCGAATTATCTGCTGTTCCAGGCATCGGAAACGCTGGGCGACGCCTTGCGGCAGCGCGGCATCGTGCTGCGCGGCTGCGGCAACTACCCCGGGCTGGACGGCAGCTGGTACCGCACCGCCGTGCGCACCGCGCCGGAAAACCAGCAGCTTTTAAAAGCCTTACAGGAGGTGCTTGCATGAGCCGGGCAAAATGCATTATGGTACAGGGCACGATGAGCGGGGCGGGCAAAAGCCTGCTGTGCACCGCGCTGTGCCGTATTTTTGCACAGGACGGCTACCGGGTAGCCCCCTTTAAAAGCCAGAACATGGCGCTGAACAGCTTTGTCACCCGGGACGGACTGGAAATGGGCCGGGCACAGGTGGTGCAGGCACAGGCCGCCGGCATGGAACCGGATGTGCGCATGAACCCCATTCTGCTCAAACCCAGCAGCGATGTGGGCAGTCAGGTCATCGTGAACGGCGAGGTGCGTGGACAGATGCCCGCAGCCGCCTATTTCAAGCTGAAAAAGAGCCTGATCCCGGATATTTTAGCCGCGTACAATAGTCTGGCCGAAGAAGTGGATATCATCGTTATTGAGGGCGCGGGCAGCCCGGCAGAGATCAACTTAAAGACAGACGATATCGTCAACATGGGGCTGGCAAAGCTGGTGGACGCACCGGTGCTGCTGGCGGGAGATATCGACCGGGGCGGCGTGTTTGCACAGCTGTACGGCACGGTAGAGCTGCTGGAGCCCGCCGAGCGGGCACGCATCAAGGGGCTGGTCATCAACAAATTCCGGGGCGATGCCGCCATCCTGAAACCCGGCCTTACCATGCTGGAGGAAAAGACTCATCTGCCGGTGCTGGGCGTTGTGCCCTACCTGCGGGTGGATATTGAGGATGAGGACTCCCTCTCCTCCCGGCTGGAAAGCAGCAATGCTGTCAAGCCGCTGGATGCTGCCATTCTGCGGCTGCCGCATATCTCCAATTTTACGGATTTTATGCCGCTGGAGCAGCACCCGCTGCTGAGCGTGCGGTATGTGCAAAGTCCCCGGCAGCTGGGCGCACCGGATGTGGTCATTCTGCCGGGCACTAAAAACACCATCGATGACCTGCTCTGGCTGCGTCAGTGCGGTCTGGAAAGCGCGGTACAGAAGCTGGCGGCCTCCGGCACGCCGGTGCTGGGTGTATGCGGCGGCTACCAGATGCTGGGCGATACTCTTGCCGACCCCGAGGGCACTGAGAGCGGACGCAGCCAGACCGTGCGCGGGCTGGGGCTGCTGCCCATCCAGACTGTGTTTACGGACGCAAAGCACCGCACGCAGGACACCGCCACCGTCACCGCGCCGCAGCTGGCGGGGGCAGTGCTGACCGGCTACCAGATCCATACCGGACGCACTGCCGTGCAGGGCGTGCCCTTCTGCCGCCTTGCAGACGGCAGCGCCGAGGGCTGCGTGCAGGGCAACGTGGCGGGCACTTATCTGCACGGCCTGTTTGATACCGGGGAACTGACCGAAAAGCTGGTGCAGCTGCTGTGCAGCCGCAAGGGCATCTCCCCTGCCAATGCGCCGCTGCTTTCCATGCAGGAATATCGCCAGAAGCAGTTTGACCTGTTGGCTGACGGTGTGCGCCGGGCGCTGGACATGAACGCCCTGTACACCGCCATGGGACTGGAAAGGAGGAGCACCGTATGACCCCGCAACACCATCTGCCCGCCGACATTGAACGGACGAGCCTTTCTATCATCACCGCAGAGCTGGACGCAATGGGTCTGACTCCGCCGCCGGAGACTGCCGCCGTGGTCAAGCGGGTGATCCACACCACCGCCGATTTCGACTACGCCCGCAATCTGCGCTTTACCCCCGGCGCAGTAGCGGCGGGCGTGGCGGCGCTGCAAGCCGCTGCGCCCATCGTTACCGACACCAACATGGCGCTTTCCGGCATTACAAAGCCGGGCCTTGCGCGGCTGGGCGGCATGGCACTGTGCTACATGGCCGACCCGGAGGTGGCCGCGCTGGCAAAGGCCAACGGCACCACCCGGGCGGTGGCGTCCATGCAAAGAGCCGCCGCCGAGCACCCCGGTGCCATCCTTGCGGTGGGCAACGCCCCCACGGCACTGCTGACCATTGCCGACCTGATTGAAACCGCCGGGCTGCGCCCTGCGCTGGTCATCGGGGTGCCGGTGGGCTTTGTGAACGTGGTGGAGAGCAAGGAGCGGCTGTTCAGTGTCTGCACTGCCCATGGTGTGCCCGCCATTGTTGCCATGGGGCGTAAGGGCGGCAGCAACGTTGCCGCTGCCATCTGCAACGCGCTGGTGTATTCCGCCGCCGGGATGCTGGACCCCACCGACCGGGGATGGAAATAATATTTTTATTGTTCGCGTTTGAAGTGCTCTGCGGAACGCTTCAAACGCTTTTTTCAGCCAATTCTCCCCTAGATGGGTATACTTTCATTGGCTGGCATGGTATACTCGGCTTAGTTCAACAAATCGGAATTTATATATAAAGGAGAATATTGATGAAACTGTTTTTATGTTCGCACTTTTCAAGTGTAGGAAGTCTGATAAAGGAAGAAATTGAAAATAAAAAAGTCGCATTTATTCCAACAGCTTCGCTGCGTGAAGGCTACACCGGTTATGTCGGCTCGGCTCGAAAATTATTCAAAAAGTTGGGAGCAATCGTAACTGAAATTGATATTTCAACGGAGGCTTATTCAACGATACAGTCTGTTTTTGAAGATGCGGATGTGATATATTTTACCGGCGGAAATTCTTTTTTCCTTATAGACCAGCTCCGTAAAACGGGAACGGATGAGCTGTTGAAGAAAGAATTGGCAAAGGGAAAACTGATGATTGGTGAATCGGCAGGTGCGATTATATGCGCTCCAAGCATCCAATATATCGAGCAAATGGATGAAAAGCCGGAGGACTACTCACAAGAAGATGATGCAGGGCTTGATTTGATTGATTTCTATGTTCTTCCGCATTATCTTACAGCACCATTTAAGAAAGTTACCGAGAAAATAATGACTGAGTTTTCGGATTTGAATCTATGCCCAATTAACAACCGTCAGGGAATTGTAATTGATGGTGAAGGTTCAAAGGTTATTTGCAAAGACTAATTTGAAAATTCGCGTTTGTGGAGCGAAGCAGAACAATGAAAGCCCCAGTGGGGCTTTTAAGCGACAGAACGGTCTTGCGTAGCAAGATGGAGGGGCTTTGCCCCGACAAGTTCCAGTTTGTCGCACTCATTATTTTTCTTTCTTGTATAAACGGGATACCGGAGCGTCCACAGACGCTCCGGTATCCCGTTTTTATCTATAACTATAATTCTTCTCTTTTTATCTGCGGCTGCGCGCCGGGCGGCGGTGGAGGGCGCAGTAATAGCCGAAGGCGGTACCGCACAAACCGCCCACGATGTGCATAAAGTTTGCCACGTTATCGTGCACAAAGATGATATCGTACACCTGCTGGCCGAAGTACAGTGCCGCCACCAGCAGCATAGTGACCGGGATGCCGCCGGAAAAGCCCGCCAGCGAGGACAGCATGATGAGCATGAACACGATGCCGGATGCACCCAGCAGCCCCGTGTGGGGAAACAGGATGCATTGCAGCACGCCGGTGACCAGCGCGGTAAACAAAATGCCCTTGAGCAGCGGGATGCTGCCGTATTTTTCCTCCATGGGCGGGCCCACTACCAACAGCAGCAGCATATTGTTGAGAAAATGCTCCCAGTTGGCATGACCCAGCACATGACCGAACAGCCGGATGTAACCCAGCGGGTCCCGCCACGAGGAGCGGTACACGCAGAACAGGTTCATGGTGCTCCAGCCGTTCGTCCAGCCGTCTGCCAGCAGCACCAGCATGGACAACAGAAAAAAGGTAAGGATCACCGGCGAGTTATACTGGAGCTCCAGCTTCAGCTTGATCTTTTTCGTAAACAGTCATTCCCTTCACAGTATTGTTGGCGTTACCCTCTGGTTTGTGCCCAGTATGCGCCCATGCTCTGGCCGGGCTGGTTCGTCACTTCATCGTTGAGGTATGCCGCAAGGCCGCAGGCTTCCGGCTGCCAGCTGAGCGCGGCTTCCACCGTGGGGTACTCCACCTCGGCGTACCAGAACGCTGTGGGCAGGCCCTCGTCCACATGGTTCACCTCCAGCACCGTGCCGTCCGGCAGGCGATAGCTCCGGCGCACCTTTTTGATCAGGGGCTTGCCAATGATCTTCTCTTCCAGCTGCACAAACAGGTCTTTATCGATGCTGCGCTCGATCTCCTCCCGCGCCAAGCCCCCTGCGGACTTGAAGCAGAGGATATAGTCGGTGCTGCCGCCGGTCAGTGCTTCCTCCCGGATGCGCACCGTGGGCTGCACGCTGATATAGCCCTGCCGCATGGTGAACTCCTCCTCAAGGGGCAGCCCCTCCGGCCAGCCGGTCACCATCCATTTGCGTTCGATCTCCATAGCGTTTTCTTCCTTCCGCAAAATTTTGTATTTATTCTACCATATTTTTATGTTATGATAAAGAGCAGAACAAGCATCATTTTGCGCATTCTTAGTTGAAGGAGCATTTTATGAAAAGCGAACGCACTTATCCTGTATATAAAGTCAACAAGCACGCCGAGGGTCTTCTGGTGGGCGGGCACCCCTGGGTGTACGAGAACGACATTCTGGAAGCCCCCGGCACCGCGCCGGAAAACGGCACGCTGGTGGATGTGGTCAGCCCCAAGGGCGCTTATCTCGGCACCGGCTTTCTCTCGCTGCAAAGCAAGATCCGGGTGCGGCTCATTTCCCGCAATGCTAACGATACCTTTGATGCCGCCTTCTGGCGCCGCCGGGTGGAGTACGCATGGGCTTACCGCAAGACCGTGCTGGAGCCCGCCGACCTCTCTGCCTGCCGCTTCATTTTTGGCGAGGCAGACCAGTTCCCCGGCCTGACGGTGGACCGTTTCAACAACGTTCTGGTCACCCAGACCCTGAGCGTAGGCATGGAAAAGCTGAAGCCGGTGCTCTTCCCGCTTTTGGCTGAGGTACTGCGGGCGGACGGACAGACCATTGACGGCATCTACGAGCGCAACGATGAAACCCTGCGTGCCAAGGAGGGGCTGGAACAAAACAAGGGCTGGTTCACCCTGCCCGGCGAGAGCCACCCGGAAACCACCCAGACCGAGATCTGTGAAAACGGCGTGTACTACCATGTGGACTTTGAAAACGGGCAAAAGACCGGCTTTTTCCTTGACCAGAAATATAATCGTCGGGCGGTAGCACGCCTTGCCGCCGGGCATACCGTGCTGGACTGCTTTACTCACACCGGCAGCTTTGCCTTGAACGCTGCCAAGGGCGGGGCTGCCCGGGTGACTGCTGCCGACATCAGCGCCGAAGCCATTGCCATGGCAAAGCGCAACGCCGAACGCAACGGTCTCGACAACATGGATTTCCTCTGTGAGGACACCTTTGCCCTGCTGCCCCGGCTGGAAAAGGAGGGCAGCCCCTACGACTTCATCATTCTGGATCCCCCTGCCTTTACCAAGGCACGCCGCACGGTGGAGAATGCCATGCGCGGCTACAAGGAGATCAACTACCGCGCCATGAAGCTGCTGCCCCGGGGCGGGTATCTGGCTACTGCCAGCTGCTCCCACTTTGCCACCGAGGAGTTGTTCATCAAGATGCTGCGCGCCGCCGCCAAGGACGCTCACCGGCAGCTGCGGCAGATCGAGGTAAAGCAGCAGGCACCGGATCACCCCATTTTGTGGGGCGTACCGGAGACGAACTACCTCAAGTTTTTCCTGTTTCAGGTCATCTGACGCTTTTATAATAAGGGCAGCTGCCGCGCAGTGTGCACCTTTTAGCCGGAGAAAGCCGTTCTGAAGGGGGCTTTTCCGATGCAAAAGTCATACTAATCGCGGTTATTCCAAAAATCCGAGATCGTGTTTGTGCAGAATCGTCAGTTTTGTCAATTGCCTTTTTTGCCCGCAAAGACTATAATCTTAGCCATAGACAGCAACGGCGCTGTGGGTCACCTCCTGACTCGCAGCGCCGTTTTTGTTAAGATGTAAGCACGCTTTGGGTTTCTGCATTGCGGCAGACCCAAGGCGAAAGAAAAAAGTAAGATCAAGTAAGGAGTAGGATTTATGGCAGCAAATGTTATGGAGATCTACGGCAGCAAGGTCTTTAATGAGCACGTTATGAAGGAGCGCCTGCCCAGCGCTACCTACAAGAGCCTGAAGAACACCCTGCACAAGGGTGCTCCGCTGGACATTGAGGTGGCAAACGTTGTCGCCAGCGTGATGAAGCGCTGGGCTATGGAGTTGGGTGCTACCCATTACACCCACTGGTTCCAGCCCCTGACCGGCATCACCAGCGAGAAGCACGATGGCTTCGTCAGCCCCGTGGGCGATGGCACCGCCATCATGGAGTTCTCCGGCAAGGAGCTGGTACGTGGCGAGCCCGACGCTTCCTCCTTCCCCTCCGGCGGTCTGCGCGCTACCTGCGAAGCACGCGGCTACACCGCATGGGACCCCACCAGCTACGCCTTTGTGAAGGATGATGTGCTGTGCATCCCCACTGCATTCGTCAGCTACACCGGCGAGGCTCTGGATAAAAAGACTCCCCTGCTGCGTTCCATGAATGCACTGTCCGGTCAGGCTGTCCGCATCCTGAAGCTGTTCGGCAAGGATGTGGACTACGTCTCCACCACCGTTGGCCCCGAGCAGGAGTACTTCCTTGTCAAGAAGGAGGACTACGAGGCACGTCAGGATCTGATCCTCACCGGCCGCACCCTGTTTGGTGCTCCCTCTGCCAAGGGTCAGGAGCTGGAGGAGCACTACTTCGGCGTCATCCGTCCCGAGGTTTCTGCGTTCATGAAGGAACTGGACGAGGAGCTGTGGAAGCTGGGCGTACCCGCCAAGACCAAGCACAACGAGGTTGCTCCCTGCCAGCACGAGCTTGCTCCCATCTTCGATACCACCAACGTGGCCATCGACCACAACCTGCTGACCATGGAAATGATGCGCAAGATCGCACCCAAGTACGGTCTGGTCTGCCTGCAGCATGAGAAGCCTTTTGAAGGCGTGAACGGCAGCGGCAAGCACAACAACTGGTCCATGAGCACCACCCACGAGAACCTGCTGGATCCCGGCGACACCCCCATGGAGAACCTGCAGTTCCTGATCTTCCTGGCCGCTGTCATCAAGGCTGTGGATGAGTACGCCGACCTGCTGCGCACCTCTGTGGCTACCCCGGGCAACGATCACCGTCTGGGCGCTAACGAAGCACCTCCGGCCATCATCTCTATCTTCGTAGGCGAGGAGCTGGAAGCTGTCATCGATGCTATCGCATCCGATTCTCCCTATGCCGGCCCCGTCAAGATGAAGATGGATCTGGGCGTGGACGTTCTGCCCAAGTTCAGCAAGGACACCACCGACCGCAACCGTACCTCCCCCTTCGCCTTTACCGGCAACAAGTTCGAGTTCCGTATGCCCGGCTCTGCTGAGAACCTGAGCGATTGCAACACCATCCTGAACACCGCTGTCGCCAAGGAGCTGAAGGGCTACGCCGACGAGCTGGAGGGCGCTGAGGACTTTACCAGCGCAGCTATCGCTCTGGTCAAGCGTACCATCCGCGACCATCGCCGCGTTATCTTCAACGGCAACGGCTATACCGCCGAGTGGGAAGCCGAGGCAGCCAAGCGCGGCCTGCCCAACAAGAAGAATACCCCCGCTGCTCTGCCCGCACTGGTCGAGCCCAAGAACATCGCCCTGATGGAAGAGTTCGGCGTGCTGACCAAGGTGGAGATGGAAAGCCGCTACGAGGTCGAGATGGAGCATTACTCCAAGATCATCAACATCGAGGCTCTGACCATGCTGGAGATGGCCCGCAAGCAGCTGCTGCCCGCCATCAACGCCTACATGAGCGAGGTTGCCAACACCGCCGCCTCCAAGCTGGCTGTCAGCGAGCATATCAGCGTGCGCAGCGAGACCAAGACTTTGGAAAAGCTTTCTTCTGACGCCGATGCCATGAGCGATGCCATCGACACCCTGCAGGATGCCGTGAATGCCGCCAAGGCACTGCCCACCGAGAGCGAGAAGGCTGTTGCTTTCCACGATAACGTTCTCCCGGTGATGGACGCCCTGCGTGCCGCTGCCGACGATGCCGAGACCATCTGCGGCGAGGATTACTGGCCTCTGCCCAGCTACAGCAAGATGCTTTACTACGTCTGATAATCTCCTGACAACGTAAAAAATAAGCATCCGCCGGCTGCCGGATCAATTAGCCATTCTCCTTTTCCTATTTCTTACACCAGCCCAAAGACCTGCTCCCTTTTTGAGGGCAGGCCTTTGGGCGTTTTATTTGAAATGCAGTTTTTGTAAGGGGGGTATTTATGAGCTATTCCACCCAACAGGATATTCTGGATTTTGTGGAGGACAACAACGTCAAATTTGTGCGCTTTGCCTTCTGTGATATTTTTGGCACCCAGAAGAACATTGCCGTGCTGGCCAGTAATCTGTCCAAGGCTCTGGAAGAGGGCGTGTGCTTTGACGGCAGTTCCATTGCGGGCTTTATGCACGTTGAGGAAAGCGACCTTGTACTGCGGCCGGATCTTTCTACCGTGACCATCCTGCCGTGGCGTCCCACCGAAGGGCGGGTGATGCAGTTCTTCTGCGATGTGGAAATGCCGGACGGCGCAGCCTTTAGCGGCAACTGCCGGGGCTTTTTACGGGATATGAACCGCAAATTCAAAAAGCTGGGACTTACCTGCAACGTGGGTACCGAGTGCGAGTTTTATCTGTTTGAAAAGGACGACCGTGGCCGCCCCACCTGCATTCCCATTGACTTTGGCGGATATTTTGACGTTGCGCCGCTGGATGCGGGTGAAAACCTGCGCCGGGATATCTGCCTGACCATGGAGCAGATGGGTATGGCACCCCAGCACAGCCACCACGAAAGCGGCAACGGCCAGAACGAGATCGACTGCCGCTACGCAGGGCCGCTGAAAACTGCCGACAACGTGATGACCTTTAAGCAGATCGTCCGTGCCATTGCCATGCGCAACGGCCTGCACGCCAGCTTTCTGCCCAAGCCCCTGCCCCAGCAGGCCGGCAGCGGGCTGCACATCAACCTCTCGCTTTACATGGACGGCAAAAACCTGTTTGAGGGCGATATTGCCCCGGACAGCGTAGCAGGCAGCTTTATGGCCGGTGTACTGGCCCACAGCCGGGAACTGACCGTGTTCACCAATCCCCTGCCCAACAGCTACCAGCGCTTTGGCTGTGACGAAGCGCCCCGCTATGTGAGCTGGAGCCGCCAAAACCGCAGCCAGCTGGTGCGCATCCCCATGGTCAAGGGCGACAGCTGCCGCATGGAGCTGCGCAGCCCGGACCCTGCCTGCAACCCGTATCTGGCCATTGGCCTGATTTTGGCTGCCGGACTGGACGGCATTGAGCAGCGCATGGTCTTGCAGCCGCCGGTGAACCGCAACCTGTTCGATGCCGCCGAGGCCGAGGGACTGGGTCTTGAGACCCTGCCCGCCACCCTTGAGGAGGCGGTGCAGGTAGCCGAGGAGAGCGAGTTTTTGCGCAAGGTGCTGCCGGAGGGGCTTTCTAAGCGCTATTTCTCGGAGGAACTCAAGCGCTGCGCCGCATTGCGGAGTGCGCCTGACCAGGCCGAGCACGAGCGCGTCTACTATTTTAACGCCATCTGATCCCTGCCTGCGCAGGAGAAAGGAGTGCGGAAAATGGGACGCGCACTGATCGTAAGCGCCGGTGCCAACTCCAACGAGTATATCGCCACGCGGCTGTCCGAGATGGGTTACAGCCGCCCGGTGATCATTCCCAGCGGAGCCGAGGCGCGGCGCAGAATGTCGGAATCTGATTTTGAGTTGATCGTGGTCAACGCTCCCCTGCCCGATGAGTTCGGGCACGAATTGTGCATCACCGCTGTGGAGCAGACCGATGCCGGTGTGGTCTTTCTGGTAAAGGCCGCACAGGCTGAGCAATTGCTTGCCCCTCTGAACGAGCAGGGGGTGCTGCTGCTGAGCAAACCCTTCACCACCCCGTTGTTTTTGCAAGCCATGCACATGGCAGCTGCCGGCAACCACCGCCTGCAGCGTCTGCGGCAGGAGAACGCCCGCCTGCAGGACAAGATCGGGCAGCTGCGGCTGGTCAGCCGGGCAAAGTGCTGTCTGGTAGAACACGCCCACATGACCGAGGCCGAAGCGCACCGCTACCTTGAAAAACAGGCTATGGACACCCGCCGCGACCGCGCCGAGGTGGCGCAGGAGGTGCTGGAGGAGTACGCTGACAGAAGCGAATGAGACGCACCCGCAGGGAAAGGGGTGCGCCGGGAGCGAGCCTTTTATAGAAAAGTTTTATTTTACGAAAGAGGAAGGTATATTTTTATGGCAAAATTTATTTTTGTGACCGGCGGCGTGGTCTCCGGTCTGGGCAAGGGCATTACTGCTGCATCTCTGGGACGGCTTTTGAAGTGCCGCGGCCTGAAGGTGGCCAGCCAGAAGCTGGACCCCTATGTGAACGTGGATCCGGGCACCATGAGCCCGCTGCAGCACGGCGAAGTGTTCGTGACCGATGACGGCACCGAGACCGATCTGGATCTGGGACACTACGAGCGCTTCATCGACGAAAACCTGAACAAGTACTCCAACCTGACCACCGGCAAGGTGTACTGGAACGTGCTGAACAAGGAGCGTCAGGGCGCTTATCTGGGGCAGACGGTGCAGATCATCCCTCACATCACCAACGAGATCAAGAGCTACATCTACAATCTGGCCTCCTCTACCGAAGCCGATGTGGTCATTACCGAGATCGGCGGCACCACCGGCGATATCGAGAGCCAGCCCTTCCTTGAAGCCATCCGTCAGGTAGGTCTGGAGCAGGGACGGGAGAACTGCTGCTTCATCCATGTGGTGCTGGTGCCCTACATCTCCGGCTCGGACGAATACAAATCCAAGCCCGCGCAGCACTCAGTCAAGGAGCTGCAGGGCATGGGCGTAAGCCCCGACATTATCATCCTGCGCGCAGACGGCAGTGTGGGCAGCGATATCCGCCGCAAGATTAGCACCTTCTGCAATGTCAAGCCGGAGTGCGTCATTGAGAACCTGACCATGCCGAGCCTCTACCAGTGCCCGCTGATGCTGCACACCAACGGTCTGGACGATGTTGTGGTGCATCAGCTGCACTTGGATGTTCCCCCCGCCGACCTGACCGAGTGGAAGCAGGTGGTCTCCCGCATTGCCACCCGCAGCAAGACCTGCACCATTGCACTGGTGGGCAAGTACGTCAAGCTGCACGACGCTTACCTCTCGGTGATGGAAAGCCTTTACCACGCCGGGTTTGAGAACGACAGTCAAGTGGAGATTCGTTGGGTGGAAAGCGAGGATCTGACCGATCAGGCCGCCTGCAAAGAAGCCTTTGCAGACGTGGACGGCATCATCGTGCCCGGCGGCTTTGGCGACCGCGGCATCGAGGGCATGATCCAAGCCGCCCAGTATGCCCGCGAGAACCGTGTTCCCTGCTTTGGCATCTGCCTTGGTATGCAGATCATGGTCATTGAATTTGCCCGCAATGTGCTGGGCTACAAGGACGCTAATTCCAGCGAGTTCACCCCGGACGGTGCCCACAACGTCATCTCCCTGATGCCGGACCAGCAGGGCAACATCCCCAAGGGCGGCACCATGCGTCTGGGCAAGTACCCCTGCACGGTGAAGCCCGGCACCAAGATGGCCGAGTGCTACGGCGAGAGCGAGATCTGGGAGCGCCACCGCCACCGCTATGAGTTCAACAACGACTTCCGGCAGGAGATGCAGGACGCCGGGCTGGTCATCTCTGGCACTAGCCCGGACGGCCATCTGGTGGAAACTGTGGAGCTGCCCGGCCGCGACTTCCATCTGGGTGCACAGTTCCACCCGGAGTTCAAGAGCCGCCCCAACCGCGCACATCCCCTGTTCAAAGGCTTTATCGCCGCTGCGCTGCGCTACCGCGCTGCCGCCCAGCGGGATATGCTGCATCTGTAATAGCATAATATAACGGCAAGGCCGCAGCACAAAATACCGTGCTGCGGCCTTGCTTTATGTAAGACAATTTTAAATGCCTTCCGCGCCGTCCTGTCTGGCGTGGTTTGCCTGCTTATTCTCGTACATCCGCTGGTCGGCAATATAGCACACCTGCTGCACATCCACGCTTTCGGCTGGGTACAAGGCGTAGCCGCAGCTGGCACCCACGCTCACGGTGTTTCCATCGATCTCATAGGGCACGGCGATCATTTCACAGATCAGGTTCATCTTGCTGGCGCAAGCCTCCGATTCCATCGGGCCGATCAGCAGCAGGGCGAACTCGTCACCACCCAGACGGAAGGCGTAATCCCGGCTGCGGATGCAGCCCTGCAGCCGCTGGGAAACGCCCTTCAGCAGCTCATCGCCCACATCATGGCCGTAGGTATCGTTGACCGGCTTGAAGCGATCCAAGTCCATATAGAACAGCGCAAAGGGCTGGCTGTGCTGCTCCAGCACGGTCAGTACCTGGTCAAAATAGCGCTTGTTCAGCAGGCCGGTCAGGCCATCGGTGTTGGCAAGGCTTTGCAGCAGGTGCTGCTCTCCCATATCCTGCACGATCATCATCACGCGGGTCAGGCGGTCGCCCTTCCACGCCATGGGAACCACCGTCATCATGAAAAATGCGCTTTTATCGCGGGCGGCGTATTCCAGCTTGAGGGAGTCGTTGTCCGTTTTGATCAGCCTGCGCAGGTTCTCCGGGGCCAGCATCTGGGGGATCTTGGCGTTTTCGCTGTCGGTCAGCACCACATACTTGCGCGATATCTGCTCCAGCATCTGCTGGTAAGAACCCTCCGGCGGGTACAGTGGCTCTCCGTGCCGCTCATGGTACTGGTAGCGGTCACGGTCCAGATCGCACACCGCAAAACGTTCCACGACGCGTGCCATGCCCGCAAACATCATATCGCTCTTTTCCCGGCGGCGCTCCAGCTCCCGGCGGCGGTTGCGCTCCGCGTCACGCTGGATCTTTACCACGCCTGCCATGATCAAAAGCCCCAGCAGCGCAATGACTAAAATGGTAGCGTTTTGCACACTGCGCATCCCGGCATCCACCACCCCGGTGGGCACGATGCCGATGATGCTCCAATCCAGAATGCCCAGCGGCTGATAGATCAGGTAATATTTCTGGCTGTTCAACGTGTACAGTACGCAGCCCTCGCCGCCCTGCGGCAGGGTCTGCACCATGGTGTCATAGTAGGGCTGATCCACACGGGCGTTCTGCTGCAAGTAATCAAACAGGTTGGTCATCTGCTCGGTGATCTCGGTCTTTGTCTCGGTGGAAAGCACCACATCACCGTTTGAACGCACGATATAGCAATCGCTCTGTCCCTCATAGACCATGCTGCCCAGCAGCTTTTCCAGCACGGCGTTGTCGTAGCTGACCGCCAGCGCCGTATAGGTGGTGTCACCCAGCTGCAAGGGCTGTTCCATAGGCATGGCAAACATGATCTTACGGATGCCCTGACTGGAGGTGTAGCTGGTGATCACCGGAGCATTTGCAGTATACAGCTCCTCAAAAGCTGCCCTCATATGCTCTGCCGTGCCCTGCCGCCCGGCGGTGGTCCAAAACTCGCACTGCTCGTTGAACAGGTAAAAATCCGTGTACTGCCAGGTAGCCTTTTGGGCAATATACTCCTGCCACTGCCCCTCCTGCTCTCCCCGCTCCGCAAGGGCGCCCAGATAGCTGTCCCAGTCGGTCAGGATGTTCCAGTTGCGCTGCGCAAACATGGTAAAGGTCTTGGCAGACTGCCCATAGGTGGAAAGCAGATTTGCCGTGCTTTCCTGATAGACCTCCTTCTGGGTATAGGCACTGTAAGCAAGGATGCCGACCAGCAGCACCAGCAGCATCCCTGCTATGAGCAGTATATTTTTTTGTTTCTTCATCATAAGGCTGTTTCCTCCGACTGCCCCGCAGCCAGACCTCTTCACAATACGTTCTCCCAAAGGCTTTATCCTGAAGCGCCATGCACAAAGTTCCGCAAAAGTGCACAAGCGCCGCGTGTCAGCTCCCATATAAACCGACACTATTCCTAATAATTATTATACCATCCCGCAAAAAAGCCTGTCAACACATCCCCGGGGTGATTCGTGTCGTTTCAAGGGCGATTCACGCAGATTTGCTCTGTTTTTGCCGCTCAAAAGGACAAAAAGACCCGCAGAGGCCGCGCCTGAACTTTCAGGGCTGCTGCGGGTCTTTTCATTGGTGCAGAAGAAGGGACTTGAACCCTCACTCACAAGGAACTGGTGCCTAAAACCAGCGTGTCTGCCATTCCACCACTTCTGCTCATAGAAAAAAGGCAAGTCAAAAACCGACTTGCCTTCTGGTGCGAGGGAGGGGACTCGAACCCCCAAGGATAAACCACACGCACCTCAAACGTGCGCGTCTGCCAGTTCCGCCACCCTCGCATACCTGTTTTACAGTTCTCCGGTTTTTGAGGTAGAAAACCGTTGGTGCGGACTGCTTGCATATAGTAACACATTTCCGGCGTTTCGTCAAGTGGTTTCTTTGTTTCTCATAAGTTTTTTTAAGTTTCATATCTATAATAGCAGCGCAACGCGCGCGCAAAGGCAGCTTTTCTGGCAATTACACAGGTCATTTGTGCGCAGAAAATCTGCCTGCAGCGCTGCGCCCAGAGCAAAGGAGGGGGTTCGTGTATGAAACTTTTTGTGCGGCGCACCGGCGGGCGCATCGGACTATGGGGCGGGCTGCTGGCAGCAGCGCTGGCAGCGTTTGCGGCGGGGTGGCTGGTACCGGTACGCGCACCGGTGGGCTGCAAGCTGAACGAGCTGACCGCCGCGCCGGACTTCAGCCCCTTTTCCCCTGCTGCACCGGTGGTGGCTGCATCCGATGACGGTACGCCCGCAGCCCCTTCCCTGCCGGAAAAATGGGTCTGCCTGACCTTTGATGACGGCCCCAGCAAGACCACCCCGGAGGTGCTGGCTGCGCTGGATGCCGCCGGGGTGCACGGCACCTTTTTTGTGGTGGCCACCGGCTACAACGAGAAATATCTGCCCCTGCTCACACAGGCTGCTGCCGCCGGGCATCAAATCGCGCTGCACTCTGCCTCCCACGAATACAGCGACATCTACCGCAGCAGCGCCGCCTACTGGAAGGATATCGCCCTGCTGAAGGAGCGCATTGCCCCCTATGTGGACGCCGAGAACATCCGGTATCTGCGCTTTCCCGGCGGCAGCACCAACACCGTGAGCCGCCGTTACGGCGGCAAGGGGCTGATGCAACAGCTAAAAACCGAGGTAGAGCAGCGCGGCTGGCAGTGGGTAGACTGGAACGTCTGCGCCGAGGACGCCGTGGGCGGGCATCCCAGTGCGGATACCATCTACCGCAACGTGGTGCGGGAGACCGGCGAGCAGACCCATTGCGTGGTGCTGATGCACGACTCTGCCACCACCCGCACCACCGCCGAAGCACTGCCGGATATCATCCGGTGGTATACAGACAACGGCTATACTTTTTTGACCGTAGCTGAGGCGCTGCCGCTGGGGTAACGCGCCTTATAGCCACCTTTCAAAGCAGCGCCCCAGCAGCACTCCGGCAGAGGCCAGCACTGCAAGCCAGAGCCAGCCTGCGCCGCCGGTCACCACCCACCCTGCCGCCAGAATGGCAGCAAAGGTGCACACCGGCGGCACAGCGATCCGCAGGATGCGCAGCAGCTTCTCCCGCCGGGCGGGCAGTCCTGCGTCCAGCTGCTCGGGGTGCATGGCATCGCAACAAATCTCATCGCGATACTTGCCCGGGTTGCGGTAGGCTTTATACGCGATGCCGTCCAGCGAAAACTCCGGGTACATCCCCTCTTTGGTCAGGGTGAACTGCATTTCCTTTTCCTCTGCATAGGCCTGCAAAGCCGCCGTAAACTCCTGCGGGGTGTTGATGCTGCCCTGCGGGATAAAGAAAAAGTGCTTCTGATGCTGCACCTGCGCCAGCGTGCAGTAATCCTGCAGCCAGCCGGAGAAGAAGCCCTGCTGCGGGGCGGGGCTTTCCATGCGGGTCAGACAGGCGTCCACGTCCAGCGTGTCCGTCTGCGGAGCCTGCCGGGCAAGGTCGGCGCAGAACTGCATGGCTGCCGCCAGCTGTACTGCCTGCTGCTCCAGCACGGTCTGCTGGGCTTGCAGCGCCTGTTGCAGTGGCTGTTCCCCGCGCAGTACCGCCTTGATGGTAGGCAGCGGCACATCCAGCATCCGCAGCATACGGATAAGTTTAAGCGTGCGGACATCCCCGGCGGTGTAATCGCGGTAGTCATTGCCCTGCCTGCGTGCCGGTGTGAAAAGCCCTTCTTTTTCATAAAAGCGGATGTTCGGGGCGGACACGCCGCTTTGTTCGGAAGCCTGTTTGATGTTCATTTGCTTCACCTCCGCCCTTACATTACACCTTAAAGCCGGTTGAAGGTCAAGGCTTTTGCGCAAAAAAACCGAGCCGCCGCACAAAAATGTGCAGGCAGCTCGGTTTTTAATGCAAAATATCCGTCAGCGCGGGGGATCAGTCAGCAGACTGGCAGAACACAGAGAAGGCGCGGTATGCCATGTACAGGTCGGTCTTGTGGATGACCTCGAAGGGAGAGTGCATGGACAGCACGGGCACGCCCAGATCCAGCACCTTGATGCCGCGGTTTGCCACATACTTGGCAATGGTACCGCCGCCGCCCAGATCCAGACGGCCCATCTCGCCGATCTGCCATGCCACGTTGTTGGCATCCAGCATACGGGTGATGTCGCCCAGCAGCTCGGCGTTGGCATCGCTGGCAGAGCTCTTGCCGCGGCTGCCGGTGTACTTGAAGATGGCAATGCCGCGGCCGGCGTAGGTGCCGTTCTGCTTCTCAAAGGCGCTTGCCCAGGAAGGATCGTAGGCGGCGGTCACGTCCGCAGACAGGCACACGCTGTTGCGGAAGGCGAGGATGTCGTCCTGACCGGCAGCACGGCAGAGCAGCTGCATAAAGTGGAACACATACATGCTCTGCATACCGGTCACACCGTCAGAGCCGATCTCTTCCTTATCGGTCAGCACGCAGATGGTGGTGTGCACGGGATCCTTGGTCTCGATCTCGGCCAGCAGCGCGGGATAAGCGTCCACGCGGTCATCGTGGCCGTAGGCACCGATCATGGAGCGGTCAAAGCCCACATCGCGTGCCTTGGCAGCGGGCACCACCTCGATCTCGGCGCGGGTGAAGTCGCGCTCGGTAATGCCGTACTTCTGGTTCAGCAGGATGAGGGTGTTCAGCTTGACAGCCTCCTTGACGTCCTCTTCCTCCACGGTGTCAGAGCCGATGAGCACGTTCAGCTCCTCGCCCTTGATGCCCTCGCTGAGCTTACGCTCGTTCTGCTCGGCACCCAGATGGGGCAGCAGGTCGGTGATGCAGAACACGGGATCGTTCTCGTCCTCACCGATGGCAAAGTTGACGCTGGAACCGTCGGCGCGGGTGAACACGCCGTGGATGGCCAGCGGGATGGTGGCCCACTGGTACTTGCGTATACCGCCGTAGTAGTGGGTGCGGAAGTAGCTCATGTGGTCAGACTCGTACAGGGGGTTGGGACGCAGGTCCAGACGGGGGCAATCGATGTGGGCGATGACCAGACGGAAGCCCTCCTCATAGGGCTTCTGGCCGATGGTAGCCGCCACAACAGCCTTGTTCTCCTGAATGAAGTAGACCTTCTCACCGGGGGCGTAGGCCTTTTTAGGCTCAAAAGCCTTGTAGCCGGCAGCCAGCAGCATCTGCTCGCTGACAACGGCAGCCTCGCGCTCGGTCTTAGCGCTGTCCATAAATTTCTTGTAGCCCTCGGCAAAGGCAGCAGCCTTTTCCTTTACATCTGCCTGTTTGTCGGCAGCGTATTCGGGGGTGTAGAGCAGCTTTTCGGCGTACTCTTTTGCAGTAAATTTCTCGCTCATAATTTTACGCTCCTTAACTTTTTATCATTGACCTGCGTACAGACGCTGATAGGTCTGGTAGCAGGCGGTGATCTTGTTGACATAATGGTGCATCTGGTTATAGGGGAAGCCCTGCAGCGTTTCCCCGTCTGCGGAGTGTTCCTCCATTTGCAGCAGCTGATCCACCGTGCCCCAGCCGCTGTGGTAAGCCGCTGCCGCCGTGGATACATCTCCTTTGTAGCGCACCATACACAGGTGCAGATAATAGCACCCGAATCGGATGGCGGTATCGGGGCTGTACAGGTCTGCAAAGGTCAGCGGCTCATTCGGGGCAATTTTGCTGCGCATCCAGAGAAAGGTCTCCTCGGTCATTTGCATCAGGCCCCGGGCGTCCACACTGGAGGTAGCCTGCGGGTCAAAGCCGCTTTCGGTGCGGATAAAAGCGTAGACCAGCAGGGGGTCCAGCTCGTAGGTTGCCGCCCATTTTTCCACCAGCTGCTCGTACTTGCGGGGGTACAAAAGCTGCTCTGCCCGGTTGCACAAAGGCGGCACCACGCACACCGTAAGCACCACTGCCAAGCACAAAGCGACCAGCTGCCGTACCATCCGGCGGCGGCGCTGCTGTTTGCGGCGATGCAGTTTTTCCCGCGCGGCGCGGCGCTCCCGGGCGGCGATAGGGTCGTAGACTTTTTCATAATTTTGTTCGTTCAAAGCGCTGCCGTCACGCCCCCTTCTGCCTGCAGCCGCTCACACAGGCGGGCGGCTGCGGCTTGCAGCGCCTCCAGCCCGGCATCGTTATGCAGGGTGTAGTCCGCCTGTGCGGTCAGGGTCTGTTCCGGGGTCTGGGCGTTCAGGCGGCGGGCGGCCATCTCCGGCGAAATGCCGTCCCGCGCCACAATGCGCGCCACGCTGGTTTCAAAGGGTGCGGTGACCACGCACAGGCGATCGCATTCAGCCTGTGCCGCAGTACCCACGATGACCGCACCGTCCAGCACAAAAAGGGGCGCTCCGGCGACCTGCGCCGCCTGCTTTGCGGCGCGGATGCGTGCCACGATGGCGGGGTGGGTCAGGCTGTCCAGCGCGGCCTTGCCCTCCGGGGTGGCAAAGGCGCGGTCAGCCAGCAGGCGGCGGTCCAGCGTGCCATCCGGCTTTAAAATATCCACGCCGAACCGCGCCGCAAGCTGCGGCAGCAGCGGCGAGCCGGGCAACAAAATTTCCCGGCTGAGCTGGTCGGCGTCGGCCAGCGGCACGCCGTGGGCGGCAAATACCGCTGTGACGGTAGACTTGCCGCAGCCGCTGCGTCCCGTGATGCCCAAGGTGATCATAGGTCGATCACCCGGAAGGCGGCGGCGCGGATCAGGCGGTTGTACACTGCCATGGACAGGCCATCCTTCTGCGGGCAGCGGGCGTAGACCACACCATCGCCCTGCTCATCCAGCGCCCGCAGGGAGCGGAAGATGTGCTTTGCCTGATCGGCACCGTCCCCCTCGCGGCCGTATTCCACGCAGGGCACATCCAGCTTTGCGCTTTCGCCGGTAAAGCACAGGCAGCTGGGGTTCTCGTTTTTATGGGCGTCCACATAGGCCTTGAACTGCTCAAATGTGCCGTTGAGCAGGGTCACATCGGCCTTGGGGGCGTAGTGCTTATACTTCATGCCCGGGCTGCGCACCACAGCACCCTCCGGCAGCTTTTCCAGAATGGCCTTGGACACCTCCACCTCTTCACCGAGGGCGCGCTCCAAGTCCTCCAGCGTGATGTGACCGGGGCGGAACAGGGTGGGCTTTTCCCCCACCACCGACACCACGGTGCTCTCCACGCCCACATCGCACTCGCCGCCGTCCAAAATCAGCGGCAGGCGGCCATCCATATCGGTGAACACATCCTGTGCGTTGGTGGGGCTGGGCTTGCCGGAAAGGTTGGCGCTGGGGGCGGCAAAGGCGCAGCCGCTCTGCTGGATGACCGCCCGCGCTACCGGGTGGCTGGGCATACGGATGCCCACGGTATCCAGCCCGGCGCAGCATTCATCCGCCACCTCCGGCCCGCGCGGCATGATGATGGTCAGCGGACCGGGGCAGAAGGCTGCCATCAGCAGCTGGGCGCGCTCCGGCACCTCGCTGACAAGACCCGGCAGCATCTCCGGCCCGGTGACGTGGACGATAAGGGGGTTATCCTGCGGGCGCCCCTTGGCCACAAAAATATCGCGCACCGCCGCGCCGTTGCGGGCATCGGCGGCAATGCCATAGACCGTCTCTGTCGGCAGGGCTACAAGCTGCCCCTGCCGCAGCAGCTGCGCGGCCTCGGCTACGCCTGCTTCATCGGCAGGTAAAATTCTGGTTTTGATTTCCATACGAATCATCGTTCTTTCTATCTGTAAAGTATAATTGCTTGGCATCCGTTCGAGTGGTTTTGCACCCGCAAAACCGGGTTTTACCCGCCTAGCCTTTGCAGCTTTTCAGTCTGCTCGCGGGTGGCAAGGGCATCGATTACCTCGTCCAGATTGCCGTCCATGATCTTTTCCAGATTGTGGACGGTCAGCCCGATGCGGTGGTCGGTGCAGCGATCCTGCGGAAAGTTGTAGGTGCGGATCTTCTCGCTGCGGTCGCCGGTGCCCACCTGCCCCTGACGCTGGGCGTTGATGGCGTCCTGCTGCTCCTTCTGCTTTTGCGCCAGCAACCGGCTGCGCAGGATCTCCAATGCTTTATCCTTGTTCTGGAACTGGCTGCGCTCGTTCTGGCACTCCACCACCGTACCTGTGGGGATATGGGTCACGCGGATGGCACTGGAGGTCTTGTTGATGTGCTGACCGCCCGCACCGGAGGAGCGGAAGGTATCGATGCGCAGGTCCTTCATATCCAGCGCAAAGTCCACCTCCTCTGCCTGCGGCATTACCGCCACGGTGGCGGTGGAGGTGTGGATGCGCCCCTGCGTTTCGGTTTCCGGCACACGCTGTACCCGGTGCACCCCGCTCTCGTACTTGAGGCGGTTATACGCACCTGCGCCATCCACCGAGACGATGGCTTCCTTTACGCCGCCAAGTTCGGTCTCGTTCAGGTTGAGCACTTCCAGTGTCCAGCCACGGTTCTGGGCGTACATGGTGTACATGCGTAGCAGGCTGTGGGCAAACAGGGCGGCTTCCTCGCCGCCGGCACCGCTGCGGATCTCCATGATGACGTTTTTGCCGTCGTTCACGTCCTTGGGCAGCAGCAAAATTTTGAGATTATTTTCCAGCTTTGCCACATCTTGACTTTTTTCGCTGATTTCCTGCTGTATCATCTGCTTGAAGTCCGGGTCCAGTGAACCGGGCTCCTCCAGCAGGGCTTTGGCCTGTGCCAGATGATCCAGCGCGGTCTGCCAGTCCCGGTAAGCCTCCACCACCGGCTCGGTGTCGTGGTACTCCCGCATCAGCTTGCGGAACAGTGCCGGGTCGGCGGCGGTATCGGGCTGGTTCAGCCGCATGGAAAGTTCCTCAAAGCGGCGGCAGACCGCATCCATCCGGGAAGAAATATCTTGCATCCTTGCAGTTCTCCTTACAAAATTCGTTCCGGTTCGGGTGCGTTGGCTGCGCTACTGCGCGCTGCCGGGCTTTACCACCTTTTTGATGTTCTTTTCAATTTTGGCGCGGGGCAGCATGACCTCACGTCCGCAGCCGGTGCAGCGGATCTTAAAATCCATGCCCACCCGCAGCACCTCGAAGCTGGATGCTCCGCAGGGGTGCTTTTTGCGGGTGAGGATGGTATCTCCCACAGCGATGTCCATATTTATCCGACCTCTCCCTTCTTTTCTGCCGCGCAGATGCCCGGCAGAGCCAGTGTGTGCCGCCGCCCGCCCAGCGGGTGTTGCGCATACAGATATAGTATAATGCAAAGCCGCACAAAATGCAAATATCTGCGCACAGTGCTGCATATCGTTGTAGCATCGCACAGAGACCCGAAAACCATATAGAAAGAGGAATGAAACATGATGCAAGCTTATCGTACCGAAAATAGTTACCGTTCTGCCGCCCGCCTTTCTCCTGCCGAGCTGCGGGCTGCCATGGCCAGCGGCGAGATTTTGCAGGCCACCGCCCTTGCCTTTGATACCCGGCGGCAGCTGCGGTTTGAGCTGGGCGGCGTAAAAGCGGTGATGCCCTTTGCCCAGTGCGCAGACGGTGCCGAGACCGGTACCGTGCGGGATATTGCGGTGCTGACCCGGGTGGGACGCCCCACCTGTTTTGTCATCGAAGGGCTGGACACGGACGAGGACGGCGCACCCTGCTACCGGCTTTCCCGCGCCGAGGCGCAGCGGCTGTGCAAGGCGGAGTATCTGGACACGCTCTCGCCCGGGGATATCCTGCCCTGTACGGTGACCCACATCGAGCCGTTCGGCGCGTTTTGTGATGTAGGCTGCGGCATCAGCGCCCTGCTGCCAATCGACTGTATGTCGGTAAGCCGCATCTCCTCCCCTGCCGACCGGGTCAGCGTGGGGCAGCAGATTTTGTGTGCCATCAAGAACCGGGACGCGCAGGGGCGTTTTGTGCTGACCATCCGGGAACTGTTGGGCACATGGGCAGAGAACGCCGCCCGCTTCACCGTGGGCGAAACGGTGGTGGGCATCGTGCGCAGCGTAGAGGAATACGGCACCTTTGTGGAAATCGCACCGAACCTTGCGGGGCTTGCGGAGAGCTGCTCCGGCCTTGCACCCGGACAGGCGGTAAGCGTCTACATCAAAAACATCCTGCCGGAAAAGATGAAGATCAAGCTGGTCATCGTGAACCACGCCCTGAGCCAACCCCACCGGTTTGAGCTGCGGTACTTCATCACCGAGGGACATCTGGACAGGTGGATGTACTCCACACCGGAATGTCCCAAGCGCATTGAGACAGATTTTGCCGTTGCGGCTTGCAATCCGGGCTGAAAGCCTTTATACTAATAGAAAGAGTTTTTGTCTGCCCGCTGCCCACCCTTTTGGCAGCGGCGCAGACCCTTGATACCATGTGAAAGTGCAAGGGGGATGTAAGGAACGATGAGCGCCAATGATGCTTTTACCGCCGGTGTCCGTCCCGGCGGCCTGACCAGCAGCACCGAGATCCGGCTGCTATTGTGCTATCTGGTGAAAAACGCCGGTCCCATTACCCGGCAGGAGATTGAAAACGCCCTGATGGAGGAAGCCCTTGTCAACTATTTTGAGATCGGCTCCTGTCTGGACGATATCACAAAGCAGGAACTGGTCACCCTGACCGGCGACAGCTATACCATTACTGACAAGGGCCGCAAGGTGGCGCAGGAGCTGGCCTACGACCTGCCCCGCAGCGTGCGGGAGCGGGCGGTGGCTGCTGTGCTGCGCTGCCAGACATGGGCCCGCAAGGAGGCCAAGTACAGTGCCCACATCACCGAAAAGGCAGACGGTCACTGCACCGTGCGCTGCACCGTAAAGGGGCTGGACAGCGAGCTGTTTTGTCTGGAGCTGGGCGCGCCCGACCGGCTGAGTGCCGAGCTGGTGAAAAAACAGTTCATCCTGAAAGGCAACGAAATCTACCAGTTGCTGATCAACAAGCTGACCGAGGAAGAAAAATAAAAGCAGAACGATCCCCGCCCGCTGTAAGCAAACCTTACGGCGGGCGGGGATTTTTTTCAGATACGCCCTAGATCAGGATACAAATCAGCCCAGTGCAGCCCTCGTTGATAACCCGCTCCAGCGTTTCCTGCAGGCGGGTGCGGGCCTCCTGCGGAATGTGGAGCAGCTTATTCTGCAAGCCGTCGTTCACCAGTTCGTGCAGGCTTTTGCCGAAAATGTTGGACTCCCACAGCTGCACCGGGTCGTCCGCAAAGTCGGCCAGCAGGCTCTGCACCAAGTCCTCGCTCTGCTTCTCAGTACCCACGATAGGGCTCAGTTCGGTGTGGATGGTGGCCTTCATCATCTGGATAGAGGGCGCGCAGGCTTGCAGCCGCACCCCGCAGCGCCCGTCCTGATGCACGATCTCCGGCGGTTCCAGATGCAGCTCATCAATGGAGGGCATCACGATGCCGTAGCCCGTGGCCTCCACCTGCTCCAAGGCGCTGCGCACCTTTTCGTAGGCGCGTTTTGCCCGGGCAAGTTCCATGATGCAGGGCATCAGCCCGGCCTCGTCCCCGATATCCAGCCCGGTCTGCTCGCTGAGCACCTGATAAAAAATCTCCGGCTTTAACTCCACGCTCACCCGCACACTACCGGCAGCAGGGTCCGCCCCTGCCACCGCCGAGCGTTGCACGGCATCGCATTCCAGCGCAGGGGCGTCCGTTCCAGTGGGCAGATCCTTCATGCGGGACACCCGCTCTGCCAGCTGCATGGCAGCTGCGTACACCTGCGCTTGCAGCCAGTGCCCGGGCTCCAGCATCGTCACCCAGCGGGGCAGGGCAAAATCCAGCTCCTGCACCGGGAACTCGTACAGCACCCGCCGCAGGATCTCCCCAAGCATGGCGGCATCCAAGTCCACACATCTTACCGGCAGCACGGTGCGGCGGTAGTCCCGTGCCATGCCCTCGGCCAGCTGCCGGGTCTCCGGCGCGTCCGGGTGGGTGCTGTTAAGCAGAATGATATAGGGCTTGCCCAGCGCTTCCAGCTCTGTGATGACCCGCTTTTCTGCCTCTGCGTAGCCCGCCCGGGGGATATCGCTGATCGAGCCGTCCGTGGTGACCACCACCCCGATGGTGGAGTGCTCGCAGATCACCTTGCGGGTGCCGGTCTCTGCGGCAAGATCAAAGGGCACCTCCCGCTCGAACCACGGACTTTTGACCATGCGGGGCTTTGCGTCCTCCTCGTGCCCCATGGCACCCTCCACCATGTAGCCCACGCAGTCGATCAGCCGCACCCGACACGCCCCGCCGCCCTCCAGCTGCAAGGGCACGGCGGTCTCCGGGATGAATTTCGGCTCGGTGGTCATGATGGTGCGCCCCGCTGCCGACTGCGGCAGCTCGTCCCGGGCGCGTTCCCGGGCAGCGGCAGAGCCGGACATAGCGGGCAGCACCAGCTGCTCCATGAACCGCTTGATAAAGGTAGATTTGCCGCTGCGCACCGGGCCCACCACACCGATGTAGATATCCCCGCCGGTGCGTGCGCCGATCTCGCGACAGATGCTGTTCTGTTCCTGTTTTTCCAAAGCAATTCTCCCCTTCCTGTTGCGCTGCGCACCGCGCCCGTAGGGGTGGGTGTGCTCGTTGTATCGTATGAAAAGGGAGCGCTTATTATGCCGGGACGATCCTAAATGCCCTCCGCTTTGCTCTGGGCATAATCAGCGGAAAAATTATTTTACATAATTGCAATTGAGGAAAATCTGCGAATTTTCCTCAATTGCCTTTTCACGGGACTCAAAAAAGAGCTGCCGTGCAAAGC
This sequence comes from Faecalibacterium sp. OM04-11BH, assembly GCF_003482185.1. Classification (NCBI taxonomy): domain Bacteria; kingdom Bacillati; phylum Bacillota; class Clostridia; order Eubacteriales; family Oscillospiraceae; genus Faecalibacterium; species Faecalibacterium sp. OM04-11BH. Next base: position 322,033 of record NZ_QULS01000002.1, read on the forward strand.
ACAGCAGCTCTCAGAAAGGTTTTATGAAATCACGGGGTCAGGCGGTTGGGGCCACGGAACAGGAACTCGGCGTCCTTGATGCTCAGGCCGCACAGCAGCATGGTCAGGCGGTCGATGCCCAGACCAAAGCCGCCGTGGGGCGGGCAGCCGTACTGGAAGAACTCCAGATAGAACTTGACGTCCTCGGCCAGACCCTTCTCCTCGGCCTGCTTCTTCAGCACTTCGTAGCGGTGCTCACGCTGGGCACCGGTGGTGATCTCCACACCGCGCCAGATCAGGTCGTAGCCCTGCGGCACGCCGTTCTCATCGCGCATGTGGTAGAAGGCGCGCTTCTCGGCAGAGTAATCGGTAATGAACAGGAACTCGTGACCGTAGTGCTTCTTGACCCAGTCGTAGCTCAGGCGCTCGGCCTCGGTGGTCAGATCGCCCTTCTCGCTCTCGTCCACGGTGTAGCCGAACTCTTCCTCCAGACCCTTGTACAGGTCTGCCAGCTTGACCACCGGGAACGGGGTGGTGGGCACGATGACTTCCTGACCAAACAGCTCCTTGATCTGGTCGCCATAACTGTCCTTAACAGCCTGCAGACCGGCGGTCAGCAGTTCCTCTTCCATCTTCATCACGTCCTTGAAGGAGGTGATGTAGCTGAACTCCAGATCGAAGCCGGAGAACTCGGTAGCGTGCTTATTGGTGTAGCTCTTCTCGGCGCGGAACACGGGGCCGGTCTCGAAGATGCGCTCAAAACCGGCAGCCATAGCCATCTGCTTGTAGAACTGGGGGCTCTGTGCCAGATAAGCGTTACGGTCGAAGTAGTCCACCTTGAACACCTCAGAGCCGCTCTCGCTGGCAGCAGCGATCAGCTTGGGGGTGTGGATTTCGATGAAGTTGCGGTCCAGCAGGAACTTGCGCATGGCGTTGACGAAGCAGCTCTGTGCCTTGAACATCAGCTGGTTCTCGTCGGTGCGCAGGTCGATCCAGCGGTAGTCGATGCGCTGGTCGATGCTGGAGCGCTCCACAGCCTTCTTTTTCTTGGTGGCTGCGATCTCCTTGCGGACGATGGGCAGTGCATCGGCGGTGCTCTCCACCTCGATGCTCTCGGGAATCATCTCCACGCCACCCATCTTGACGTAGTCGTTCTCCATCACCTTACCGGTGACGGTGATGACAGAGTCCGGGGTGAGCTGGTCGATGGTATCCACCAGCTCGGGGTGGTCGGCCTTTTCCACCGTGATCTGCAGCTTGCCGGTAATATCCTTCAGCACGATAAATGCCATATACTTGCTGTTGCGCAGGTTCTCGATAAAGCCCTGCACCTTCACCGTGCCGCCGATGGCCTTTTGAGCCTCATTGATATAGGTGCGTTCCATAATACAGGAATCCTCCTTTAACGTCTTGTGTACTGTTTTATTATACGCTTTTCAGGGGATAAATCAAGAGATATGCCAATTTCAGCCGCTCTGTGCTGTGCTTTCTGTAAAAACGGAGACACCGGAGCGTCAGCCAAGGCTCCGGTGTCTCCATATAATAGATCATTTTTCATCATGCAGGGTGCCGGTGCCGCCCTCCACCACGCCGTCATGCCGGAGCACAGCGGTAATGGTGCCAAAGAAGCACTTCACATCCAGCCCAAAGCTGATATGCTCCACATACCAGCCGTCCAGCTTTGCCTTTTCGGCAATTTCCAGCTCGTCCCGGCCATGGATCTGCGCCCAGCCGGTCAGCCCCGGGCGCACATCGTTTGCGCCGTATTTATCCCGCTCGGCCAGCAGATCATACTGGTTCCACAGCGCAGGGCGCGGGCCGATGACAGCCATATCCCCCACAAGGATATTCCACAGCTGGGGCAGCTCGTCCAGACTGGTCTTGCGCAGAAAGCGCCCCATGCGGGTGATATACTGTTCCGGGTCGTGCAGCAGATGGGTGGGCATATCGTGGGGGGTGTCGATGCGCATGGTGCGGAACTTGAGGATCTGGAAATGCCGCTTGCCGATGCCCACACGCTTCTGCCGGAAGAAAACCGGCCCGGGCGAGTCCAGCTTGATAGCAACAGCCAGAAGCAACAGCAGCCACGAAAGGCACAGAATGCCGCAGGCTGACAGGAAAATGTCCAACAGTCGTTTGATCCGATTTCGATACATGAATAGAACTTCCTCCGTTTTCTACGGGTGTACCGCCTTATTATAGCAGTATGGGCAGCATTTTTCAATTGCAGGCTGCGGCCAGCGGGCGATATTTGCCGCTTTTGGGGAGAATAGGGCGCTTTGCCTCTTGTTTTTTACCTAATATCGCGCTATAATAGGCAATTGCTATGTTCACACAAGGCTTATTATAGGAGGTAGATAATTCATGGCAACGACCAGCCGTTCCGCAGACCTGACCAGCGGGCCCATGCTGCAAAAGATCATCTTGTTTTCCGTGCCGCTGGCGGCATCCAGCATTCTGCAATTGCTGTTCAACGCCGCCGACGTTGTGGTGGTGGGGCGCTTTGCGGGCAGCACGGCGCTGGCTGCCGTTGGCTCTAACGGCGCGTTGATCAACCTGCTGGTCAACCTGTTCGTCGGGCTTTCGCTGGGTGCCAACGTGGTGGCAGCCCGGTGCTTTGGTGCCCGGGACGAAAAAGGCGTGCAGGATACGGTGCACACCGCCGTAGCGCTGGGCTTAGTCAGCGGCGTGCTGCTGGCGGTGGTGGGCTTTTGCGCTGCGCGCGGCCTGCTGGAGCTGATGAGCTGCCCGGAGGACGTGATCGGCCTTTCCACCCTGTACCTGAAGATCTATTTTATCGGCATGCCCATGACCATGCTGTACAACTTCAGCAGTGCGCTGCTGCGGGCGGTGGGCGACACCAAACGCCCGCTGTACTGTCTGGCGGCTGCCGGTGCCATTAACGTGGTGCTGAATCTGGTCTTTGTCATCGGCTTTTCCATGAGCGTGGCGGGCGTGGCACTGGCCACCATCATCAGCCAGACCGTATCTGCGCTGCTGGTGACCGGGATGCTCGTCCGGGAGGAGGGCGCACTGCGGCTGGATCTGCGGCGGCTGGCCTTCCACGCCGGAACGCTGAAGCAGATCTTGCTCATCGGTCTGCCCGCCGGGCTGCAGAGCACGGTGTTCAGCCTTTCAAACGTGGTCATCCAGTCCTCCATCAACTCCTTCGGCTCCATGGTGGTGGCGGGCAACTCCGCCTCCTCCAATCTGGAGGGCTTTGTGTACACCGCCATGAACGCCTTTGCACAGGCCGCTGTCACTTTTACCAGCCAGAACATCGGTGCACGCAAGTACCACAACCTTGACCGGGTGATCCGCAACTGCCTGCTGTGTGCGGTGGTCACCGGCCTTGTGCTGGGCGGCGGCGCAGCGCTGGCAGGACATCAGCTGCTGCGCTTCTATTCCTCGGACGCAGCGGTCATTGCCACCGGTGCCGAGCGGCTGCGCCTGATCTGCGGCTTTTACCTGCTATGCGGCATTATGGACGTGCTGGCCAGCAGCCTGCGCGGGCTGGGCTACAGCGTATTGCCCATGGTGGTAAGCCTTATCGGCGTGTGTGCGCTGCGGCTGGTGTGGATCGCCACCATTTTCCAGCTGAACCGCACCCCCTTTATGCTGTACATCAGCTACCCCATCAGCTGGGCGCTGACCGCACTGGTGCACCTGACCTGCCTGCTGGTGGTGCGGCGTAAGCTGCGCCAGAAGCAGCCGCAGACGGTATAAATCCTTTTTGCATAAAAGCAATGCCGGGTAGGCCAAAAGGTCTGTCCGGCATTGCTTTTACTATATCATAGGGCCACATCCAGTGCCATCATCAGGGCAAAGCCCAGCACGATGCTGATGACACCGGCCACTTCATCCGGTTCCACCGCCTCAGGGATCATCTCCTGTGCGGTCACACACACCATACAGCCCGCCGCCGCGCTCATGAGCCATGGCAGCGCTGCGCCTACCCATTCGGCCAGCACAAAGGCCAGCACCGCGCCCAAGGGCTCCACCAGCCCGGAGGCCGCACCGGCGGCAAAGGACTGCCCCCGGGTGCGCCCGCTCTGGGTCAGCGGCAGACTGACCGCCGCACCCTCCGGGATATTCTGCAAGCCGATGCCAAGGCTCAGCGCCAGTGCTCCGCTTACGGCATCTGCGTCCCCGTGCAGCGCCAGTGCCGCTGCCAGCCCTACCACCATGCCCTCTGGCAGGTTGTGCAGGGTGACCGCCAGCACCATGCGCCCGCAATGCCCGGGACCGCCCGCCAGCAGCTGTCCGGCGGCATCCTCCAGCCGTAAAAGCCCCACAGCGCCTAAAATAAGCCCCAGCGCCGGGGGCACCCATGCTGCCCTGCCCTGAGACCGGGCAATGGCCGGCAGCAGCAGGCTCCACACGCTGGCCGCCAGCATGATACCCGCCGCCATTCCGCACAAAATACGCCGGGTAGCCGGTCTTGCCTGCCTGCGCAGCAAAAACACCCCTGCTGCTCCCAGCGCGGTGCACGCCGCCGGGAACAGCCAGATTCCAAGTGTGAAAACGATCCGGTTCAAGCCGCATTCCCCCTTTGCCCTTTGTATGCGCAAATGGGCAAAAAGGTGCGAACTTAGAAATCGTCCTCAGTGCTGTCGCAGCTGTCTGCATCGCAGTCCGCGTCATCGGACGTAAGGCTGTCGGTACTGTCCGTGCTGAAATTGCGCTCGAATGCGGTCATGTACTGGGCATAGCCCTCGTCACCGGTGCCAAAGTAGCCAAAATCAAAGTCTTTCATTGTATTATCCTCCACAAATGTTCTTGTCGTTCAGCCTTCCAGGGGATGTCCGTCCCCTGCTGTGCCTCTATTATCTACATTTGCAATCCAATAAAAAGGATTCTTTGATATTTTTTCAGATTTTTTCTACTTTGCGTTCCTCGTCCGGCAGCGCAGGCTCTATTCCGGGTTTTATTTTTGCCAAAAAGTCTTTTACTTTGGAGAAAGTTTATGACAACTATGCAGATTCTTTACATGGATTATAACTTTCGACCAAAATCCTCTTGATTTTTTTCAAAAACGGATTAGAATATAGCATCGCAGTGAGGTGTTACCGAAAGCCCGCTGCTAAACATTTACAAGAAGACTAAGGAGATCATTGATATGAAACTCAAGAATATTTGCATCGCTGTTGTTGCTCTGGCTCTGGCTGCTGGCATGACCGCTTGCGGTGGTACTTCTACCGCTTCTGCTTCCTCCACCTCTGAGGCTGCTTCCGCAAGCACCACCGCTGTTTCCGAGGCTGCTTCTTCTGAGGCTGCTTCCAGCGAGGCCGCTTCTTCTGAGGCTGCATCTTCCGAGGCTGCTTCCTCTGAGGCTGCTGTCAGCGAGGCTGCTTCTTCTGAGGCTGCTTCCACCACTGCCGCCTAAGTTTAACGCGCACAGCGTACATAACAGGATAGCAAAAGGCCGCTGCACATTGTTTTGTGCAGCGGCCTTTTTGGTTGCGCAGAAAGATTTTAAATGCCCTCCGCGTGCGCTATGGGCATAACCAGCGGAATGATTTTTTCTTTTTCGGGATACCGGGTCGTCCGTGGACGACCCGGTATCCCATTTTATGAAAAAAGACCGCCGCACAAAGCCATGTACAGCAGTCTCCTTACGTTTGAGAAGCAAGCTTCCCAGTATCATTTTTCAAGAATCGCGCGGATCTGGGCAAGGTCGGCAGCAAAGGTGATATTCCGCTGCCGTGCCGAGGTGGAAAGCCCCATGGCGATCATCTGCTGCAAAAGCTGATGCAGGGGCTGGTAGTAGCCATTCAGGTCGTAGAGGATGCAGGGCGCGTCCAGCTGCCCCAGAGACAGCTTGCTGATGACCTCGGTGATCTCCTCCAGCGTGCCGGTGCCGCCGGGGAATGCAATAAAGGCATCGCCCAGCTCGATCATTTTGGTTTTGCGGGCGGGCATATCCTCGGTCACGATCAATTCGGTCAGACCCTCGTGCTGCAGCTCTGCGTCCAGAAAGCACTTGGGCTCTACGCCGGTCACCCTGCCGCCTGCGGCCAGCACACTGTCGGCTAAAAGCCCCATCAGGCCGCTTTTGCTGCCGCCGTACACCAGTGCGTTGCCGCTTTCGCCGATCCAGCGCCCCAGCTGCTGCACAGCCTGTGGCAGTGCAGGGTCGTTGCCAAGGTTTGCGCCCAGATACACGGTAATGTTCATTGCAGTATCCTTTCTTGCCGGGTCAGATGCTCCACAGCACTGCGCCCAGCACCGCAGAAAGCAGAATCATCCCAATGGGGGACGGCGCTTTCTGCGTTTTCTTTTTATAGGCAAAATGCAGAATGCCCAGCAGGGCAAACACCGCCAACGCACGCACATCCGGGGCAAAGCCGCCGGCAAGGGTAGTAAAGCCCCCCAGCGTGGAAAGCCCCATGGTGCAGGCGGTGGCTAAGATCATAGCCACCACGCAGGGGCGCACCCCGGCCAGAAAGGCGTTGACCCCGGCATACTTCATCAAACTGTGCAGCGCCGCCGCAATGAGCAGGATGATAACAAAAGAAGGCAGCACCACCCCCACCGTTGCCACAAAGGAGCCTGCCAGCCCCGCCTGCGAAGCGCCGATAAAGGTAGCCATGTTCACCGCCAGTGGGCCGGGGGTGGACTCTGACACCGCGATAAAGCTGAGAAATTCGCTCTCGGTCAGCCAGCCGTGCCCCAGCACCGTTTCCCGCACCAGCGAGATCATGCCGTAGCCGCCGCCAAAGGACACCGCACCGATGACCAGAAAGTTCCAGAATAATTGCAACAAGATCATTTTGTGCCGCCTTTCTTCCCCTGCCCTACCGCGTAGGTCAGCACCCCGGCTGCGCCGCAAAACAGGATGCAGCAGATGGAGGAAAATTTTACCGCCAGCACAGAGCAGCCCACCATGGCCGCCAGAACCACCGCCACCACTGCCGTGTTGAAAGGGGTGCGCTGCAGATTTTTGAGCATCTTGACCCCTGCGGATAGGATCAGGTAGATGACGCAGGCCTGTATGCCTTTAAAGGCATTGGCCACCACCGTCAGCTGCAAAAAGCGGTCGAAAAAGAGTGAAATAACGTAAATGACTGCAAAGGACGGCAGGCACACCGCAAGGGTAGAGGCCGCCGCACCGGCTACCCCGGCCAGCTTATAGCCGATATAGGTGGCACTGTTCACCGCCACAGGGCCGGGGGTGGACTCGGCAATGGCGACCATATCCAGAAACTCCTCCCGGGTGAGCCAGCGCTTTTCCTCTACAAATTCGTGCTCCAGCAGCGCCACCATGGCGTAGCCGCCGCCAAAGGTAAAGGCACCGATCTTGAAAAAGGTGCAAAAAAGTTCCTTGGTCTTGGACATAGGCATTTTTCCTCCGGGCACTTACTGTTTGACCGGCTCCAGCTCCAGATAGCACTCGAAAGCCGTTTTGTCTGCGCGCTTGGCAATAAAGTACCAGCCATCATCCGAAGGCGTGTAGAACACCTCCACCTGCTGCCCCATGGGGACTTCACGGTGATAGTTGATGGAGGCAAACTTTACAACGTGATCGCGCATGATCTCCAGCGGCAGCGCGTCACAGACGATATCCAGATAAAAAGCGTTATTGATGTGGTAGTGCAGGTCGCATTGGGAGTAGCGCGCCGTAAACAGGCCGGCACTGGTCAGGCTGTCCCGGCGCTTATGCAGCAAAAGGGGCAGTTCCTCTTCCACCGTCTCGTTCCAGTATCCCTCTACCGTCCAGCCCGGCTGGCGCAGGATGTGCCCATTCTCAAGGCTGGACATGATCCAGCGGCTGTCCACCATGGCTACTTCCTGCCCGGCTTCGTCCGTAAGGGTGGTGACGCGCTTGATAGAGCCGCGAATGCTCTTCTCTGAGCGGGAGCAAAGGGTCAAGGTCTCGCCCCGGCGGGGCACGCGGCTGAACCGCAGCGCCTGCTTGCCCACCAGAAACGCTACGCCGTGATCCTCAAAGAACTTATCGTCCATGCCAAAGTGGCGGGCGTGCATGGTGGAGATCTGCTCCACATAGCGCAGCAGGGCACTGGCCTTGAGCAGGCTGTGGCAGTCTGCATCGGCATTTTCTACCACGGCGGTGCCTTCATAATAAAACTGTTCCATAGTCTTTTCCTCCTATCGGAAAAAGGCCGCCGCACCACGTCCGGGACGGCAGCCTTGGTTGAAACGATCAATACTGATTGCGGGTCTTTCTGCGCACTTTGCGCCAGATATTAAAGCAGGCAAGTGCCAACATAGCCAGCAGCAACAGCAAAAACAGATAGCTGCCACCGCCTTCATCGTAGCTCTTCATCTCGCTCCACTTCAGATCCAGCTCGCTGTTTACCTCGTCGCTCAGGGCGGTGAACACCTTCTCGCGGGCGGCATCCTCCTCAGACGGGTAGGCGATCTCGCTGGTCTTCAGATCCTCGTCCAGTACCTCCCATACATCGTGCATGGGGGTGGTGTAGCCGATATACTCGCTGTTGGCCTTGCCGATATCGGTCTCGCACATGAAGTTGATGAACATCTCGGCGGCTTCCTTGTGCTCGCTGGCAACGGGCACAGCCATGCAGTCCACCGAAAGCACACTGCCCTCCTCCGGGAACACCCAAGCCAAGTCCGGGTTATCATCGATCATGGTAATGGCATCACCGGAGTAGTACACGCCGATAGCTGCCTCGCCGCCGATCATCTTATCAAAGATCTCGTCCATGACGTAGGCCTGCACCAGCGGCTTCTGCGCCTTGAGCTCCTCCACCACCTCGTCCACCTCCTCCGGGGTGGCGGGGTTGATGCTGTGGCCGCTCTTAAATGCAGCGATAGCGTAGGCGTCGCGGCTGTTGTTGAACATCAGAATGTTGCCCGCATACTGTTCATCCCACAGGTCTGCCCAGCAGGTGGGGGCTTCGTCTACCATGGTAGTGTTGTAGATGATACCGGTGGTGCACAGCATATAGGGCACGGTGTAAGCGTTTTGCGGGTCGTAATCCGGGTTGCGGTAGCCTGCATCGATCTTTTGGAAATTGGGGATATTGTCGTAGTCAAGGGGTGCAAGCATCCCTTCGTTGATCATCTTTGCCACCATGTAGTCGGAGGGGATGATCACATCGTAGTTGGCTGCGCCGGACTTGAGTTTGGCGTACAGAGACTCGTTGGAGTCGAAGGTAGTGTAGTTCACCTTGATGCCGGTCAGCTTTTCAAAGGCGGCCACCACGTCCACACTGTCGTCCGAGCCGTTGGAGATGTACTCGCCCCAGTTATAGACGTTCAGGGTGACGTTCTGCCCCTTGAAGCGGGTCCAGTCGTAATCGTCCGACACCGAGACGTCCTCGGTCACCTCAATGGTACCGGCGGCAAGCACCGGCAGTGCGGCGCACAGCGCCACAGCCAGTGTCAGCAGCAATGCAGCAATGCGTTTCATTATGCACCCTCCCCTCGCAGCGTTTTCTGATCCTTGCGGTAGCTGCGGCTCTCCATGGCATTGGACACCAGAATGACGCTGAGGATGACCACAAACATGATGGTGGACAGCGCGTAGATCTCCGGGCTGACCTTTTTGCGGGTCATGGAGTAGATGGCAATGGGCAGGGTCTCTACCGTGCCGCAGTTGAAGTAGGAGATCATGAAGTCGTCGATGGAATAGGTCAGGCAGATGAGGAAGGCCGACAGGATAGCGGGGCTGATCTCCGGCAGGATGACCTTGAAGAAAGCCTGTCGGGGGTCGCAGCCCAGATCCAGCGCTGCCTCGTACAGCTTGATATCCAGCTGTTTGAGTTTGGGGCTTACGTTAAAGATAACGTAGGGCACATTAAACGCGATATGCGCAATAAGCAGCGTGGGCAGACCCATGATGTTGTCCGGCAGCCACGCGGACTGCGCAGCGAAGCGCTGGTAGGCCACGAACAGCAGCATCAGGGAGATGCCGGTGATGATTTCCGGGTTGACCACCGGGATATAGGTGATGTTGGTCACCAGCAGGCGGCTTTTACGGCTCATGGAGGCAATGCCAAGGCTGGCTGCCGTACCCAGCACCGTGGCGATGATGGCGGACAGGATGGCTACCTCAACGGACACCCACAGCGCATGGAGGATGGACGCATTCGTGAACAGGCTGCGGTACCATTTAAAGGTAAAGCCGGTGAACAGCGAGTAGCCCTTGCTTTGGTTGAAGCTGAACACGATCATGTAGGCAATGGGCAGATACATGAAGCAGAAGAACAGGATGATGTAGACCCGCTGCATCAGGCGCAGATGTTTTGTTTTCATCAGGATACGCCCTCCATTTCATCCTCGTCAAAGCTGGATGTAAAGCTCATGCACAGCAGCACAATGATCATGAGCACAAGACTCATGGCAGAGCCGACGTTCAGGTTGTAGCTGTTGCCCAAGAACTGCATCTCGATCAAATCGCCGATCAGCAGGTTAGAGCCGCCGCCCAGCATACGGCTGATGACAAAGGTAGACACCGCCGGCACGAACACCATGGTGATGCCGGTGCTGATGCCCGGCACGCTCATGGGGATAAGCACCCGCACAAGGGTCTTGGTGGTGTTGGCGCCAAGATCCTGCGCAGCTTCCACAAGGCTCTGGTCGATCTTGGTCATGCTGGTGTACAGCGGCAAGATCATGTAGGGTACATAATTATACACCATGCCCAGTACCACCGCGCCGGAGGTGTTGAGCATGGTATAGGGGCCAAGGCCGATAAAACCCAGCAGGGTGTTCACCGGGCCGTTGACGCTGAGCAGACCCATCCATGCGTAGGTACGCAGCAAAAAGTTCATCCACATGGGCAGCATGACCAGCATAAGCATGATGTGCTGCTTGTTCACCCGCAGGCGGGACAGAAAATACCCCACCGGGAAGGCGATGACCAGACAGATAACGGTTGCAATAAGCGCCAGCAGCAGACTGCGGGCAAACACCGAGCCGTAGCCGCTGATGGAGGTGAGGTTATTCAGGGTAAAGTTACCCTCGGCGTCGGTCATGGCGTAGTACACCACAATGAACAGAGGCACAACGGTAAACAGCACCATCCATACAAAGTACGGATAGGCCAGCTTTTTATCATAGATCTTCATGGCACATCACCCCTCGCTCCGCGCCATGATATGGATCTCGTTGGGGCCGATGCGCATACCAATGGTCTCACCGGGGGTGCAGGCGCGGGTGGAGTGGATCAGCCACTCGCGGCCCTCGCACTCCACGTGCATCTCAAAGTGCACGCCCTTGAAGATAACATCGTTCACCACGCCCACAAGCTGGCCTTCCACCGGGGATACCACCTCGATATCCTCCGGGCGCACCACTACCTGCACGCTCTGCTCCCGGGCAAAGCCGCGGTCCACGCAGGGGAAATCCACGCCGGAGAAGGACACCAGAAAGTCCTTGTGCATCACGCCGTCCACGATGTTGGAATCGCCGATAAAGTCCGCCACAAAGGCGTTTTTCGGCTCGTTGTAGATATCCTCCGGGGTGCCGATCTGCTGCACCTTACCGCCGTTCATGACCACGACGGTATCGGACATAGTAAGCGCTTCCTCCTGATCATGGGTAACGTAGATAAAGGTGATGTTCATCTCGCGCTGCAACCGCTTGAGCTCCAGCTGCATCTCCTTGCGCAGCTTCAGGTCCAGTGCGCCCAGCGGCTCGTCCAGCAGCAAAATCTCCGGCTCGTTGACCAGACTGCGGGCAATGGCCACGCGCTGCTGCTGACCGCCGGACATCTGGCTGATGCTGCGGCGCTCGAAGCCCTTTAAGCCCACGACCTCCAGCATATCGCGTACCTTGCGGCGGATGGTGTCCTCGTCCAGCTTTTTGAGCCGCAGACCAAAGGCCACGTTCTCGAACACATTCAGGTGCGGGAACAGCGCGTATTTCTGGAACACGGTATTCACCGGGCGCTTGTAGGGCGGCACACCGGTAATGTCCTTCCCTTTCAGCAGCACCTTACCGGCGTTTGGCTCCAGAAAACCTGCGATCAGGCGCAGGGTGGTGGTTTTGCCGCAGCCGGAGGAACCGAGCAGCGTTACAAACTCCTTATCATGGATATCCAGATTCAGCCCATCCAGAATGCGCTGTCCATCAAATTCCACTACGATATCCCGCAGTGAAACGACCACCGAGTTGTCCATTTTATATGTTATCCTCCTTGTTCTCAGATACGAAAAAAGACAGGGAACCTGCCCCATCTTTTTTGCGTATAAGGGATGCTCCGCCCCGCACAGAAGCATGATCTTGCGCGGCAGACTTACCCTGTCACGGTTTATAATAAACAATCACAGTCGGATTGTCAATCACTCTGCCGCTGTTTGCTGAAACTTTATAAAAAGCTGCAAAAAAATATACGCTGCACCTTGGTTTCGGTGCAGCGTACAAAAGGAATCATTCCTGCGTTTTCAGGTCGTTTTCCGTCAGCAGAAGCGCCTGCACAGTGCTTGTGTCCACCGTGTATACCGAAGGTTCCCCTTCCACCTGCAAATACCACCCGTCCGTGCCGCAGGCGTAGACCAGCTGCACGGTGGAGCCGTCCTCGCTGGTAACAGCTGCGGTGAATACCGGTGCATCAAAACCGCAGGCAGAAAGGTCGGCGTCCGTAGTCTGGGCGGTGGCATAGGTGCACAGAGCAGACAGCAGGCTTTGCACCTTATCCTGCGCAAGGCTGGCGGCGGGGTCAGAGGCCAGCCGCCACACTGTTTCGTAGGCAGAGGAAGAGGCGCTGTCTGCGTCCGTGCTGTCGGCGCTTTCGGTCGGCTCACTGACGGCGTTCAGGGTAACAGCTGTGCCGTCAGCCAGTGTGTAGGCTACCTGTGTAATGGTCGAGGCTGTGAGCCCGGTGGGGCAGAAGCTGCCAAAAAGCCCGGCCTTATCCAGCTGGAAACAGGCAGCTTTGTTGCCGCTGACGGTATAAATGGCATCGTCCCCGGCTTTTTGCACATAGAGATCCCCGGTGACCGGGTTCTCTGCTCCGAAGGTCAGAGTGGTGCTCTGCCCTGCCGCCGTTACCGTAACGGTGAGCTGCGGGCTGTCCAGCCCGTAGTCCTCCCCTGCCTGCGGTGTCAGGCTGCGTTTGGCATTCAGTGCCATCAGGGCGGTGCGCATGGTGTTGCAGGCGCTCTCGTCCAGATGATAGGCGGGGTCCTGTGCCAACTGCCAGCTGCCGCCGGAACACTGCAGGGTGTAGGTCTCGCCGTTATAGGTGTACTCGATCTGCTTCAAGTCCTCGGCGGCAAAGCTGGAAAGCGGGATGCTGCCCTCGGCGGCGGCGCTGGCGGCCTGCTCGGCCTTGGCGTTGCTGCGGATCACCGCCCACAGTGCCGCGCCCAGCAGCACTGCTGCTGCCAGCAATGCCAGCAGGGCACGCTGTTTTGTTTTCATGGCGGTCTCCTTATCTGCGGCGGCGCAGCAGCACCACCACTGCCCCGGCAATGAGCACCGCCGCCGGGAGCACGAACACAAAGGTCAGCCCCAGTGCAGCGGCGGTAGAGCCTGCCACCGTGATGGGCTCGGCTTCCAGCGCCTTGGTGTCCACAAGGACATCCTGCCCTACCAGCGAAGCGGCACAGCCCTGCAGGAAGGTCAGATTGCCGGGCATGGACTGATAAAGCTGCTCGTTATCCATGTTGGGACAGCCGATCCAGAGGACCTCGGCACCGGTATCTTCGTTCCGTGCCCAGACGGCCAGCGCAAAGGGGCCATCTGCGTCTCCGTCCTCCCGCTCCATGGTGGTAAGGTCGTCGATATCGGCCTTGGCATAGGCAGAGGAGGAACTGTTCAGCAGCGGCTCGGCGGTGACACCCTCGGTCTCGGTGACCGTGATGCCCTGCGCCACCGACAGCATGACATGGGTATTGTTATTCACGCCGTTCAGCGCGGTGCTCTCGGTGGGCGTGCCGTAGTCCGGCAGCAGCGACCATGCAGAGTTATACAGTGCCTTGCCGCTGTCGCCCTCCACCACCATGCCCTCTGCGCGGGCAAGGCCGAACTGCGCCAGCACGGCGTCCAGCTGCGGGGTCTGGGCGTAGACGCTGCTGGTCAGCAGCAGCTTGCCGCCCGCCGCCAGATAATCCTGCAGCTGGCTCACCTCATCCACAAGGCCGTCCCCCGCGGAAAAATCGGTGGTGGGTGCGTTGATGATAAGCAGGTCGCAGTCCTCCGGGATGGTGCTTGTGAGCAGATCCAGCGGCTGGGCGTCGATATTTTGGGCGTCCAGTGCGTCTGTCAGGGAATCGGTCAGGGTCTGCTCGCCGTGGTTGGTGGTATAGTAAGCGTGGCTCTGCCCCGCTGCGGTGAGCTTATAGATGGCAGAGGTGATCTGCTTTTCGCCGCCAAAGGTCACGCTGGCAGAGCCGGTGGTGTAGTAATCGGTGTAGTCGTACTCGTACAGGTCGGCGGCATCCAGTACGGTGCTGTTCTCCCCGCAGGTGACGATCAGACTGCCGGAGGAAACATTCTCCGCACCGTACTTGGCGGCAAAGGTGGGATACAGGGTGGGGTCTTTCTGCTCCCAGCTCAGATGCCCGCTCTCGGCGGCGTAGTGATCCAGCAGCTTTGTGATGATGGCATCCTCGCTGCCGGTCTCGCACAGATAATAGATATGCACATCCTTTTCCAGCCCCTCCACCAGTGTTTTGGTGCTGTCGCTCAGGGTGTACATTTTGGCCTCGGAGAGGTCGAACTCGGTATATTTTGCAGGGATGGCCCGTACCAGCAGGTTGAGCAGCACCGCCAGCACCAGCACTGCCGCCAGCATGGCAGTGGACAGCAGCCCGCTGCGGAATACTCTGCCTTTTTGAGAGGCTGCGTTCTTGTTCCATTTCATCGTTGTAGCCTCCTCTCAGTTCCAGCGGCGCTTTTCCAGCCCTTGCGCGGTGAAAAACAGGAACACCACTGCCACGGTCAGGTAGTAGACCAGTGTGGGGATGGAAAAGCTGCTGTTGACAAATTCTTCAAAGGGGGTAAACAGGCACAGGGCGCTGAGCACCGCGCTGAAGGCTTCGGTCAGCCAGCTGCTCTTGAGCAGAAACAGCGCCGTAAGCGCCACGCAGCACCCCGCAAAGGAAAGACAGCCCAGTGTAAAGCTTTTGCTGCGCAGCCCCGCCACCACGCTGAGCACGGCGGCAATGGCGGTGAACAATGCCAGCGCCACCGCGCTGCCGGTGGTGAACATGGTGCGCAGGCTGGGCATCATATAGGCCAGCAGCAGCGCCGCCACACCGGACACGGCGGCAATGATCTGGTTTTCGGTCAGGCTGGAAAGGAACACCCCGATGGCAATGGCGGCGCAGCCCATGAGGTAATAGCACAGCAGCGCGGAAAAATTGGCCAGTGTACTGGTGCCGGTAGCGCCCAGTAGTTTCAGTACAAGGATCATGCCCGCATCCACAAGGCAGGGCAGCGCAAAAATGACGCAAAGGGCAAAGTATTTGCCCAGCACGATGCCGCCCACCGACACCGGGCTTGTGAGCAGCAGCTGGTCGGTGCGGCTGTGGCGTTCCTCCGCAAAGGAGCGCATGGTGAGCACCGGGATGTAGAGCAGCAGCACAAAAATGGTGCGGTACAGCGTATAATAGCCAAAATCCGGCAGGCCGTAGCCCAGATTCAGCGCCACAAAATAGATAGCCGTAGCCGCCAGCATAAAGGCGGTAAGCACTGCGCCGATCATGCCGTGAAAGCAGCTGCGGAGCTCTCGTTTAAAGATGGCCAGCATCTCAGTTTCCCTCCCCTTCTGCCGGGGTATTCTGCTCCGGCGTTTTTTCGGTCAGCGCTAGGAATACCTCCTCAAGGCTGCGGTTCTCGGCGGAAAGTGCCAGCACGGTGCAGCCGGCCTCGGTCAGTGCCCGGGACACGGCGGCGCGGCGGTCGGCGGCGTCCTCGCTCTCGGCGGTAAAGGTGATCTGACCGTCTGCGGCGCTTTCCAGTTCTACCCGGCAGATGCCCGGCACATTGCGCACAGCGGCCAGCACGGTGTCAGTCTCGCCCTGCGCGGTAGCGCGCAGACGGCTGCCGGGATTCAGAGTCTCGCCCAGCTCCTCCGGGCTGCCCACAGCCACCAGATGCCCTTTAGACAGGATGAGCACCTGCTGACACACGGCCTGCACCTCGCTGAGGATGTGGCTGGACAGAATGACCGTGTGCGCCTTGCCCAGCTCCCGGATGAGGTTGCGGATCTCGATGACCTGCGCGGGATCCAGCCCTACGGTGGGCTCGTCCAGAATGATGAGCTGCGGGCTGCCCAGCAGCGCCTGCGCAATGCCAACCCGCTGACGGTAGCCCTTGGACAGGCTGCGGATGACCCGGGGCAGCACTTCCTCCAACCCGGTGCGGCGGGCAGCGGCCAGCACCTGCTGTTTGCGCTGCGCGTGCTTTACCCCCTTGAGCTCTGCCACAAAGTCCAGATACTCCTGCACGGTCATTTCCGGGTAGAGCGGCGGCTGCTCCGGCAGGTAGCCCACACAGGCTTTGGCCTGCTGTGCCTGCTCCGGCAGACGGAAGCCGGCTACCTTTACCTCGCCCTCGGTGGGTGCCAGATAGCCGGTAAGGATATTCATAATGGTGGATTTACCCGCACCGTTAGGGCCAAGCAGACCGTAGATTTGGCCGTCCGGCACCGTAAACGAGAGATCCTGCACGGCAGGGCGGCTGCCGTAGGACTTGCTCAGGTGAGAAACTTCGATCACAGCAAACTCTCCTTTTATTTCAGAAGCTGTTTTGCGGAAAGCGGCGTAGAACCAGCGCTTTCCGGTTTGGAACTGCTTTAGTTTAGATGGAAAATGTGTTTAAATTAAGACAATCCTGTGTGGGAAAACGAAACATTTGCCACCGCAAAACGCAAAAATGCCGCCTCCCGAAGGAAGCGGCATGAGATAGCCTATAATTACTTACGGCCGAAACGCTTGTTGAAGCGCTCAACACGTCCGCCGGTGTCAACCAGCTTCTGCTTGCCAGTGTAGAAAGGATGGCACTTGGAGCAAACTTCGACGTGGATCTCGGGCTTGGTGGAACGAGTTTTGATGACATTACCGCAAGCGCAGGTAATGGTGCAGTCAACATAGTTCGGATGGATACCCTGTTTCATTCTTTTCACCTCAATTCTGGTTCTGACGTATTGGGGCCATATTTAATGTATGTGCCCATCACAACCTTCAATATCGGCTACCCCGTCGAGCGGCCTTGGAAACGATTGCCTTACTATTATAGCACGAATTGGCCAGAATGCAAGAGGGAAATTTAAGTTTTTACAGCTTTTGCAGCGTCCAGCCCTTTTTTTCGGCCAGCTGCTCCAGCTCCCGGTAAGAAAGCCGCAGCTGCGCGATGTTAAAGCCCGGCAGCTCCGCAAGGCAGCTGCCGTCCTGTGCCCGGTGCAGCAGCTTGTGCACCTGCAGTTCCTGCTCGCCGTCCAGCGTATCCAGCCCGGTCACATATTCTCCGCACCGGGGCAGCGGCTGCTGCCAGTCGATGGTTTTGCAGACCCTTGCAAGCGTAAGGTGTTTGCAGGATACTGTCTGCCGGAATTCCAGTTTCATGATGTTCTCCCCTTTTGCGCCGGATATTCATAGTTGTGCCCGGCACGACACCATGATATAACATTTTGTTTTATATGTCAATATAACATTTCGTTATGCCTATACTTTACCTTAAATAAAGCCTTTGAGGTAAACACCATGTATCAACGTATCCGGGATCTGCGGGAGGATCGTGATCTGCTGCAAAAGGATGTTGCGGCGTATCTGAAATGCACCCAGGTCTGCTACTCCAATTACGAGACCGGCAAGCGGGATATCCCCACCGAGGTGCTGATCCAGCTTGCTCACCTTTACCATACCAGTACCGATTATATCCTTGGTCTGACGGACAACAGCGCCCCGCCCGTTCCCCGCAAAGCGTAAAAGAAAAAGCCCAGAATCATTCGAATCAACGAACGATTCCGGGCTTTTACATGCCGCCGACGGGGGTCGAACCCGTACTCTGTCTCCAGAAAGGGATTTTAAGTCCCTCGTGTCTGCCAATTTCACCACAGCGGCGCAACCCCGGCTTACAAAGCCCTGCTGCCCTCTGGCTTGAGAGGGAGCCGGGAATAACAGGTGTGAGGAAAAATTATTACAACCACACTGCTATTCGCAATCTGGTGGTAGTATCATTCTTATCAAAATCAGCGGCTTTTATGATACAATAGTTTCCCTGTTTTGTCAAGAAAAACCGCTTATTCGGTGCTGCTTACACCTTGCCGCCGTGCAGCTCGGCGTACATCCGGGAGCGGCACTCGGCCACTGCGGGGGTCATATTGACGTAGTGCTTGTGGGGGCACTCCAGACGCAGCTCGCTCTCCCA
Organism: Faecalibacterium sp. OM04-11BH; assembly: GCF_003482185.1. Lineage (NCBI taxonomy): Bacteria > Bacillati > Bacillota > Clostridia > Eubacteriales > Oscillospiraceae > Faecalibacterium > Faecalibacterium sp. OM04-11BH. The sequence goes on from NZ_QULS01000002.1 coordinate 340,318, forward strand.
AGTTTCCTCGGTGAGCTGCTTTGCAATATAGGCCTTCTTCTCCGCAATAGAGGGCAGTTCAATGGCCAGCTTACCGCCCAGAATATGCGGCACCAGCAGCGGACGCACAGCGGTGGGGGTAAAGGTGATGGTGCGCTCGATGGCGTCCGAGTCCAGATTGACCATGGTGACCGGCTTACCGGCCTCGATGACCTCGCCGTCCATGGCAATCAGGTCACACTGCGCCTGACCGTTTTCATCGTACAGACGCCACGGCATCTTCTTGCCCGGGATGATGGCCTTGCTGGCAGAATCGGAGCACTTCATCTTGGGGGTGTAGCTGCCGTCCGGCTTCTTCACTGCCACCAGCTTGTACACGCCGCCGAACACGGGGTCGGAGGCAGAAGTGATGAGGTTTTCACCCACGCCGTAGGAGTCGAAGTGTGCGTGCTCGTACAGTTCCATGTTGGCGATCTTCTTCTCGTCCAGACCGTTGGAGGCTACCAGTTTGATGTAGGGCTTACCGGCGGCATCCAGTGCCTTGCGCAGCCGCTTGGAGCCGCGAGCAAGGTCGCCGGAGTCGATGCGGGCGCTCTTGACACGGCGGTTGGGATCGTTGGGGTATTTCTCAATGAGATAATCGTCCAGCTTGATCAGGTTGGGCAGGCCGCTTTCCATAATATTATAGGTATCCAGCAGCAGGCTGACCGAATCCGGGTAGGTATCGGCAAAGGCCTTGAAGGCATCGAACTCGGTGGGGAAAAACTCGATAAAGCTGTGTGCCACGGTGCCCACGGCCTTGACCTCTGCGCCGAACTTCATCTCTGCCAGACAGTTGGCCGTGCCGATGCAGCCGCCCAGCACTGCTGCGTAAGCGCCATCGTTGCCGGCACTCTCGCCCTGTGCGCGGCGGGTACCGAACTCCATGACGCTGCGGGGGGTGTGGGTGTTCAGACCGGTAACGCGGGTGGCCTTGGTGGCGATCAGGCTATGGAAGTTCATGGTCTGCAGCAGGTAGGTCTCGATGAGGATCGCGCCCACCAGATCGCACTCAATGCGCACCATCTGCACATGGGGGTAGCAGACCGTGCCCTCGGGCAGGGCGTACATATCACCCTTCCACTTGTAGGTGCGCAGATACTCGCAGAACTCCTCGCTCATGCCCTTGGTGCGCAGCCAGTGGATATCCTGCTCATTGAAGTGATAGTCCAACAAAAAGCGGGTCAGCTTGCGCTGGCCTGCGCTGATGGAATAGCCCTGATTGTCCGGGTTTTTGCGGAAGAACATGTCAAACACCAGCGTGGTATCCTTAAAACCATGCAGGAACAGGCAGTTCGCCATGGTGAATTCGTAAAAGTCCACCACCATCGCGGGGTTATCGTAGTCCTCGTCAGGGATATAAGGCTCGACCTTGATCTCGTTCATGAACGTTTTCCTCTCTATTTATGCCCGGCGCGGGGGTCTTCCCCGCTGCGCCGCCTGCCGCTTGCCCGGCAGGGGGATCTGCCGCCCTGTCAAGACAGAGCGTTTCTACCATGATAGCACGATTTCCCTGCCTGTGCAAGTATTTTTGTGCAAAAAGAAACCGCTGCACAAACGCTGTGCAGCGGTCTCTGTGTTCAAAGGAATCGCTTGCTCAGAACAGGCTTAGCCGTTCATGATGCTGGGGGTGGCGTTCTTCAGCACAACGTCGTGGCTGCCGCCCTCCACGATGGAGGTGGAGGAAACAACGGTCAGCTTGGCCTTCTGCTGCAGCTCGGGGATGGACAGAGCGCCGCAGTTGCACATGGTGCTCTTCACCTTGTACAGGGTGGTCTGCACGCCGTCCGCCAGAGGACCGGCGTAAGGCACATAGCTGTCCACGCCCTCCTCAAAGCTCAGCTTGGTGGAGCCGCCCAGATCGTAGCGCTGCCAGTTGCGGGCACGGTTGGAGCCTTCGCCCCAGTACTCCTTCATATACTGGCCGTTGATGCGCACCTTGTTCGTGGGGCTCTCGTCAAAGCGGGCAAAGTAACGGCCCAGCATCACAAAGTCTGCGCCCATAGCCAGAGCGAGGGTGATGTGGTAGTCGTGGACGATGCCGCCGTCGGAGCAGATGGGCACATAGATGCCGGTCTCCTTGTAGTACTCGTCACGAGCCTTGGCAACCTCGATGACAGCGGTAGCCTGACCGCGACCGATGCCCTTGGTCTCACGGGTGATGCAGATGGAGCCGCCGCCGATACCGATCTTCACGAAGTCTGCGCCAGCCTCAGCGAGGAAGCGGAAGCCCTCGGCGTCCACCACGTTACCGGCACCCACCTTGACGGTGTCGCCGTAGTGCTCGCGGATCCAGCCGATAGTACGGCTCTGCCACTCGGAGTAGCCCTCGGAGGAGTCGATGCACAGCACATCCACACCGGCCTCTACCAGTGCGGGCACGCGCTGGGCGTAGTCGCGGGTGTTGATACCGGCGCCTACAACGTAGCTCTTGTTCTTATCCAGCAGCTCGTTGACGTTGGCCTTGTGGGAATCGTAGTCCTTGCGGAATACCATATACACCAGATTGCCCTCGGCATCCACCAGCGGCAGTGTGTTGATCTTGTTGTCCCAGATGATGTTGTTGCAGTCGTGCAGAGAGGTGTTGGCCGGAGCGGTGACCAGCTTTTCAACGGGGGTCATAAAAGTGGTAACGCAGGCGTCGTCCGGGGTGTGGTTGATGCGGTAATCGCGGGAAGCCACGATGCCCAGCAGCTTGCCGCCCGGAGTGCCGTCGGCAGTGATGGCGATGGTGGAGTGACCGGTGCGTGCCTTCAGCTCCAGCACATCATGCAGGGTGGCGGTGGGAGCCAGATTGGAATCGGACACCACATAGCCGGCCTTGAAGCTCTTGACGCGGCGCACCATGGCAGCCTCGTTCTCGATGCTCTGAGAGCCATAGATAAAGGAAACGCCGCCCTGACGAGCCAGTGCAATGGCCAGCTTATCGCCGGAGACCGACTGCATGATGGCGCTGATCATGGGGATATTCATCTGCAGCGGGCACTCCTCCTGCCCCTTGCGGTACTTGACCAGCGGGGTCTTCAGGCTGACCGCCGTGGGCACATTCTCCGCAGAGGAATAGCCGGGGACCAGCAGGTACTCGCCAAAGGTGCGGGAGGGTTCTTCGTAGAAATAAGCCATAATCAAACTCCTTTTCTCTTAACGCATCCGATATAAATCAGCATCAAAATCATTCATGTTTGCTGCCTATAAATTGATTGTATATACTTTACCACAAAGCCTGCAAGAATACAAACCCCTGCCGCGCCAAACTTTATAATTGTCCTTTGCGGAAAAACAGACAAATTGCCAAGCGTTTTCGGGCATTGGTCATACTTTGATTTTTGAAGTATCACTTTTGCAGGTAAAACAGGGCTTGCAGAATGCAAAAAAGCTCGTCCGAAACACCGGACGAGCCCTTTTGCACACGAAGCGGGACACTGCCTGTGCGGCGCATGGATCATAGCTGTGAAGGAGAACAGCCGGAGGAGGAGGATCCGCGCCCAGTATCCCAAAAACAAGAAGAAAAAGATTTCACACACAGCCTTGGGGCTTTGCCCTTGCTGTAACCATATTGTAACTCTTTTGAAACCATTTTGCAATAGGGTTTTGTAATTTATTTGTAATTTATTTTGTTAACTTTTTATGTCCTGCCCCGCCGGGCTGCCGCAAACATCATTTTCCTTTTTGTACCCGATATGGTATACTAACTATGAATATGCTGCCACAGGCAGAAAAAAGGAGTTTAGGATACGGTATGAAAACAAAATTGGGTATTGTGGGCTGCGGTTTTCTGGGCAACATCGTGGCCGACGCGTGGAAGAAGGGTCTGCTGCCGGACTACGAGCTGGTGGGCGTGACCAGCCGCACCCGCGCCTCGGCTGAAAAGACCGCCGCCAATGTCGGCTGCGCCGTCTGTGCGGACGTGGACGCGCTGCTGGCGCTTGAACCGGAGTACATCGTGGAGGCTGCCTCGGTGGAGTCGGTACGCGCCATGGCCATCCCCGTGCTGAAGCGGGGCGTGAATCTGGTCATTCTGTCCATCGGTGCCTTTGCGGATCTGGATTTCTACGCACAGGTCAAGGCTGCCGCCGTGGAGGGCGGCGCCAAGGTGCATCTGGCCAGCGGTGCCATCGGCGGCTTTGATGTGCTGCAGACCGTCACCCTGATGGCACAGGCGCAGGGCCTGCCGGAGACCGCCGGCATCGAGACCCATACCGGTGCAAAGGGCTTCCGCAACACCCCGGTGTGGGCAGAGCATCTGCTGACCGACACCGAAAAGACCACCGTGTTCACCGGCAACGCAAAGCAGGCCATTGCCACCTTCCCCCGCCGGGTGAACGTGGCTGTGGCTACCTCTCTGGCCACCACCGGCCCCGAGATCACCGGCGTGACCATGCACTCCGTTCCCGGCTGGGTGGGCGATGACCACTGCATCACCGCCGAGATCGAGGGCGTGAAGGCTGTGGTGGACATCTGCTCCTCCACCAGCGCCATTGCAGGCTGGAGCGCCGTCTCTCTGCTGCGCAATCTGTCCTCGCCCGTCTGCTTCTACTAATATAAGGAGGAGTCCGTCATGTTTGAAAAGCTTGTTGCCATTGAGCCGGTCAGTCTGATTCCCTCTGCCGAGGAGGAGCTGCACCGCTACGCCAAAGAGGTGGTGCTGTACCGTGACGTGCCCGGCAGTGACGCCGAAATGGTGCGCCGCATCGGAGACGCCGATGCCGTGCTGCTGAGCTACACCTCCCGCATGGGCAAGGAAGTCATTGCACAGTGCCCCAACATCCGCTATATCGGCATGTGCTGCAGCCTGTACTCTGAGGAGAGCGCCAACGTGGATATCGCCTACGCACGCACCCGGGGCATCAAGGTGCTGGGCATCCGGGATTACGGCGACCGCGGCGTTGTAGAGTATGTTCTGCACGAGCTGACCGGCCTGCTGCACGGCTTTGGAATGCCTATGCTGCGGGACGAGCCGGTGGAGATCACCGGCCTGAAGGTGGGCATCGTGGGGCTGGGCGTTTCCGGTCGGATGATCGCCGACGCGCTGCAATTTATGGGCGCAGAGATCAGCTACTTTGCCCGCAGCGCAAAGCCGGACGCCGAGGCTGCCGGTATGACCTTCAAGCCCCTGCCCCAGCTGCTGGCAGACAGCGAAGTGGTGTTCACCTGCCTGAACAAGAATGTACTGCTGCTGGGCGAAAACGAGTTTGCCCAGCTGGGTGCAGGTAAGGTGCTGTTCAACACCTCCATCGGCCCCGGCTTCGACTCCGCTGCACTGGAAAAGTGGCTCGACCTGCCCGGCACCCGCTTCTTCTGCGACACCCGCGCCGCCGCAGGCCCCGTGGCCGAGGACTTCTTTGCCCGGGAAAACGTGCGCTGTGCCAATGTGTCCGCAGGCCGCACCAAGCAAGCCTTCGTTCTGCTGAGCAAAAAGGTGCTGGACAACATCCGCACCGCACTGGGCGAGTAAGCAGTGCGTTTTTGCGCAGCCTGTTTTTCTTGCATCTTTTCCCCGATTGTGGTATGCTTTCTATTATAAAAAGGGAGCCCGCGCAAAGCGGGCTGAGAGTGGGTTGTACTGCCCTGACCTGTGACCTGATTTGGATCATGCCAACGTAGGGAGATAGCGCTTTTATCTGCGGATATGTCTTTGCGGGCATATCCGCATTTTTGCTGCAAAGGAGCATTTTATCCATGAAAACTGCATTGACCATTGCCGGCAGTGATTCCAGCGGCGGCGCCGGGATCCAGGCCGATATCAAGACCATGACCGCCAACGGCGTGTTTGCCATGAGCGCCATTACCGCCCTGACGGCACAGAACACCACCGGTGTGACCGCCATTTTTGACACCACGCCGCAGTTTCTGGCGCAGCAGCTCGACGCTGTATTTACCGACATCTACCCGGATGCGGTAAAGATCGGCATGGTATCCTCTGCCCCGCTCATCGACACCATTGCCGAGCGGCTGCACTTTTACGGCGCAAAGCATATCGTGGTGGACCCTGTGATGGTGGCCACCTCCGGCGCAAAGCTGCTGCAGGACGATGCCGTGCAGGCGCTGACCGCAAAGCTGCTGCCGCTGGCTGAGGTGCTTACCCCCAACATCCCGGAGGCCGAGATCTTGTCCGGCATGACCATTGCAAACGCTGCCGACATGGAAGCCGCTGCCCGTACCATCAGCGAGCGCTACGGCTGCGCCGTGCTGTGCAAGGGCGGCCACCAGATCAACGATGCTGACGACCTTTTGTGGCGCGGCGGCACCGGCAAGTGGTTCAAGGGCAAGCGCATTGCAAACCCCAACACCCACGGCACCGGCTGCACCCTGTCCAGCGCCATCGCTTCCAATCTGGCCAAGGGGTACGACCTCGACACCGCCGTGGAGCGCGCCAAGGCCTACATTTCCGGCTGTCTGTCCGCCATGCTGGATTTAGGGCACGGCTCCGGGCCCATGGATCATACCTTCAACCTGAAGGGAGATTTTGTCCGTGACTGACCTGCCCTTCGTTTCGGCGCTGGTGCAGGCAGACCTGCCTGTGTGGGAGCAGTGCTTACAGACCGAGTTTCTGCAAAAGATGGAAAACGGCACCCTGAGCGAGGACTGCTTTAAAAGCTACCTTGTGGAGGACAGCCTGTATCTGCGGGAGTACGCCAAAATTTTTGCGTGGGGCATGACCAAGGCCACCACCATGGCTGCCATGCGCACCTACTATTCCCTGCTGTCCTTTGTGCAGGAGAACGAGGACCTGACCCGGCTGCGGTATCTGGAGCAGTACGGTCTGCGGGAAGCTGATATCCAGTCCCTGCCCCTGCGCCCGGAGAACCGCGCCTATCTGGACTGCATGATCGATGCTGCCCGCACCGGCGAAGGGGAAGCTGAGTGCCTGATGGCCTGCCTGCCCTGTATGCTGAGTTACGGGTGGCTATTCCAGAAGCTTTTGCAGCGCTCCCCCGCCGTAAAGGACACCTACTACGGCGCGCTGGTGCTGGACTACGCCGGCCCCGGCTATGATGCCGCCTGCCGCGCATGGGCAGAGCGCGCCGAGGTGGCCTGCACCGGCCTTTCGCCGGAGCGCGCCGCTCGCTGCCGCGCAATCTTCCGCGCCTGCTCGGAGCACGAGCTGCACTTCTGGGAGATGTGCGCCACACCCCGGACGGATATTTAAGAATAAATATAGAGAACCCGGAAGGTCCGCAGACCTTCCGGGTTCTCTTCTTATAAAATCTTTATCGCAGCACCGAGAGTTCCTCGATGCCGTAGTGCTGCATCAGGGCAATAGCCGCCGGGGTGATCTCCTCGCCGCTGACCGCCACAGGAATGGCGGGCGGGCAGGACACCGTAGGCATGGCACACACCCGTCCCAGTGCCTTGTGCACCGGAACGCGCACCTGTGCGCCCAGCACCGCCTGCCGGATGGTGCAGCGCTGCACCGCCTGTTGCTGCAAGGCGGCAAACTCCCCTGCCCGGTTCTCTGGGCGGGGCAGCCCGGCAGGCACAGCAGCCAGAAGCTGTTCCAGCGCGGTTTGCAGGCGTTCAAAGTCCTGCGACGGGTTCTCCGGGGTGAACATCAGCACCACATAACGCGGGTCTGCATACTCGCACTCCAGCTGTGCGCGGTGCAAAGCATCTGCCAGCGCTGTGCCAGTGCAGCCAAGGGCAGCGGCGTCCAGCGTAAGCTTCATCGGCTCCTGCTGCGCCCCGGCAACTGCCAGCGGCACCGGGCACTGCCGTACCGCTGCGGTCTTGTTCAGGCTGCGGCGCAGACTTTCCAGCGCGGCGCAGCACTGTGCCAGCCGCTGGGGGTAGTCCCCTGCCAGCACCGCGTTGCAGGCATCCAGCGACTGCAAAATGAGGTAAGAGGGGCTGGTAGAGCCGAACAGTGCCAGCGCCCCCCGCACGGCGGCTTCGTCCTGCACAGGGGCATCGTGCGCCAGATGCAGATACGCGCCGCCGGTGACCACCGGCAGGGTCTTGTGGGCAGAGTCGCAGCACATCGCCGCGCCCTGCGCGATGGGGTGGCAGTTTTGCGGCAGAAAGCGCAGGTAGGCCCCGTGGGCGTTATCCACCAGCAAAGGCACGCCCTGCATCCGGCAGACAGCGGCCAGCGCCGGGATGTCCTGCATCCCGCCCAGATAATCCGGGCTGGTGACGTACACACCAAAGGGGCTTATCCCCTGCTGCGTCAGCGCGTGCAAAGCCTCGGCCAGCGTTTCGGCTGTGACTGGGCAGCTGCACAGTGCACCCTCTGCCTGCGCAGACGGCCAAAGCCAGCGGATATCAAAATCCAGCAGCGCCGCCGCGTAGAGCAGCGCCTTGTGGGCGTTGCGGGCAGCCAGCAGCACCGGGCGCCTGCCGTTTTGCGGTACGCCTTGCAGCGCCAGAAACAGCATGGCGCGGATGCACTGAGACGAGCCCTCGGTGCTGTAATAGCTGTGCGCCGTGCCGAACAGCCGGGTGGCGTTGGCTTCGCTTTCGGCAATAATGCCCTCCGGCGCGTAAAGCTCGTCCGCACCGCAGATCTCGGTGATATCCAGCGGCTCAAAGCCTAAAAGGCTCTGCCCCTTGTGGCCGGGCATGTGCAGCCGAGCGGTGCCGGACTGTGCATAGCTGCGCACAAAATCCACGATGGGGGTGGTCACGCTCATTCGCAGGCTTCGCCGTCAGCGCAGGCGTTGCAGGTAGAGCCCAGCTCAATGGGCACCTCAATGCCCTTGGCTGCCAGTTCCTGATTCTCGGCTACCTTGATCATGATGGCGCACTCCATGCGCTTTTTGAACAGCTCACAGCCGTACTCGTACACGCCGGTAATGCTGCCGGTGGCATGGTAGGAGTTGGCAGCGCAGCCGCCGGAGCAGTACAGCTTTGCCCAGCAGTCCTGACACTCCTTGCGGGCGTAGGCGTTGCAGTGCTTGAACTCATCCCGCACGGCGGTGTTGGTAACGCCCTTCCAGATATCGCCCAGCAGGTACTTGGGGTCGCCCACGAACTGGTGGCAGGGGTACAGATCGCCCCAGGGGGTAACCGCCATGTACTCGGTGCCGGAGCCGCAGCCGGAGATGCGCTTATAGATGCAGGGACCGCCGGTCAGGTCGATCATGTAGTGGTAGAAGGTAAAACCTCTGCCCTCGCGGTCGCGCTTGATCATCTCCTTGGCAAGGATCTCGTACTGCTCCTTCAGGATGGGCAGATCCGCCTCAGTCAGGGCGCTGGGATCGCTGGGGTCACATACCACCGGCTCCATGCTCAGCTCGGTAAAGCCAAGGTCTGCCATGTGGAAGATATCGTTGGTGAAGTCGGTGTTAAAGTGGGTATAGGTGCCGCGCATATAGTAGTTCTTGTCGCCGCGCTTTTTCACGAACTCCTGGAACTTGGGCACGATGCGGTCGTAGCTGCCGTTGCCTGCACAGTCCACGCGGAAACGATCGTTGACCTCCTTACGGCCGTCCAGACTCAGCACTACGTTGTGGCACTCCTTGTTGCAGAAGTCGATGACATCATCATCGATCAGCACACCGTTGGTGGTCATGGTAAAGCGGAAGTTCTTGTTATGGATCTTCTCCTGCTCGCGGCAGTAGGCCACCAGCTTTTTGACCATATCAAAGTTCATCAGCGGCTCGCCGCCAAAGAAGTCCACTTCCAGATTGCGGCGGGTGCCGCTGTTCTCGATGAGGAAGTCCATGGCGCGCTTGCCCACCTCAAAGCTCATCAGGGCGCGGTCGCCGTGGTAGCGCCCCTGCGAGGCAAAGCAGTAAGAGCAGCTCAGGTTGCAGCTGTGGGCAACGTGCAGGCACAGTGCCTTTACCACGGTGTTGCGGTTCTTGAAGTCAAAGGCCATGTCCTTATAGACATCCGGGCTCCACAGCTTGCCGTTTTCCTTCAGGCTGGTCACGTCGTCGATGCACTGGCGCAAATCCTCTTCGGTTACATCCGGGCGGCTGCCGTACTTTGCCAGCATGGCGGCAACGATCTCGTCTGCGGTATGCTCCGGGTACATGGCGATGACATCGTAAGCCACCTCGTCCACAACATGCACCGAGCCGCTGCAGGTGTCCAGCACGATGTTATAACCGTTTAATTGATACTGATGTACCATTTTACACTCCATTCCAGATTACACAAAAAAATGCCGCCCGGCAAAGGCGGCATAAGGTTTGCAGAAATTACTTGTTGCTGTTCTCGCACTGCTGGTTAGCCACGCCGCAGGAAGTCTTGCAGGCGGACTGGCAGGAAGTCTGGCACTCGCCGCAGCCACCGGTCTTAACGCTCTTGGTCAGGTCACGAGTAGCAATAGTCTTGATACGCTCCATGATAGAAACCTCTCTAACTCTCAAAAATTTATCGCGCCGGACATAGTTCCGGTACGCTTTTATCTTGTAATAGGATATCACGCAGCGCGCCTTTTGTCAAGATTTTTTCGCTAAGCTCTTTCACCCGCCCATGGGCTGGTAGCGGGTAAGCACCGTATGCAGTCCCAGCTCCCGGGCGCGCGCCAGTAAGTACCGGTAACGGCACAGCAGTGCTTGCCGCTCGTAGATGCGCTGCTCGATGAGGTCGGTATCCACCTCCATGTCAAACATCATCTCGTTGCGCTTCAAACAAAACAGACATTCCTTTAGTTCCTCCTCCAGTTCCGGGTGATAGCGCTCGTGCTCGGTGTCCCGCGGGACGCGGGGTGAAAGCAGGGTCTGGGCGTTTTGTGTGGTTCGTTCCGGCATAGGCATCCTCCTTCTGGTACTTTGCAAGGTTTTGTACCTTCCAGTATAGGCGGTGCGGTGCGCAGAACCTGCCGAAGCGTGGCAGCGCTCCAGCATAGATTATCCGGCGATGCTGCGGCATTTTCCAAAAAAGTACAACTTTTTTCAAAAATATGCTTGACAACTCCGGGCTTTTCCCGTATAATAGCACACGTTGAGCGGCTCACCCCGCAAAACACAACAAAATATTGGGGATTTGCATAGTGGTAGTGCGGTAGACTCTGACTCTACTTGTGGGAGTTCGATTCTCTCATCCCCAACCAGAACAAAGCCATCTGAGGAAGCTCAGGTGGCTTTTCTGTTTGTATGATTCCGCGCGGAAAAAATATTATAGATAGAGCGAACCCGGAAAGTCCTGCGGACTTTCCGGGTTCGCCTTTTCACGGGAAATATAAATTTACAGAATGGTGATGCGGCCTGCGCCGTAGGGCTGCTCGTAGTTGAGCAGGTAGCCGGGATACGCAGCCAGCGGGCTGTTGGCGCTGGACAGGTGCGGCAGACCCGCAGCATCTGCGCCGTCAAAGATCATAGCGTAGGTAGACATCACCAGATAATCCTCGGACACATAGTCCTTGATCAGCTCTGCGCCGTCAAACATGGCAAAGCCGTCGCCCAGATTGCGCAGGGTGTAGTTCATGCCGGCCAGTGCGTAAGTAGCGCCCGGGTCCAGCGGCAGATAGCTGCCGGAAGCCTTATCGTAGATCTTCACGTTCTGCACGCGCGGAGTGCCGGTGGCGCTGCCGATCCAGACGTTCTTCTCGTCAGTCTGCACAGTGTTGGGGATATCGGTGTGGATCTCGTAGGTAGCACCGGCCACCTGCAGGAAGCCGCCGTTCTCCTTGCCGTCCTCGCCTGCAAAGCGGGCTGCAAACTCCAATGCGTCCTGGATCTGCTTACCGGTGACCGACATCAGGCAGGCCACGTTGCCAAAGGGGCTGACCTGCTTGCAGGTCTTGAAGGTCCAGTCGCCTGCGGGCACATCGGCGCGGATGCCGCCGCCGTTCATGATGGCCACGTCACAGTGCAGTTTTTCCACCTCGTTGAAGTAGGTGTAGATGCCGTCAGCCACAAAGTCGCCGAGGTTGGTCTCGGCAGAGCGGATGCGGCGCTTGCCGGTGGCGGGATCAGAGACGTAGAAATCGCTGTCGCCCACAGCGATCTTCTCGCCCAGCATATCGTCCACGGTGTTCACCCAGCTGGTCTGCATGGCGGCGATGCCTGCGTCCATGCCTTCGTGGGTGGGGATGAGCTTGGTGGTGATGGTGCCATCCGCAGCGATGGTCATCTCGCCAACGTTGGCAAAGTAAGAGCCGGTCTGGGTCAGGGTGACAGCCTTGCCGGAGGCATCCTGCACCTGCTTATTCTCCATTACGGTATGGGAGTGGCCGTCGATAAAGGCATCAAAGCCGCTGGTGTGGGCAATGACTTCCTCACTGGTCCACGGAGAGGAAGAGGGGTCTACGCCCAGATGGCCCAGACCGATGACCACATCTGCCAGAAGCTTTGCCTTATCAATGGCCTTCTGCACGGCATCGTAGAGCTTTTTGCCGTCCTCGCCGCCCTGAATATCGTAGATGTACTTGCGCTGTGCCTTATCCATAAAGTAGGCCGGGGTGGACTTGGTAAAGGTCTCGGGGGTGGTCACGCCCACAAAGGCAATGCGTCTGCCGCCGCGCACGAACACCTTGACGGAGGGCAGCACACGCAACGTAGTGCGCAGGTCTACCCAGTTACAGGACAGGTACGGGAAGTCCGCTTCCTTCATGATGGCCTTGGCGCGGTCCATGCCGTAGTCAAACTCGTGGTTGCCGGGGGTGGCGACATCGTAACCGGCAGCATTCATCAGCTTGATGATGGAAGCACCCTCGTCCATGGAGCCGTAGGCGGTGCCCTGCACATGGTCGCCTGCATCCACCAGCAGCACGTCCTTACCGGCGTCCTGATAGCTCTGCTTCAGGTCGGCAATGGCGGCGTAGGTCAGCTTGGGGCTCTGCTTGTCGATGTAGGTATGGACATCGTTGGTGTACAGGATGGTGACGTCAGACTTATCACCAAACCAGCAGGCCGATGCGGCAGGCGCACCGATGGCCATGGATGCAGCGGCAGCGGTCACACCAGCAGCCTTTAAAAAGCTGCGACGGGAAATAAGTTGTTTCACAGGAAAACGACCTCCTTTTATTTTTGGCGTATCGCATTTGGGGCAGGCTCTTCCCTCCTGCCCTTTCAATAGCTCTAGCATAGCACAGAACGCCGCCGCAAACAAGCCAAAATCATTCTTTTGTCACAAATTATTTTCACGTTCCGCTTTATTTTAACATATATTGTCCCATTTTTACACAAATTCCATGCAAAAAAAGACCTCTCCGCGCCCTGTCGCAGAGCAGCGGAGAGGTCTTTTTTAGGGGGTGTTGACCCGTTGCCGGGTCTATCGGAGGAGAGGGAAATATCAGATGGCGTTATACTCCTTGAGGAACTTCTCAAGGTCGGTGCCCTCGATCTTCTTCAAGGCTTCCTTCAGAGCCAGACGCGGGATCAGCGGCAGATCCATGTCGGTGATCTTCTTGCCATCGCGCAGCTTTACGGTGGCATCGATCAGAGCACGCACATCGTAGGTGCTGCCCCAGACCTCAGGCACGCCGCGGTCAATGTTCAGCAGGGTGTACACGGCCTCCATACCGGTGCGCATGGAGTACTCGGTGGTAAAGATGGTGTCGCGGGCGGTCTCGGCAAACTGACCAAGGAAGGCGAAGTTCACCGCACCCTCGGGCACAACATCGGGACGGTCGCCCATGGCACGGGGCATGAAGAAGGCGTCGATATAGGGCATCATCACAGGCACGGTGTTGGCGCTGTGCTCTGCCAGCTCCGCGATCTGATCCTCGGGCACACCGATGTGGTACAGCCACTCCATGCAGATCTCGCGGCCGGTGCAGTCACGCATGGGCTTTTTGACGTAATCGCCGGGCTTATCGCTGAACAGGCCGTACACCCAGACACACAGCTGATTCTTGGGCTGATCCTTGAACTGCTGCTGACGGTTCAGCGTCCAGCTGAGCAGCCAGCTGGAGTCCTTGACGGTAACGATGCCGCCGGTGACGGTATGGCCGCTGAAGGGGTCGCGCTTGCAGATCTTGCGGATATACTGAGGAATCTTGTCGTCCAGCGTGGTGATGGTGGCGCTCTCCCAGTTGCTCAGCTCCGGCTCAGAGCAGAACTTTTCCGGGTGACCGAAGGAGGGATCCTGTGCGGCGATCTTCTTCCACAGATCCCAGCCGTTGCCGGGCTGGATGGTGGGGTCGAAGCCGGTGGCCTTATTCTGTGCACCCACGGTGCAGCTTTCCACGCAGCCGCCGTTGGTGATGAACAGCAGATCGTTCTCGGTCAGGTCGATATTGGAAGTCTCGCCCTCGTGCTCCACGGTGACAGAGCTTGCCAGCTTACGGCCCTTCTGGATGTCGAACTTTACATCGGTGACCTTGGTGTTGTAGTGGAACTGCACGCCAAAGCTTTCCAGATAGCGCACCATGGGCAGGATGATGGACTCGTACTGGTTATAGCGGGTAAAGCGCAGAGCGGTAAAGTCCGGCAGACCGCCAATGTGGTGGATATAGCGCTTGAGGTACAGCTTCATCTCCAGCGCGCTGTGCCAGTTCTCGAAAGCGAACATGGTGCGCCAGTACAGCCAGAAGTTGGAGTTGAGCACCTCGTCATCAAAGAAATCGGTGATCTTTTTATCCTGCAGCTGCTCGTCCGGGGTGAAGAACAGCTTCATGATCTCCATGGCGCCCTTATCGGACAGGCCGAACTTGCCATCAGTGTGGGCATCCTCGCCGCGGTTGACGGTGGCACGGCACAAGGAGAAGTTGGGATCCTCCTTGTTCAGCCAGTAATACTCGTCCAGCACGCTGGCACCCTCGGTCTCCAGAGACGGGATGGAGTGCAGCAGATCCCACATAACTTCGAAGTGGTTGTCCATCTCGCGGCCGCCGCGCATCACATAGCCGATATCGTACTTGTAGCCATCGCAGGCACCGCCGGCCAGTGCGTTCTTTTCAAACACATGGACGTGCTCGCCCTTCATCTGGCCATCGCGCACCAGATAGCAGGCAGCGGTCAGCGCAGCCAGACCGGAGCCGATGATATAAGCGGATTTATGATCCACGCCCTCCGGCTTTTTGGGGTGTGCAAAAGCTTCGTAGTTGCCACTGGAATAGTACATAAAAAAGCCTCCCTGCTTCAAAAATATCTTTTTCACAGCCTTCGTCGTGCTGTTCTTTATGGCAACAGTATACCCCGCAAAGTGAACAGGAACAACAAACAAACTTTGCCCTGTGTATAGATTTTTTACATCCGCCCTCATTTGCTGGAAATGCGTACAAATTGTGACATAAAGCGCAGCGCAAAATCATTTAAAACACTCCCTCAAAAGTGCAATGCCGGGCAGCCCGCGGGCTGCCCGGCATTGCACTAATTTAAAATAATTTTCCGCTGTTCATGCCCAGAGCATAGCGGCGGGCATTCAAAATCGTCCCCGCGCAAAAAGAGAGCCGCCGCACAAGGTTCTGTGCAGCGGCTCTCCGGTGGGTTTAGTTCATCTCTTCCAGTGCCTTTTTCAGGTTCTTGGCGATCTGGTCCGGGCAGCTGGTGCTGCGGAAACCGCACAGCGTACCGTCCATGCGGGCAATGGCGTCCTCTGCCTTCATGCCGGTAAGCAGCTGGCAGATGCCTTTCAGGTTGCCATTGCAGCCGCCGATGACCTCGATGGATGCAATGGTGTGGTCATCGTTCAGTACAAAGTTGGTCTGCTTGGAGCAGGTACCCTTGTTCGGGAAGGAAAATTCCTTGCTCATAGTCTTTACGTCCTCTCTCTTTTACGTTTTTCAGCGATGGCGCGCAGCTGCGCTGCGGCTTCGTCCGGTGCGGTGCAGGTGCCGATGGGGTGCGGGTGCTTGTGGTTGCGGCCATGGAAGTCCGTACCTGCGGTCGCCACAAGGCCGTACTGCTTGCACAAAGCAAGGCACTCGGCGCTGTCCTCCGGGCTGTTACTGGGATGGTACACTTCAATGCCGTCCACTGCACCCTCTGCCGCCAGTTCGCGCAGCAGGGGCATGCTTTTGTACACCGTGGGGTGGGCAAACACCACCGCGCCGCCGCTGGCTTTAGCGGTAGCCAGCACCTGACGCACCGGCAGATACTCCGGCGAGTGCAGCACGATGCCCCGGGGGTTCCACCCGAACAGCTTGTGGTAGGTCTCGCCGTAGATGCTGCCATCGGTCAGACCCAGCAGTTCCAGTGCCTGCATCAGCCCGCTTTTGAACAGCACCCCGCTGGCCTTGGTGGTCTCCCACGCAAGGTCGGTGGTAAACTGCGGGTACAGCTGTTCCAGCTCCTTTGCGCTCTGCAAAGCGCAGGCGTTGCGGCGCTCTTTCATGATGGCGCAGTGCTCCCGCAGCGCCGGGCAGTCCACGTCCGGGTAGTAGCACAGCAGGTGCACCCGGTGCTGGCGCTCAAAGTCGTAGCCGGTCAGCTCCACGGCGGGGATCAGCTCTACCCCGTCCTGCCCGGTGTGGGCATAGGCATACTGGGCGCTGAGCAGAGTATCGTGGTCCGAAAGGGCGATGGCGTGCAGCCCGGTGCGGGCGGCGATGGGTGCCAGCCGCTCGATGGGCACAGCACCATCCGAGCAGGTGGAATGGATATGCAGGTCACAGGACATAGCGGGTTACTTCCTTAGTGCTTATAGAAATTGATCAGGCAGCCGTCAGCCAAAATCTGGCGCTCATCGGTAGTGAGCGGAGCCATATACAGGCTGAACTCCTTGACGGTATCGCCCAGAACATAGGCCTTGATGTTCTGCAAATCGCCCTTGAGTGCTTCCCGCACATTGGGGATGAGCACATAGTCTCCCAGACCAAAGGGGGTGGCGCCTGCCAGCTGCAGGGGCAGCATACCCCAGTTGATCAGGTTGGAGCGGTAACGCTTGGTGGCGTACTCGGTAACGATATTGGCACCGGCACCCAGCACACGCTGGCAGCTGGCGGCCTGCTCACGGGCAGAGCCGTCGCCGGGCTTGACTGCAAAGATGGTAGAGGCGATCTGGATATCGTTCCAGCTCAGCTGTTCGCAGCCGGGCACAGCGTTCACCTTAGCCAGCAGAGCGGCGTCCCCTGCACCGGCGCGGCGGGCAGCTTCCTCAGCCTGCACGGCCTTGGCGCGACTCACATACTCCGGGTCCTTGCGGCTGAGGGTGAACTCAGCCAGACCCAAGGGGTTGGAACGGTAAGAGGAAGTCTCGCCGGAGGGGATTAGCTCGTCGGTGGTGGTGACGGGGTCGGTGATATAAGAAGCCACCTTCAGCAACAGGTTGTCACCCAGCGGTGCGATCTCCGGCCAGTCCTTGATGTTGGGGCCAAACTTGAGCAGGGCATCGTAATCGCCCTTGCCAAAGCCCTGATACACGCGGGTGTCGTAGCTGGAGGCATCGTACTGGTACTCCGGCACGGTGGGATCGTAATCAATGTCGGTGGCGGGGGTCAGGATGCCGCCGTTTGCGGTGGTGGCTGCAATGCTGCGGGCATCCATCAGTGCCACACCGGCCAGCTGGCCGCTGCCGGGCTTGGAGCCCTCGCGGCTGGGGAAGTTGCGGGTGGTGTGGCGGATGGACAGTGCGCCGTTTGCGGGCACATCGCCTGCGCCGAAGCAGGGGCCGCAGAAGGCGGTGCGGATGGTAGCGCCGCTGGCCATCAACTCGCCGATGACGCCGGTGCGCACCAGTTCCATCATGATGGGCTGGCTGCCGGGGTAAACGCTCAGGGCGTAGTCGCCGCAGCCGCCGGTGTGCCCCTTGAGGATGGAAGCAGCCTCGTAGATGCTGTCGTACAGGCCGCCTGCGCAGCCTGCAATGACGCCCTGATCCACACGCAGCTTGCCGTTTTCGATCTTGCTGCACAGATCCAGCTGCACGTCCTTGCGGCCGATCAGCTTCTGCACATCCTGCTCGCAGGCGTGGAGAATGTCCTCCAGGTTTGCGTTCAGCTCCTCGATAGTAAAGGCGTTGGAGGGGTGCATGGGCAGGGCGATCATGGGACGGATGGCAGAAAGATCCACCTCCACCACGCCGTCATAGTAGGCAAGGTCTGCCGGTGCCAGCTTTTTATAATCTGCTGCACGGCCGTGCACTGCCAGAAAACGCTGGGTGGTCTCATCAGTCTCCCAGATGGAGGACAGACAGGTGGTCTCGGTGGTCATGGCATCAATGGCGTTGCGGGTATCCTGCCGCAGGGAGGCAATGCCGGGGCCCACGAACTCCATGACCTTGTTCTTGACGTAGCCGCTCTTGAACAGCTTGCCCACAAGGGCAATGGCTACATCGTGGGGGCCGCAGCCCGCCGGCAGACTGCCGGTCAGGTAGATAGCCACCACGCCCGGGCAGGCAACATCGTAGGTGCGGCCCAGCAGCTGCTTTGCCAGCTCGCCGCCGCCCTCGCCGATGGCCATGGTGCCCAGTGCGCCGTAGCGGGTGTGGGAGTCCGAGCCAAGGATCATTTTGCCGCAGCCCGCAAAGCGCTCGCGCATATACTGGTGGATGACTGCCATGTGCGGGGGCACAAAGATGCCGCCGTACTTTTTGGCAGCGGACAGACCAAAGCGGTGGTCGTCCTCGTTGATAGTGCCGCCCACAGCACACAGGCTGTTGTGGCAGTTGGTAAGCACATAAGGAATGGGGAACTTTTCCAGCCCGGAAGCACGGGCGGTCTGGATAATGCCCACAAAGGTGATGTCATGGCTTGCCATGGCATCAAACTTGATCTTCAGGTTCTCGGCATCGCCGCTGGTGTTGTGTGCCTGCATAATATTGTAGGCCATGGTACCGGTCTTAGCCTTGGCAACGGCAGCGGCATCAAAGCCCTTTGCTGCCAGTGCAGCGGGTGCATTGCCGTCTGCGGGCACCCACTCTCCGCGCGCATAGTACGCACCGCCGGTGCTGCATTTGATCATATCCAACATCTCGATTCGCCTCTCTTTTTGTATTTCCCGCCCGCCGCAATTGCGGGCATTGCCCCGGCAGTGCGGGGTCATCCCTGCCCTGCCCTGTTACGGCAAAGCCGTATTTACTTGTTATTATAGCATGAAAGGGCGAAAAGAAAAAGCACTTTTTATGAACCCTTACTGCGCCTTTGCGGCGGCTTCCTGCTGCTTTTCCTTTTGCAGTTTACGGAACACCACAAAATAGGCCGGGATCAGGAAGAAGCAGGCAAAGAACCATGCCACCGGGCTTGCGATGCAGGCGGCAAAGTAGCCCCACAGCGGCACGAACCAGAAGCCCACCATGGCGCGGGCGATCATTTCAGCCACACCGGCAAACATGGCAAGACCGGAGTGCCCCAGACCCTGAATGGTGTAGCGGTAGATGATAAGCACTGCCAGCGGGATGTAGAACACACTGTTCCAGAAGATGAAGTCCTGCGCATTGGCCATAATGGCGGTCTCGCCTGCGTCCAAAAACAGGCCGATCAGGGGCTTGTCCAGCACGCGCAGGATGAGGAAAGAGGCCACGCTGTACACGCAGCCGATGCCCAGTGCGGTGTTCACGCCGCGGTTCACGCGGTTCAGATCCTTTGCGCCCATATTCTGGCTGGTGTAGGTTGTCATGGCGGTGCCGATGCTCTCCAGCGGCACGCTGAGGAACTGCGCAGCCTTGCCGCCGGCGGTCTGCGCGGCCACGATATCGCTGCCCAGACCGTTCACCGCGCCCTGCAGCACCACGCTGCCAATGGCGGTAATGCTGCACTGCAGACCCATGGGGAGACCCATGGCGCAAAGCTTTGCGCAGTGCGGAGCGCTGATGCGGCCCTCTTCCCTGCTCCAGCGCAGTTCCGGGTAGTGGCGCATGATGTAAATAAGGCTGCCAATGCCCGCCACAGCCTGACTGAACACGGTGGCAAAGGCGGCGCCGAACACGCCCATGTTGAACAGGATGATGCAGGCAAGATCCAGCCCGATGTTCAGCACGCTGGCCACCAGCAGGAAATACAGCGGGCGCTTGCTGTCGCCCAGTGCACGCATCAGGGCGCTGGTCACATTATAAAGCAGAGTGAAGGGGATGCCTGCAAAAATGGTGCGGATATACACATCCGCAAGGTCGATGATATCGGTCGGGGTGTTCGTCCACACCAGCACCAGCCGGGTCATAGCCACCGTAACAATGGTGAGCACCGTGGCAAAGGCGATGGACAGCCACACGGTATTGGCGGTGTAGCGGCGCATCTCGTGGTGGTCGTGGGCACCGAAGGTCCATGAGATGGGAATGGAAAAGCCGCAGGCAATGCCGTTGACAAAGCCCAGCACCAGATAGTTCAGGCCACCCACGCTGCCTACCGCCGCCAGCGCTTCCACGCCCACAAACCGGCCCACAATGATGGTATCGGCCAGATTGTAGAACTGCTGGAACAGACTGCCCAGCATCAGCGGCACAGCAAAGGCAAGCAGCAGCTTCAGCGGGCTGCCCTGCGTCATATCTTTGGTCATGGAAATATACCTCCTGCCCACACAAAAAAGATGGATGTTCGCATTTTTGCCGTGAAAAACGCCCTGCCGGAAAAGCGGCAGGACGTTGTAAGGATTCATGAATGGTATTATAGCGGAGCAGCGCCGGTTTTACAAGACTTGGTTTGCATCAACATTTCCATTTTTTTGCGTAAAGAATTGGTGATTTTGCTCATTCCGCGTAGTGTGCCAAGAACTGCCGGGTGCGCTGTTCGCGTGGGTGGTCGATCAGCTGCTTTGCAGGGCCTTCTTCCACCACCACGCCGCCGTCCATAAACAGGATGCGGTCGGCCACATCCCGGGCAAAGTGCATCTCGTGGGTCACGATGATCATGGTGGTCTTGCGGTCGGCCAGTTCCCGCAGCACCCGCAGCACTTCGCCGGTCAGTTCCGGGTCAAGGGCGCTGGTGGGCTCGTCAAAGCAGAGGATGTCCGGGTGCAGTGCCAACGCCCGGGCAATGGCTACCCGCTGCTGCTGCCCGCCGGAAAGCTGGTGCGGGTAGTGGTCTGCCCGCTCCGAAAGCCCCATCTGCGCCAGCAGTTCCCGCGCCTGCTGTTCCAGCTGGGCGTGCACCGCCTTTTTGTTGGCGCGGTAGTCCGGGCGCTCCTTTGCCAGCAGCTCCCCTGCCAGCATCACGTTCTGCAAGGCGGTATACTGCGGGAAGAGGTTGAAGTTCTGGAACACCAGCCCGAAGTGCAGCCGCTTTTTGCGGATCTCGCTTTCCCGCTGGGTGGCGGGGTCGGCGGCGTCCCACATGGTCTCGCCGTTCACCCGGATGCAGCCGGTGTCCGGCCGCTCCAGAAAGTTCAGGCAGCGCAGCAGGGTGGTCTTGCCGGAGCCGGACGAGCCGATGATGGCCAGCGCCTCGCCCTGCTCTAAGGTAAGGGAAATATCTTTTAAGACCTTTGTATCTCCGAAATTTTTGCCAATGCCGGAGGCTTCCAGTAATGCCATATTTTAAAAACCTCCTCAGCAGCGGAAATAATCCAGTTTCTTTTCAGCCCAGTTAAACAACAGGGTGAGCGCACCTACGAACACAAGGAAGAACAGCGCCGTGGAAAACAGCGGCCAGATCAGACCCTTTGCGCTGTACTCCTTGGCCATCATGATGATCTCCTTGTTGGCAATGGTGTTTGCCAGTGAGGTGTCCTTGACAAGGGTGATGATCTCGTTGCCCATGGGCGGCAGAATGCGCTTGACCACCTGCAAAAGGGTGACCTTGAAAAAGATCTGCGTGCGGGTCATGCCCAGCACCTGCCCGGCCTCGGTCTGGCCTTTGGGCACAGCCTCGATGCCGCCGCGGTAGATCTCGGAAAAATAGCAGGCGTAGTTGATGGCAAAGGCCACAACCGCCGCCACCATGCGTCCGCCGGAGCCGGAGGGCCACGGGTTATTCATGCCCAGCAGACCGGGGCCCAGATAAATGACGATGATCTGCAGCATCAGCGGCGTACCGCGGATGACCCAGACAAAGGTCTTTACCGCACCGGACAGTAACCTGCACCGGCTCATGGAGCCAAAGGCCACCACCAGCCCCAGCGGCAGCGCAAACAGCAGCGTAAGGGCAAACAACTCACAGTTGAGCAGGAACGCGCCGGAAAGGCGCCCAAGGATCACAGACACAAAAACACACCCATCTATCGTTTTGTTTTACGCCCGGCTCAGTCGGCCAGCGCCAGCTCGTACTTCTCGGCCAGTGCCTGCATGGTGCCGTCAGCCTTCAGTGCGTCAAAGGCGGCGTCCACTGCGGCGGCGGCATCGCTGCCCTTGCGGAAAGCCACGCCGTATTCCTCGGCGTTCAGTTCGTCCACGATCTTCAGACCGGCGTAGTCGGTGCCTTCCCCGATCATGGCGTTGGCAAGGGTCAGGTCCAGCACAGCGGCATCTGCCGTACCGGCAGCTACCTCCATCAGGCAGTCGGTCTGCACGCTCTTGGAAACATAATCGGCCTTGGCAAGGTTTTCATCACCCTGAATGGCGGCTTCACCGGCAGAACCGGCCTCGGCCACCACGGTCTTACCGGCAAGGTCGGCGGTGGAGGTATAGGCGGTGCCCTCCTTGACCACCACGACCTGTGCGTTCTTGGCGTAGGCCTTGGTGGTAGCGGTGTTGGCCATGATATCCTCGGTCAGGGTCATGCCGTTCCAGATGCAGTCGATGCTCTTGGCGTCCAGCTCCACCACCTTGGTGTCCCAGTTGATCTCCACGAACTCCGGCTCTACGCCCAGCTTTGCGCACACAGCAGTGGCAAGCTCGGTATCAAAGCCGGTAAAGTTGCCGTCGGCATCGGTGTAGTTCATGGGCTCGTACACGGTGTAGCCGATGACCATTTTGCCCTTGCCCTTGATGTAATCCAGATCACTGCCCGTCGCTGCGGATACCGAACCGGCTGCACTGCCGGAAGCAGATGCCGCCGCAGAGGTGGATGCACTGCCGCCGCAGGCTGCAAGGCTCAGTGCCAGAGCACCGGCCAGAAATGCACTTGCAATACGCTTGAGTTTCATATCTTTTTCCTCCCATAGGGGACGTTCTGCGTCCCGCTTCCCTCTCGATTTACCGTTTTACCATGCTAAAGCGGTAAACTGTGGTTATAGAATAGCGCGTTTGCCGCCGTTTTGCAAGAGGAAACCTTTATTTTTTGCACATTGCACTGCTTTGCCCCGCCCGTAAGCCCGCTTTTTGTGGGAAAGTGTGCATACCCCTTCCGGCTTTGCGCCTGAGAGGACAGTTGCAAATACCCCTTCCGTCTGCTCACTGCGTTCGCAGCCACCTTCCCCAAGGGGACGGCTTAACTCCCTCAGTCAAAGCCTGACGGCTTTGACAGCTCCCTCGGAGAGGGAGCCTCTAGCGTATCCGCAAACTTTGTGCCCGAACCGGAAACTTTACCGCCATGCCAAAGGCCCCATCCTAGAGGGGGCTGTCGCCGCAGGCGACTGGGGGAGTATCCGCAAATGCCCTCCCGTGAAAATGAGATAGCGGAGCGTCCGCAGACGCTCCGCTATCTCGAAATTAAAAATAATTTTCCGCTGATCATGCCCAAAGCGCACGCGGCGGGCATTCCAAATTGTCCCCTACTGCTCCGCCATGGCCTTTAGCGCCGCCTTTTGCAGGTCGGTAACTGAGATGGTGCACAGCGCCTTCAGGTCGGCGTCCGTGCCGTCTGTGGAAAGCTTACCGATCTCCACGGCGTTTTTGCCCTTCAGGTAGCTGCACCAGCCTGCGCTGTGCTCATACCACTCCTTGCCTAACGCGCTTGCGCTGCGCATTCCGTAGCGGTCGCCCAGTTCGTTTTTGGTGTACACCGGCTCACGCGGGGCAGACACGGTGCCGTCCGCGCTGACCGTCAACTCCGGCTCGGTCATATCGCCGATGGCGCTGGTCACCCGGGCGTTCTCGTCCATAGTCACCACCGCCAGCGTGATTTTTGCCTGTACCTGCGCGTCCTTGTCGTCTGTGCCCACAAGCCCCTGCGGCATTTCGGCCACCTCTACGCCCAGCTTGACCGTATCGCCCCGGGCAGCGCCCAGCGCCTGCGCATTTTCGCAGGCGCGGACGATGGCATCCCGGTAGCGGTCCACCGCAATAGTGCAGCCAGAGAGAAGGTCTGCATCGGTGGGCTTGCCGTCCGCATCCGTTTTCAGCTTTTTCACTTCCTCCGGGGTCTTGCCCTCAAGCCAGCTGCTAAAGGCATCGGCCTGCTCCGCCCAGCCTTTTTTCAGGCCGGACACCTCTGCCAGCGGGTAGTCCTTCCCCTTCTGGCGCTTGGTGCGGGTGTCGGTGGGGGTGGTCACCTTGCCGGTGCCGTCCGCACTGACTGAAAGCTCCAACTCGTCCAGTGTTACCCCAGCCAGCTTGCCGTCTGCATCCAGCAGCACGGCAGCCGCCACGGTGTGGATGCTGCCCGCACGGTCTGTGCCGGCCGTTTCGGTCAGAACCCCCAACCCAGTACGCCACGCCGCGCCTTGCGCCGCGCTGCTGCCCGTAGAGGTGCTTCCGCTCACAGAACCGGAGCTGCTGCCGGAGTTTCCCCCGCCGCAGCCGGTCAATGCCAGTGCTGCCGCCAGCGTGCAGCACAAAAACCAACGCGATGCCTGTTTCATATCGTCACATACGCTCCCTTTCCGTGCCTGCATTGCAGACGCAGGCTTTGGAGCTAGTGTACCCCGCCGTGCGGGATTTTATGAGCAGGTGTTTACATCAGCGGGCTAAGCAGCCGCAGCACGCTGTCCAGCACCGTACCGGCCAGCCCGGTGCGGCAGTCCGCGCACTGCACCTCCCGGCACTGGGGCAGGGTGCGGCGCACATCGTCCCGCAAAGCCAGCACCTGACTGTTTTGCAGCAGCAGCACCCCGCACTCGAAGTGCAGGAACATACTGCGGTAGTCCATATTGATGCTGCCCACCACCGCCGCGCGGTCATCGCTGACGCAGCACTTGGCGTGGAGGAAGCCCGGGGTGTACTCGTAGATGCGCACCCCCGCCCGCAGCAGGGGCAGATAGTACGAGCGGCTCAGCCGGAACACCAGCTTTTTGTCCGGGATGCCCGGCAGCACCAGCCGCACATCCACCCCGCGCTTGGCGGCGTTGCGCAGCGCATCCAGCATTTCCTCGCCGATGGCGAGATAAGGCGTATAAAAATAAACGTATTGCTGTGATTGTGCCAGAATATCCAGATAGACCGTTTCTGCCACCGGCTCTTCGTCCAGCGGGCTGTCTGCGTAGGGCTGCACCACCCCATCGCTGGCAGGCAGCACCGCAAGCTGCGGACGGAAGGCGCTGTAATCCTGCTCAAAGGGACGGAAGGCGTTCCAGAAATCCAGAAACATCACGGTAAAGTTCCACACCGCAGCGCCCTCGATACGCAAGCCCGCATCCTTCCAGTAGCCGAAGCGGGTAATCGCGTTGATATATTCATCTGCCAGATTGATACCGCCGGTGTAGGCCACCTTACCGTCTATCACCACGATCTTGCGGTGGTCGCGGTGGTTCATCACCAACGAGAGCAGCGGCACCACCGGGTTAAAGGGGATGCAGCGGATATGCGCCCGCTCCATGCGCACCACAAAGTCCTTGGGCAGACCCAGCAGGCTGCCGAAGTCGTCGTAGATCAGCCGCACGTCCACCCCTTGTGCCGCCTTGCACCGCAGAATATCCTCCACGCCCTGCCACATCTTGCCCTGACTGACGATGAAGAACTCCAGAAAGATGCTCTTTTCCGCCTTTTCAAGGTCGGCCAGCAGTGTCGGATACATGGCTTCGCCGCAGGAGAAATACCGGGCGGTGGTGTTCTGCCATGCGGGATAGCAGCCGTATTGGGTCAGGTAGCGGCTCACGCCCCGGTTTTCATCGTACAGTCCGGCAGTCTGCCCGGGCTGCTGGGCGCGATCTGCCCGGTGCGCCTGCTCTACTGCCTGCATTTTGCTGCGCAGACGGCGGGAGGGGCGCTTGTTGCCAAAGGCCAGATACAGTGCCCCGCCCAGCAGCGGCAGCAGCCCGATGAGGGCGATCCAGCCCACCTTATAGGCGCTGTTTTCGTCCTTGCGCACCAGATACAAAACGATGAGCAGGCTCAGCCCATTGAGCACCCCTGTGACCCACACCCGCGCCGTACCGGTGGTGAGGGCAAAAAACACCCACGCCAGCCATGCAAGCTGCAGCGCTACCAGCACCACCGTGACCGTGATGCGGTTGAGGATGCGGTTGAAAAACTTGACGATCGGCAACCGGAACAGCATACCATTTCCCCTTCCCGTGTTTCCTTGCCTCTATAATACAGGTAAGTATAACGCGGTTTTTCCCCCTTTGCAAGTTTTTGGTGTCGGGTGCACCGGAATTATTCCGCATAAAAAATTCACCGGAGCGTCCGCAGATGCCCCGGTGAATCGAAATCATAGTATCATATTTTCCGCTCAGACGGTGGGTGCTTCGTTATCCTCGTAGCCCACCATCAGGCCACCGTACTCCGCGTAGTAGCTGCACAGAGCGCCGCAGGTGCCTACCTCCACTTTGGCCTCCGGGAACACGGCATGAACCATGTGCTTCAGCCGCTCCGCAGCGGCAGCGTTGCAGCAGTGGTCGATATGCACCCGGCCATTGGTCAGGCCGTGCGCCTTCATTTCCAGCACTATGCGCTCCAGTGCGCCGTGCTCGCCGCGGGTCTTGCACAGAACCTCCAGATCACCGGCGTCGCTGGCCTGACCGATGACCCGGATGCCCAGCATCCGCGCCACCGCAGCCACAGCGGGCTTCACGCGGCCATTGCGGGCAAGGTTTGCCAGAGATTCCAGCGCAAACAGCAGATGGGTGTGCTCGTGATACGCCCGGATCTCCTCGCACACGGTATCATAGGGCTTGCCTGCCTTGATCAGCGCCGCCAGACGCTCTACCAGCAGCCGGGACTCCGCACCGGTGGACAGGCTGTCCAGCACAAAGACCCGCGCGCCCTCGTGGTTCTGCTCGTATTCCTCGCCCGCCAGCAGTGCGGCATTATACGCACCGGACAGCGTACCGGTAATGGTTACAACATACACCTCGTCTGCGCCCTCGTAGGCAG
Source organism: Faecalibacterium sp. OM04-11BH (assembly GCF_003482185.1). Taxonomy (NCBI): domain Bacteria; kingdom Bacillati; phylum Bacillota; class Clostridia; order Eubacteriales; family Oscillospiraceae; genus Faecalibacterium; species Faecalibacterium sp. OM04-11BH. Next base: position 367,174 of record NZ_QULS01000002.1, read on the forward strand.
TGAGCCAATCCGAGATGTTGGGGCAGGAGGTGCTGGTGCGTCCCTTATAGGTGCGCAGCTTCTCGGCCAGCGCGGGGGCGTCCACTTCTGCGGTATCCACATACTCCTGCTCGTCGGTCAGGATCTTCAGCGGCACACAGGCAAACCCTACATCGGGAAGCTCGTACACATTTGCAGAGGAATCTACAACGATTTTGCTTTTCATATTTTTCTCCATTTTCAAGCGGCGCACGCCGCAGTCATTCCTTTGTTCGTGACCATCATATCAGTTTTTCAAAACCCTGTCAACTGTTTTCTCGAATTCTTTTACAAAGTTTTCGCAGACCGTTGACCAATTTTCCAAAATGCGGTATACTATTTCACAGGCAGAAGTGCTTTTGCGGAAAGCAATTGCCCTGCCTTTGCACAAAAACAACGTCCCTGCTTGCAAAAAGTGCAGGAGCATGAACGGAACAAGATACTATGAAAGCTGAAACCAAACTCCGCGTTGCGGCATGTGCTGCGGGCTTTGCCCTGCCCCGGTACAACGATCTCCCCTCGGTAGGGCTGTATCTGGACCAGACGGTGCAGTTTGTCAACGGCTACTTCCGCAGCTTCTGCGGCGTGGAGCTGACCCCGTCTATGGTGAGTAACTACGTCAAAAAAGGGGTGATAGACCACCCCATCCGCAAAAAATACACCCGGGATCAGATCGCATCCCTGATGTACATTGCAGTTTCCAAGACCGTGCTCTCGATCGAAAACATCGACACTTTGTTCAAAATGCAGCGGGAGCACTGCTCTGCCGGGACAGCCTACGATATCTTCTGCGAGGAACTGGAGACCAGTCTTTCTGTGGTGTTCGGCGGCAAGGCAGCCCAGCCGGAGACTACGCTCAACGATGAGCGTCTGCTGCTGCGCAGCACCATTTTTGCCGCGGTCAATAAAATATATCTGGACTGCTGCTTCGATGCCTTGCGGCAGGAGCAGGCACTGTGGTCGGATATCCTGCCGGATCTGGCGTAACCGTACAGCACGGAATAGCAGATATAACAAAAGCCACCCGAAAACTTACGTTTTCAGGTGGCTTTTTTCTGGTGGAGGCGATGGGAGTCGAACCCATGTCCGAAAAGAGCTCAGTGTAGGTATCTCCGGGTGCAGGCGATCTACAACATTCCCGCCGCGCCACGCCGATCGTCAGGCTAGCGCTTTGGTAGCTTCATGAGTTCCTGCCGGTCCGCAAAGCTTAGGTCCGTTCAGGTGCTGTGTCTAAAGGACGCCCCGACCCCACACGACACAAGAGTGGGCGGAACGCGCAGCACTCAGGCTGCGAGCAACTGATAATTATTGTTGTCAGTTAATTTTTTTGGAGGAGTTATAGAGCAGTTCCCCCACTGCTACCCGCTGCCCAGACCTCGCTCCCCCCGTCGAAACCTTTACGCCCCCTTATAAAGCACATCTTGCGATGTGCGGAAAGCTTGGTTTTCTGCGGTGAGCCGCAGTCTGCAATTGGAATGCTTAATAGTACTTGCCGTTGGACTTCACAGCCCGGTCAATGGAGCGCTTTGCATCGCGCTGGGCGGCATCGGCACGCTTGTCGTACAGCTTTTTGCCCTTGCACAAGCCCACTTCCATTTTTACGCGGCCATGCTTGAAATAAAGCGAGAGCGGCACCAGCGTATAGCCCTGCAGCTTGCACTGCTGGTGCAGACGCCGAATCTCACTTTTGTGCGCCAGAAGCCGCCGGACACGCATGGGGTCCTGATTGAACAGGTTGCCGTGGTCGTAGGGGCTGATGTGCATCCCCTTTACCAGCAGCTCGCCATTTTCAATATCTACCCAGCTGTCCTTCAGGTTGACCCCGCCGGCCCGCAGGCTTTTCACCTCGGTGCCTTTGAGCTCCACACCGGTCTCCAGCGCTTCCAGAACAAAATACTCGTGACGCGCTTCGCGGTTGGTGGCGATGGTCTTGGTCGCCGGGCGCTCCTTTGTGGGTGCCATGCTGCGCGCCTCCTTTCTCCGTTCCGTTTGTTGTTTCAGTATACCATTTTTTCAGGGTAATGCAAGGGCTGTTTCTGACAGAATTGTAAATTTTTACAAACTCACAGCTCTCCCCGGCCGGAAAGTGCCCGGTACAGGGTGGTCTCGTCGGCGTATTCCAAGCTGGCGCCCACCGGCAAACCGGAGGCAAGCCGGGTGACCCGGATGCCCAGCGGCTTGATGAGCTTTGCCAGATACATGGCGGTAGCTTCGCCCTCCACGGTGGGGTTCATGGCCATGATGACCTCCTTCACCGTATCGTCCTTCAGCCGCGCCAGCAGCTCCTTGACGGTCAGCTGTTCTGCGCCCACACCGGCCAGCGGGTCCAGCAGGCCGTGCAGCACATGGTACAGGCCGTTATACTCCCGGGTGCGCTCAAAGGCCTGCACGTCCCGGGGCTTTTCCACCACGCAGATCACTGAAGTGTCCCGCTTGGCGCTGGCGCACACCGGGCACAGGTCGGCGTCCGTGTAATTCTGGCAGATGCGGCACCGGTGCAGCCGGGTGTGCGCACCGCGGATGGCGTCCGCCAGCGCCGCAGCATCCTTATCCGACATACTCAGCACCTGATAGGCCATGCGGGTAGCGCCCTTGCGGCCCACGCCCTGAAACTTGCCGAACTCTTCGATCAGCTTTTCCAGCGGTGCGGCAGTGTAGTCCATGGTATCTCCCCTTCCCGGCTCAGAGACCCGGAATGTTCAGGCCGCCGGTCAGCTTGCCCATCTCGGCCTCGGCGGTCTCATCCACCTGCTTCACGGTGGCGTTGATGGCAGCAGCCACCATGTCTTCCAGCATCTCGATGTCATCCGGGTCCACGGCCTCGGGCTTGATGGTGATAGACAGCACCTCGTGCTTGCCGTTCATCTTCACGGTCACCATCTCACCGGCGGCGCTGCCGGTGTACTCGGCGGCTTCCAACTCGGCCTGCTTGCTCTTCATGTCCTCCTGCATCTTCTGAGCCTGACGCATCAGGGCGTTCATATCGGGGCGGCCGTAGCCTGCGGGCATTCTTGCTTTCATAATGGTATTCTCCTTTATTATAAACAATTTTTATCGCTTTTTGCGGGCGGTATCCTCAATGCTGACCTCTAGCCCCAGTTTTTCCAACGCCAGAAGGGACTGCTCTGCGTTGGAGGCGGTCTTTTCGGCAACCTTGGGCTCGTAGGGGCCGATAGGCACCGGCACACCGGATACCTCGGCGATCAGCTTTTTGATCAGCTTCTGGCTGTCCTTGTTCACCCGGATAAAATCCCGGAAGGTCTTGCCGCCGTCGATCAGCACGCGGGTGCCGTCAAAGTAAGCCTTGGACTTGCGCAGATACATATACAGCATGGGGTCGATGCCTTCCAGCTTCTGCACGATCTGTCCCCAGTACGGGAAGGGGTTCGTGCCCTGCTGCGCCACGCTGCGGGGCTTTGTCAGCACCGGGTCGGCGGGGTGCTCCTGCGCCGGGGCTGGCGATTCCTCTGCTGCCGGGGCAGGCTGCGCGGGTTCTGCAGGGACAGATTGCTCCGGCTGACTGACCGGCTCCGACTGCTCCGGCGGCGGTGCCTGCGGGGCAGGCTCGTCCCAAGGCAAAGCCGCTTTGCTCTGCTGTACCGGCGGTTCCTCCGGCATAGGCGGCAGCTCGTCCGCAGGTGCAGGCGGAGCTTCCGGCGCGGCGGGCGGGGGTGTTTCCTGCATAGCAGGGGCAGGTTCTGCTACTGCTGCCGGGGTCTGGGGTGCAGCAGCTGCGGGGGCAGGCTGCACCGGGGCGCTGGCAAAGGGCTGCACCGCTGCCGTAAAGGGGCGGGGTGCTTCCGGCTGTGCCGCGCGGGCGGGGGCGGGTTGCACCGTTACCGCCTGCAGCTGCTGGGGCGGCTCGGACAGGCTGAACAATGCCAGTTCCAGCTCAATGCGCTGGTCGCTGCCGCGGGTCATGTGTTCCAGCGCCGTGCCCAACGTGCGGATGGCGCGGATAGCTTCCCGCTGGCCCATCTCCGGGCCTTTTTGCAGGTACAGTGCCTCTTCCTCCGGCGAAACACCGGACAGCAGCGCCTGCCCGCTGGGCAGTGCCGCCAGCATCAGGGCGCGGTAGTGGGCGATCAGTTCCTCGGTCAGACGTTTCACGTCCACCGACTGCTGCCGCAGCTGTGCCAGCTGTGCCAGCGCGGCAGCAGCATCCTGTGCTTCCAGCGCGTCCGAAATACGGAACAGGTAGCTGCGGTCGGTCACACCCGCCATGCGGCGCACCACGTCCGCGTCGATCTTTGCGGTAACGCCGGCGCAGGTGTCCAGAATGGACAGTGCATCACGCAGCGCACCATCGGCCAGACGGGCGATCAACTCTGCGCCGTCGGAGGTCAGCTCCAGCTTTTCCTCCCCGGCGATATACTCCACCCGCCGTGCGATATCCTCCGGCCCGATGCGGGTAAAATCGTACCGCTGGCAGCGGGAGAGGATGGTGGCGGGCACTTTTTGTATTTCCGTCGTCGCCAGAATGAAGATAACGTGTGCGGGGGGCTCTTCCAGCGTTTTCAGCAGCGCATTGAAGGCCGCTGTGGACAGCATGTGCACCTCGTCGATGATATACACCTTATACTGGCAGGCGCTGGGGGTATAGGCGGTCTCGTCCCGCAGGTCGCGGATATCGTCCACGCCGTTGTTGGAGGCTGCGTCCATCTCCACCACGTCCAGCAGACTGCCGTTGTCGATGCCCTTGCAGATCTCGCATTTCCCGCAGGGGTCGCCGCCCTCCGGGTGCAGGCAGTTGACCGCCTTGGCAAAGATCTTGGCGCAGGTGGTCTTGCCGGTGCCGCGCACGCCGGTAAACAGATACGCATGGCCTACGCGCCCTGCGGCAATCTGGTTTTTCAGGGCGGTCACGATAGCACGCTGGCCCACCACATCCTCAAACCGCTGGGGTCTCCATTTGCGGTAAAGCGCACGATACATGGCAATCTCTCCCCTTTCCCGGCCTTTGCGGCAAAAATAAAAGGACAGCGCACGACGGGGTTTTGTCCCCGCCTTGCGTAACTCGGCATACGGATGCAGGCTTACTGAAACGCACGAACGCACTGCTTAAGGCTGCTTGGTTCCCCACCTGACCTGGTTCACAGCGAGCCCATCGTACAGGACCCGCATCCGTATGCCGAACCACGCAGCAGGCGCTGTCCGACACATCCTTGTGGATGCTAAGATATTGTACCATAAACCCCGCCGGATTGCAAGAGGGGGCAAAACAAAAAGGAGAAGCCCGAAAGCTTCTCCTCGTTTGTGCCGAAATTGTTTAAGACTGGCAAGCGGTGATCAGGCTCATCTTGTACACCTCGTCTGCGTTGCAGCCGCGGGACAGGTCGTTGATGGGCGCGTTCAGACCCTGCAGGATGGGGCCGTAGGCAGCGTAGCCGCCCAGACGCTGTGCGATCTTATAGCCGATGTTGCCGGCCTCGATGCAGGGGAAGATGAAGGTGTTGGCCTGACCAGCCACCTTGCTGCCCTTGCACTTGACCTGTGCAACCTCGGGAGCAACGGCTGCGTCAAACTGCAGCTCGCCGTCCACAGCCAGCTCGGGGTCCATCTCCTGTGCCTTGATGGTGGCGTCGTGGCTCAGTGCCACGGTGCCGCCCTTGCCGGAGCCCTTGGTGGAGAAGCTCAGCACAGCCACCTTCGGGTCGATGCCGAACAGCTTTGCGGTGCGGGCAGTCTCCACAGCCACCTCTGCCAGCTTGGAAGCGGCAGAGATCTTGACCTCGCCGGTAGCCTTATCGACGGTATCGGTGTAATCAATGTTGACAGCGCAGTCGCCCATGGCAATGCGCTTCAGACCCTCTTCGCCGCAGTCGCGGTCCAGAATAAAGCAGGAGCTCACCAGATGTGCGCCCTTCTTGGTCTTGACCAGCTGCAGAGCGGGACGGATGGTGTCGGCGGTGGAGTAGGTAGCGCCGCCCAGCAGGCAGTCTGCCTTGCCCATCTTCACCAGCATGGTGCCGAAGTAGTTGGACTTTTTCAGCAGTGCGGTGCACTCCTCTGCGGACTGCTTGCCCTTGCGCAGCTCCACCATGGTGCTGACCATCTCATCGAAACCGGCGTAGTTCTCCGGGTCGATGATCTCGGCAGCGGAAATATCAAAGTTACCGGCGGCGGCAGCAGCCTTGCACTCTGCCTCGTTGCCCACCATAACGACCTTCAGCACGCCCTCGGCCAGCAGCTTGCTTGCGGCCTCCAGAATGCGGGGGTCATTGCCCTCGGTGAACACGATCGTCTTGGGATTTGCCTTCAGCTGTGCTACCAGCGGTGCAAACATATCAGCCATTGTGATTACCTCCGAAAATGCTTTCCAAAATTTGCTTCCTCTGTCTGTTGGACACAAGGATGCCTTTCTTCTTTATTCTAGCACAGACGGCAAAAAGTTCAAGACAAAATTGTGTTTTTGTGCTATATTTTAGGGGAGAAAGCCTTGTTTTATTTGTGAATAAAATATCATACTGGTTTTAAGGGATATTTTCCCCTGCAAATATAAAAAAGAGCCCGTGTCGTTCACAGGCTCTATGGGCAGATGCTCCATCATGCAGTTTTCTTTACGAGGATGCTGTTCTCATACAGCTCGTGGGGCGCAACGTCCTGCCCCTCCGGCCATTCGATACCCACGCCGCCGGGCAGCAGCTGCACCGCATTGAAATAGCTTTCGTCTTTCAGCTGTCCGTACCACGGACCCGTTGCATAGGGCGCAACATCAAAGAGCTTCACCTCACCCGTTTCGTAGAACAGGCGAAGCTTCAAGGGGCTTATGGTCTCCACCTTGGTCAATTTTGGCTGTAACATAAGATCACTCCTTATTTCAAAGGGTCAATACGGAAGAACTGCTCACCATTGCTCAACAGCTTCCAATTCGCTTCCAGATCATCGTGGTGTATTACCACCCACGCTTCCAGCAGCTTCAGCTTGTTTTTCGGAAAGCCGCCTTCCAAGATCGTCCCATCCAGCGTCATCACGATCTCTTCCCCGGAATATTCCGCATGGATATGCGGCATATTGTGTTTTCCACCCTGCTCTCGGTACATTCTGACGATGATGCCATAAAATATGCTTAGTACCGGCATTTTACCCACTCCCTTCTTCAAGCTCATTTTATCATACGCAGGTGTTTTTTTCAAGAAACCAAGATAATCTCTTTTGGGTATTTGCCGTACTCTTGAATCTGTGTTATAGTTTACAATGTTGTAATTTGCAAATAAACCGCCAATCTGATTTTAAAGGAGATGTTCTCCATGGATATGGATACTTTAAAGGCCGAATGCCTTGCCTGTACCCGATGCGAGCTGTGCGCCACCCGGACGAACGTGGTGTTCGGGCAGGGCGTGCCGGACGCCGAGGTGCTGTTTGTGGGCGAGGGTCCCGGCCAGAGCGAGGACGAGCAGGGTCTGCCCTTTGTGGGGCGCAGCGGCCAGCTGCTGGACAAATACCTGTTTGCCATCGACCTTGACCGCAGCAAAAACTGCTATATTGCCAACATCGTCAAGTGCCGCCCGCCCCAGAACCGCGACCCGCTGCCCGCCGAGAGCGAAGCCTGTATGCCGTGGCTGCGGGAGCAGTTCCGGCTGCTGCAGCCCAAGATCGTGGTCTGCCTTGGGCGCATTGCCGCCCAGCGGATGATCCGGCAGGATTTTTCCGTCACCCGGGAGCACGGGCAGATCATTGAAAAAAGCGGCATCCTGTTTATGGGCACCTTCCATCCCGCCGCCCTGCTGCGCCAGCCACAGAACAAGCCCGAAGCCTTCGCGGACTTTACCGTGCTGCGGGACACCATTGCCGCCGTGTGCGAGCATACCTATCATAAATAAGGCCATGAACCAACCGCGCCGCTTTTGCATACTGTAAAGCAAAAGCGAGGTGTTTTTGTATGGAAAGTTCCGTGCATCCTTCTGTGGATTTCTTTTTGGGCGCTACAACGCCCGCCGGGTTCAAGGGCTACTTTGCGCCGCTGCGCCGGGAGCCCGGGATGCAGCTGGTGCTGCTCAAAAGCGGGCCGGGCTGCGGCAAGTCTACCCTGATGAAGCGTCTGGCGCGCGCCGCACAGGATAAAGGCGAACCCATCCAGCGCATCCACTGCGCCAGCGACCCCGACAGTCTGGATGGCGTGGTGTTTCTGCGCCAGAAGCGTGCCATCATCGACGCCACCGCGCCCCATGTGGTGGAGCCGGAAGCCCCCGGCGCAGACGAGCGGGTGCTGAGTTTGTACCACACCATCGACGCCGATGCCCTGCACTCCCACAAGGACGAGGTAACCGCCCTGTTTGCCCGCAACCAGCTGCTGCGCAGCCGGGCGGCGCGGTATGTGGCCTCGGCAGGCAGCCTGCTGCTGGACAGCCGCCGCGCCGAAGCGTGCAGTGCCAACTTTGAAAAAGTGCGCCGCTACGTCAAGCGGCTGTGCACCCGCCTTTTGCCCCGCACTGAGGAGATGGGTTCTGAAGAGCTGCGGCTGCTCTCGGCCATCACGCCCAAGGGCGAGGTGTTCTATCAGGGCACGGTGCAGGCGCTGGCCGACCGGTGCATCCTCTTCCGGGATGACTACGGGGCAGTCTCCCGCCTGCTGCTAGAGCTCATCCGCGCCGAGGCGCTGGCGCGGGGCTACCACATCATCACCTGCCCCTGCGCCATGCACCCGGAGGATAAAATTGACCACATTATCATCCCTTCCCTGAGGCTGGCGTTTCTGACCGACAACCGCTGGCATCCGGTGCGGCTGTCTGCGGCGCAGACCGTGCGGTGCAGCCGTTTTGTGGACCGGGAGAACCTTTCTGCCTGCCGTGCACGGCTGCGCTTCAACGAGCGCGCCGCCGCCGAGCTGCTGGAACAGGCCTGTGCCCTGATGGCGCAGGCAAAAAGCTGCCACGATGAACTGGAGACCTACTACCGCACCGCCGTAGACTTTGCACAGGTGGATGTCGCAGCAGCACAGTGCATGGAGCTGTTCGGGGTAGGATAACGAAAAAAACGGAGGTGAAACGCCTTGGCAAGCATCCATCTGCCCATCCGGCAGCTGGTGGAGTTTTTGCTGCGCACCGGCAGCATCGACAGCCGCTTTGCCGGCTTTGACCGCGCCAACGAGGGTGCACGCATCCACCGCAAACTGCAAAAGGCCGCCGGGGAGGGCTATCAGGCCGAGGTATTCCTCAGCGCGGAGTGGGAGGCCTGCGGCATCGCCTTTACGCTGGAAGGCAGGGCAGACGGCATTTTCACCGACGAAAACGGCACCGTGACCATTGACGAGATCAAGACTACCACTGTGCCTTATGAGGAGATCACCGAGGAGCTGAACCCCTGCCACTGGGCGCAGGGCATGGTATATGCCGCCATTTTCAGCAGCCAGCAGGGACTGGATGCGCTTGCCGTGCAGCTGACCTATTATCAGGTCGATACCGACCAAATTCAGCGCTTTACCCGGCAGTTCTCCCGGCAGCAGCTGGAGCAGTTTTTGCAGCAGCTTTTAACGCAGTACGCCCCGTGGGCGCAGCGGCAGCTGGACTGGGACACCCGGCGCAGCCAGAGCCTTGCGGCGCTGCAATTCCCCTTTGCGGAATACCGCCCCGGGCAGCGGGCGCTGGCGGGCGAGGTGTACCGCGCCTGCCGCGCCGGGAAGAGCGCCGACCGCAAGGGCGGCACCCGCGTCTTTTGTCAGGCGCCCACCGGCATCGGCAAGACCATGAGCGCGCTCTTCCCTGCTTTAAAAGCCATGGGCGAGGGCTGCGGCGCAAAGCTGTTCTACCTGACCGCCCGCAACACCACCCAAGCCGCCGCCGAGGACGCCATCGCGCGGCTGCGTACCGCCCAGCCCGGTCTTGCCCTGCGCAGTGTGACCCTGACTGCCAAGGAAAAGGCCTGTCTGCACCCGGACGCCGAAGGGCACCCCGCCTGCCTGCCGGAGGTGTGTCCCTTTGCCAACGGCTACTACGACCGCCGCAAGGACGCGCTGGCGGCTCTGCTGGACGGCAGCGGCAGCTTCAGCCGCGCTGCGCTGGCAGACACCGCCCGACAGTTCTCGGTGTGCCCCTTTGAGCTAGGGCTGGACTTGAGCGAGTGGTGCGATGTGGTCATCGGAGACTACAACTATCTGTTTGACCCGGTGGTGCACCTCAAGCGTTTTTTCGATGCCGCCGGGGACTGGCTGTTCCTCATTGACGAGGCGCATAATCTGCCGGACAGAGCCCGCGCCATGTACTCGGCGCAGTTTGCCAAAAGCAGCCTGACCGAGGCAAAGCGGGCGCTGGGCAAGGGCAAAAGCAGCCTGAAAACCGCACTGACCAAGGCGGATAAAGTCTTTCTGGCGGCGCGCAAGGCCTGCGCACAGGCTGCGCCCCGCACAGGTGAAGAGCCCGCCGGGGAGACTGAGCCTACGCAGGTGAGCCTGCTGCCCGCCGAGACCGTCCCGGATTTTGCCCTGCCGGAGCCACTGTACGCCAGGGACGGCACCGTGTTTTTGCAGCAGCTGCCTGCTGCCCTGCCCGCCGCTCTGCGGGCGGTGCACCCCCCGTTACAGGACTGGCTGGAGCAAAACCCCGAGGACCCCGCCCACGCGCAGCTGCTGGAGCTCTACTTTGCCTTGCAGGATATTGCCCGCGCCGCCGACCGATACGACAGCCATTTTGTCACCCAACTCACCGCCCGGGGCAGCGAGTTAGAACTGCGTCTGCTCTGCTTAGACCCCGCGCCCTTTGTGGACGCCAGTCTGGCGGCAGGGCGTAGCGCGGCGCTGTTCAGTGCCACATTGACCCCGCCTGCCTTTTACCGCAGCGTGCTGGGCTGCGCCAATGCCCGGGCGGTGGCGCTGCCAAGCCCCTTCCCGCCGGAAAATCTGGGGCTGTTCTGCCTGCCGGGCATCTCCACCCGCTACCGCCAGCGGGAAGCCAGTGTGCCCGCCGTAGCCAATGCGCTGGCGGCGCTGGCAAAGGGCAAGACCGGCAACTATCTGGCGTTTTTCCCCAGCTACGCCTATTTGCAGCAGGTGTACGAGGCCTTTGCCGCCCGCTGGCCGGATATCTCCACCCTTGTGCAGCAGCGCAGCTTGGACGATGCCGGGCGCGCAGAGTTTCTGGCGCAGTTTGTGCCCCGCCCCGCAAAAACGCTGCTGGGCTTTGCCGTGATGGGCGGCATTTTCGGCGAGGGGGTAGACCTTGTGGGCGACCGGCTCATCGGCTGCGCCATCGTGGGGGTGGGTCTGCCGCAGGTGAATCCCCGGCAGGAGATGCTGCGCCGGTATTACGAGGAGCAGTCCGGCTGCGGCTTCGACTACGCCTACCGCTACCCGGGCATGAACAAGGTGCTGCAGGCCGCCGGGCGGGTGGTGCGCACCCCGCAGGACAAGGGCGTGGTGCTGCTTTTGGACGACCGCTTTGCGCAGCCCGACACCGCCCGTCTGTTCCCGCCGCACTGGCAGCACATCCAGTATCTGCCCGGTACCGCCGCGCTGGAAACGGCGCTGGCAGCGTTCTGGGGATAGTATCCTCGCCCTCTCAGGCGCTCCCGCGCCGGCTCCCCCAAAGGGGGAGCCAAGCCGTAAAGTTCAGCACTAAAGTATCAGGAGAAACAAAAAAGTTTCCGACAGCCGCAAAAGCCTTCACCCAAGGGGTGAAGGCTTTTGCCACATCAATACTCAATACCCTTCCGTGCGGCAATGCCCTTCTGGTAGGGGTGGCGGCGGCAGCACATCTCGGTGAGGTAATCTGCGGCGTCCAGCATCCACCCGGGGGCTGCGTGAGCGGTCAGGACGCATTCCTGCCCGGCGGGGCGGTGCAGCACCGCCTGCTGCAACAGGGCTTTATCCACCATGTCCAGTTCCCACGCGCTGCCAGCTTCGTCCAGCACCAGCATATCACAGGGCTGCGCCAGCGCCGCCGCAAGGTTTTGGTTCTGCAAAGCGCGGGTAGCAGCCTTTTCGGCTTCGTTCATCTGAAAGACGAATTTCTGCCCGGCCTTGCCCCGGTAAACGGTGGCACCCAGCTGCTCCAGCAGCGGGATCTCCCCGCTCTGCCCGCCCTTTAAAAACTGCACGATGACCACACGTTTTCCGCTGCCCAGCGCCCGCAGGGCAAGTCCCATGGCGGCTGTGGTCTTGCCCTTGCCGTCGCCGTAATACAGATGCAAAAGGCCTAAGCTTTCCATCGTCTTTCTCCTTTTTTGGCTCTCCCGTTTTTGTAACAAAAGGCACCCGCAGCAGAACGGCTGCGGATGCCTTGTTATTTACACGTTGCTTTTACTGGTACAGCGGGAACTCCCGGGTCAGGCGCAGAACGCGGGCGCTGATCTCGTCCTTCTTTTCCTCATAGTGCCAGATGCAGTCTGCAATGCAGTCCGCGATCACCTGCATCTCGGCTGCACCCATGCCGCGGGTGGTGACAGCCGGGGTGCCCAGACGCACGCCGGAGGTCACAAAGGGGCTGCGGGTCTCGCCGGGGACGGTGTTCTTGTTGGCGGTGATGTGCACGCTGTCCAGACGCTGCTCCAGGTCCTTGCCGGTGCACTCCTCGTCCCGCAGGTCGATGAGCATCAGGTGGTTGTCGGTGCCGCCGGATACAAGCTTTACCCCGCGCTGCTGCAAAGCCGCAGCCAGCGCCTGTGCGTTTTCCACGATCTTACGGGCATATTCCTTAAATTCCGGCTTCAGTGCCTCGCCAAAGCAGACGGCTTTTGCCGCAATGACGTGCTCCAGCGGGCCGCCCTGCGTGCCGGGGAACACGGCCGAGTTGATGCGCTTGGCAATGATGGGGTTGTTGGTCAAAATCAAGCCGCCGCGGGGTCCGCGCAGGGTCTTGTGGGTGGTGGTGGTCACCACATCGGCGTAGGGCACGGGGCTCTGGTGCTGACCGCCCGCCACCAGACCGGCAATGTGCGCCATATCCACCATCAGGTATGCGCCGTAGCCGTGGGCGATCTCGGCCAGCTTTTCAAAGTCGATGGCGCGGGGGTAGGCAGAAGCGCCCGCCACCAGCATCTTGGGGCGCACCTTGCGCACCTGCTTTTCCAGCTCGGCGTAGTCGATCACGCCGTCTGCGCCAACGCCGTAGGAGATGAAGTGGTAGTTTTTACCGGACATATTCACCGGGGAACCATGGGTCAGGTGACCGCCCTGTGAAAGGTCCATGCCCATAACGGTATCGCCCAGCTCCAGCAGGGCGAAATACACGGCAAGGTTGGCCTGTGCGCCGGAATGGGGCTGGACGTTGGCGTACTTTGCCCCGAACAACTGGCAGGCGCGCTGGATGGCAATGTTCTCCACCTCGTCCACATAGACACAGCCGCCGTAGTAGCGCTTGCCGGGCAGACCCTCGGCGTACTTATTGGTCAGCACGCTGCCCATGGCTGCCATCACGGCAGGCGAGACGATATTCTCGCTGGCGATCAGCTCAATGTTCTCGCGCTGACGGGTCAGCTCCCGCTCCATGGCTGCGCCCAGTTCCGGATCGGCTGCATTGACCATGCCAATGGTGTCCATCATATCCTTGTACATTTTACTTGCCCCTCTCCACAAAATGTTGTAGATTCACTCAGCGCAGCGCCCGCGCGGCGTTTGCTACTGTAACATAATCATAGCAGAAAGCGGCGGCGGCTTCAATCCTCTTTTCGCCAAAAGGCTTGCTTTTTTTGTCTGAAGTGTTTATTATGTTTGTATAAAAATGCGCTGTCGATTTTGTATATTTTTCAAGTTTCTTCCCCCACAGGTGAAGCGAGGTGTTTTGTATGACCATTGCCGAGGAAAAACAGGCGCAGCGTACCGCTGGCCGTGCCGCCCGCAAAGCGCTGGATGCGCCGCAGCGCGCCGCCGCCAACGCAGCGCTGTGCCGCCGGGTGCTGGAACTGGACGCCTACCGCGCCGCCCATACCCTTTTGCTCTACGCAGCCTTTGGGGGCGAAGCCGACCTTGCCGCCGTGGCTGCCGAGGCCGCACGGCAGGGCAAGACGGTGGCCTACCCGGTATGCGGCGAGGGCTTTTCCCTTACCGCAGCCGTGCCGGGCGCGGACGGCTGGGTGGTGGGACAGTACGGCATCCGCACGCCGGTGCCGGAGCGCTCTACCCTTTTGCAGCCGGAGCAGCTGGATCTGGTGCTGGTGCCCTGCACCGCCTTTGACGCAGGCTGCCGCCGGGTGGGCATGGGCAAGGGCTACTACGACCGCTACCTGCCCTGCTGCACCCGGGCGGTGAAGATCGGCATTGCATTGGAAGTTCAGCGCGTCCCCCGCGCCGCCGTGGACGCCCACGACCAGCGGCTGGACGCCTTTGTAACAGAGAGGGGTATCTACACATGGAAATAAACGATCTAAGCTGCGCACAGTTTCTGGCACAGCTTGCCAGCAAAGCGCCCACACCGGGCGGCGGCGGCACGGCCGCGCTGGTGGGCGCTGCCGGTGTGGCGCTGGGCAACATGGTGGGTTGCCTGACCACCGGCAAAAAGAAGTACGCCGCCGTGGAAGCGGACATTCAGGCACTGAACGCCCGGGCCAGTGCCCTGCGGCTGGAACTGGAAGCGCTGGTACAGGCCGATGCCGATGCCTTTGCGCCGTTGGCTGCGGCCTACGGTCTGCCCAAGGACACCCCGGAGCAGACCGCGCACAAGGCCGCTGTGCTGGAAGCCGCACTGGACGGTGCAAGCGCCGTGCCGCTGCAGATCATGGAAAAGTGCACCGAGGGCATCGCGCTGGCTGAGCAGTACGCCGCGAAGGGCAGCGTGCTGGCGGTATCGGACGCGGGGTGTGCTGCCGTGCTGTGCAAGGCCGCCCTGCAGGCCGCAAGCCTGAATGTGTTCATCAACACAAAACTGATGACAGACCGCGCCCGCGCCACCGCGCTGGACACCCGGGCAGACGCATTGCTTGCAGAGTTTGTGCCCCGGGCAGACGAAGTATTCAGCGCCGTCAGCGGGAAACTCCGCAATAAATAACATCATAAATGAGGGAAAGTATATGGCAACGATTTTAAAAGGTGCGCCGGTGGTGGCCGCCATGAACGAGCGCAACGCT
The DNA here is from genome assembly GCF_003482185.1 of Faecalibacterium sp. OM04-11BH. Lineage (NCBI taxonomy): Bacteria > Bacillati > Bacillota > Clostridia > Eubacteriales > Oscillospiraceae > Faecalibacterium > Faecalibacterium sp. OM04-11BH. Next base: position 382,186 of record NZ_QULS01000002.1, read on the forward strand.
TTGCTCTGCGAGCAGCTGAAAGCCAAGGGCATCACCCCCACGCTGGCCGTGGTGCGGGTGGGCGAGCGGGAGGACGACCTCTCCTACGAGCGGGGCGTAATGACCCGCTGCGGCAAGGTAGGGGTCGCTGTCAAGCAGTTCGTGCTGCCCGCCGACGCCACACAGGAGCAGCTGCTCCGTGTACTGGACGAGGTGAACACGGACGATGGTATCCACGGCTGTCTGCTATTCCGTCCCCTGCCCAAGCAGTTCGATGACCGCACCGTCCGCGCCGCCCTGCGCCCGGAAAAGGACATCGACGGCATCACGGACGCTTCGCTGGCTGGGGTGTTCACGAACACCGATTTGGGCTACGCCCCCTGCACCGCACAGGCCTGCATGGAGATTTTGAAGTATTATAACGTCCCCCTTTCCGGCAAGCGTGCCGTGGTGGTGGGACGCAGCCTTGTGGTGGGCAAGCCCGCCGCCATGATGCTGGACCGGGAAAACGCCACCGTGACCCTGTGCAACTCCCGCACCCGGAACCTGCCGGAGGTGTGCAAGCAGGCCGACATCGTGGTGGTGGCCATGGGCAAAATGGCCGCTGTGGGCGCAGACTGCCTGCGGGCAGGCCAGACGGTCGTGGACGTGGGCATCCATATAAACGAGGAGGGCAAACTCTGCGGTGACGTGCAGTTTGTCGCCGCAGAGCCGGTGGTGGACGCCATCACCCCCGTGCCCGGCGGCGTGGGCACCGTGACCACCTCGGTGCTGGTAGGGCATGTGGTGCAGGCGGCGGGGAAAAAGGCAGGGGTGGAATGCTGAGAAAATTATTTTAAGATAGAGCAAGCCCGGAAAGTCCGCAGACTTTCCGGGCTTGTATTTTTACGGGCAGAATTGTAACGGGTATCAACCCCGCACAAGGAGCAGCAGCAGGGCCGAGGCCACACACTGCAGGATGAGCCAGCGGGCTACCACCTGCTCATCGCTCCAGCCCTTGCGCTTGCGCACATGGTCGTGGAGAGGGGTCAGGGTGTTTTTCAAAATCCAGATGTGCAGAAAACGCTTCAGGCTGATCTTCAAAATGCCCAAGCTGCCGTCTGCGATGAACACAATGGCGGCAAGCAAAAAGGCAAACGGATGACCGCACTTGAGCGACAGCATGGCGATGAAAAAGCCCATGGCGCGGCTGCCGGCATCGCCCATCAGCAGGCTAGAGGGCTTGGCGTTGAGCCACAGGTAGGCCAGCAGCGCACCGATGAACACCACGCCAGCCGTAGCATACGCACCCAGTTCGGTCTTATAGGCCAGCAGGTAGGTGCCAATGGTCACCACTGCCAGACTGGCAGAAAGGCCGTCCACACCGTCGGTGCAGTTGACCACGTTGATGCTTGCCCAGATCAGGATGACGACGAGCAGCAGGTACACCGCGTAGGGCAGCGTGAAGCTCCACTGCAAGAAGTGCACCCCGCAGCCGTTGAAGTTCAGGTAGGTGACGCCCGCCAGCACCGCAATGACAAAATCAATGATGCCCTTTTTGTACTCGTTCCACGCGGTCTCGGCGGCATCGTCCAGATAGCCAGAGAGCATGGAGGCGATGAGCAGCACATTGTACACCACATACTCTGTGTTGAAGGGCAGGAACGCCAGCGACACCAGTGCGATGCACAGCACAAAGATCAGTCCGGAGCCTCGCGCCTTGCCCTTGGAAAGCTCGCCGTTCACCGCAAAGGCGCGGCCGTGGTCGTGGGGCAGTTTATCGCGGAAAATGGAATCTGTCAGGGCGGTCAGGGCAAACGCCAGCAAAAATGCCATGGCATCCACGCCCCGCTGCCCGATGACAGAGGTAAGCATTTGGATCATAAGATAACATTCCTCTTTCTTTCTGTATAGTACGTTGTGAGTGTATCACGCCCTTGCCCAAAAATCAATCCCGGCGGCAAAATTCACTTTGGATTGACTTTTCTCCCGCAGCTCTCTATAATAATGTATTAGTCTGTAATTTTTACCCACAACGCAGGAGGTTCCATGTCCATTACACTTGAGCAGCTCTCTGCCCGGATGCGGCAAGGCGAGCAGGTGCCGCTGCGCCACACCGCACAGGTGGCGCTGACGCTGAGCATCCCTTCCATTTTGCAGCAGATCGTGGTCACCGCCATGGAGTACATCGATGCAGCCATGGTGGGGCATATCGGTGCCGCCGCCACAGCTTCCATCGGCATCGTCAGCTCCAGCACATGGCTGCTGCACGGGATGCTGGCCGGGCTGTGCATGGCGTTTTCCATTCAGGTGGCACAGTATCTGGGCGCAGACCGCCAGCAGGACGCCCGGGGTGTTTTGCGGCAGTCCATGCTGTTCAATCTGGCGGTGGGTCTTGCCGCAGCGGCCTTTGGCGTGGGCATCAGCCGGTTCCTGCCCGGGTGGCTGGGCGCAGACACGGCATTGCAGGCAAACGCCTCGGCCTATTTTGCCATCTGGTCGGCTTCCCTGCCCTTCATCATGGCCATGGGCACCTACGCCGCCATGCTGCGCTCTACGGGTGATGCGCTTACCCCGGGCCTCATCAGCATCTTCACCTGCGTGCTTGACATCATCTTTAACTTTTTCCTCATCAACCCCACCCGGGAAATGACGGTGTTTGGCCAGAACCTCACGGTCTGGGGTCTGGGCTGGGGCGTACCGGGCGCGGCGCTGGGCACGGCGCTTGCCAACGCCGTGGGCGGCACGCTGGCGCTGGGCGTTCTGCTGCTGCGGGACGGCCCACTGTGCATCCGCAAGCCCGGCTCTTGGCACATTACCCGCGCCTGCCTGCACAACGTATGGAAGGTGGGCGCACCGCTGGCGGCAGAGCGCGCTGCCCTGTCCTCGGCACAGGTGCTGCTGGTGCGCATCGTGTCCGGGTTGGGCACTACCGCCATTGCCGCCAACAGTCTGGGGGTCAGCGCCGAGAGCCTGTGCTACATGGCGGGCTACGGCATTCAGGACGCTGCCCTTGCGCTGGTGGGACAGGCCGTTGGCGCGAACCGCCGGGACATGGCAAAGCGCTTTGCGTGGCTGTGCACCGCCATGGGCATGGGCATCATGGCGCTTACCGGCGTGGGGCTGTATGCGTTTGCCCCGCAGCTGATGGGCATTTTTACCGCCGATGCCGCTGTTATTGCGCTGGGTGCGCGGGTGCTGCGCATCGAAGCCTTTGCCGAACCGATGTTCGGGGCAAGCATCGTGGCCAGCGGCTCCATGCAGGGCGCGGGCGACAGCACCGGCTGCTTTGTGCTGAATCTTGTCAGCATGTGGGGCGTGCGGCTGACCTTGGCAGTCCTGCTGGCTCCTCGCTTTGGGCTGGTGGGCGTATGGGTAGCCATGTGCGCCGAGCTTTGCACCCGCGGCGCACTGTTTTTGCTGCGCATGGCACGAGGCAAATGGCTGGATAAGGGCGCGCTGGCGTAAAGTTTCTTATAAATTCAAAGAGCCGGAAAGTCCGCGGACTTTCCGGCTCTCTGTTATCTCAGCAGCTTACTTACGGCCGTGCAGGATGGGAGACAGGGGTTTATAGATCAGCAGGCACAACACGGCGTCCAGCAGACCCTTGACCAGCGTGAAGGGCATATTGAAGATCACAAGGCACTTGATTAGGCTGTCGGCAGAGGGCAGGATGGCCTGATACATGCCCAGAATGGCTTCCAGCGGCATGTGGTAGAACTTTACATAGGCCGGATAGGTGATGAAGTAGTTGGAGGGCACGCTGAACACCGCCATAACGGCTGCACCGGCAATGGCACCCAGAATGGCGGTTTTGCGGCTCTTATGGCGCTTGTAGACAAAGCCCGCCACAGCGGAGAACACCGCACCCAGCATAAAGTTGCACAGCTCGCCCACGCAGGCAGTAGAGGTGCCCTTGATGATGATGTGCAGCAGGTTCTTCATAAAGCTGATGACCACGCCGTACACCGGGCCCAGTGCAAAGGCACCCAGCAGGGCGGGCAGGTCGGAGAAGTCCATCTTGACGAAGGACGGGATGAGCATCGGCAGCGGGAACTCGATGAACATCAGGATAAAGGCGACCGCGCTAAGCATGGCGGCAACGGTCAGGTTGTGGGTGGTATTCTTTTTCATGGTAGTTGTCCTCCCCGGGGTGTACGCCCCGTTCAAATTTGTTCGGAAAGCCCTTTTCGCGCTGGATCGAACCGGAAAGACAAACCAAAAGCGCCCTGCTGCAACCAAAAAACTGCAACAGGGCGCACAGACGCAATTTGCCTGCCGTTTCTTGCATCCGGACTATACCGTTGGTCCCGGAGTTGCACCGGGTCAGCACCCTTGCGGGTGGTCGCGGACTTTACCGCCAGTGGGGAATTGCACCCCGCCCTGAAACGAACTTTCTAGCTTAGAGTATAGCGCGGTACTGCGGCGCTGTCAAGTCCCCTTTTCGAAAAGTTTGCGCATTTTTTATCAAAGTGTGTTTTCACCTTTCTTTCCTTGCCCCGGGCGGCAGAGTATGCTATCATAATATGCGTTGTGAAAAAACACAGGAGGTTTTCCATGATTTTCTCGATCCGTAACCTTGGCTTCGAGCTTGGCTCGCTGCTGCTGGAGGGCTGGGCGGCCTTTGCCGCCCGCGTGGTGTGCGCAGCGCTGCTGCTGGTGCTTGGCTGGCTGGCGCGGCAGCTGTTGTCCCGCCGGGTGTGCCCTGCCCTGCTGCGCCGCAGCTGGCGGCTGGCGGGTACGCCCATTCTGCTGCGCAGCTTTGCCGTGCCGGTGCAGCGGCTCACCCTTGCAGCGTTCATCTATGCCGCAGCTGCCAGCCTGCCGTGGGCCATTCCCGGCGTAAGTAAATTTCTGCTCACAGTCTTTGAGCTGGCCGCCACCTTTTTTGTGTGTCAGGGACTGTACGCCGCCGCCGACCTTACCGACCTTTTGCTGGCAAACTGCGGCGAGGAGGTGCGCGCCAACCGCACCCTGACCACCCTGCTGAACAAGGTGTACAAAGTTCTCATCGTGGTTCTGGGCATTATGACCATGGCGCAGGAGACCGGCCTGCCGGTGGGCAGCATCGTAGCCAGTGCAGGTCTTGTCGGTCTGACCATCTCTTTGGCTGCACAGGACAGCGCCAAAAACCTGTTCAGCGGGCTGGTCATCCTGCTGGACCGGCCCTTTTCCATCGGCGACTGGATCACCGTAGGCGATGTTTCCGGCGAAGTGGTGGACATCAACTTCCGCTCCACCAAGGTCCGCGCACTGGACAACTCGGTGTACATCCTGACCAACAGCACGGTCAGCTCTGCCACCATCAACAACGGCACTCTGCGCAACAAGCGGCTGTACCGCTTCACCCTCGGGGTCACCTACGACACCACCCGTCCCCAACTGGAACAGCTGATGACCGACCTGACCGCCATGCTCAAGGCTAGCCCCTACACCTACGAGGACTCGGTGCTGGTCAAGCTGAGCGGCTTCGGGGCTTCCAGCATCGACCTGCTGGTGTCTGCCTACCTGCGCACCGCCGACATGACCCGCTTTTTGCAGATGCAGAACGATCTGAACCTTGACCTGATGGACGTGATGCAGAAAAACGGCGTGGACTTCGCCTTCCCCTCCACCACCGTGTATCTGGAAAAGACCAGCGAAAACTAAAAGACGATCCAGAATGGCCGCCGCTTGCGCTTTGGCCATCTTCAGCGGAAGTCTATTTATACTTCATGTTTGCCGTGGCCCACAGGCCACGGCAAACGCATTTTCACGGATCAAATCAAAGAAACGCCTGTTTTGTTGTAAAAAGCAGGCGCTTTTGCCCTATGATTTCCCATCCGGTCATGTTATTCTTATAGCGCACCCGCATACACTGCGGGGCACGCCATCAAATCATCTGTGGAGGAATTCTTCCCATGACACAGCTTTTGCTGCCTATTATTTACTTGGCTTTTATCAGCCTTGGCCTGCCGGATTCCCTGCTGGGGTCTGCATGGCCCACCATGTACCCCCAGCTGGGCGTTCCCTTCTCCTACGCGGGCATCCTGTCCATGATCATCTCGCTGGGCACCATCGTTTCCAGCCTGAACAGCGACCGGCTCACCCGGGCGCTGGGCACGGGCAGAGTGACCGCCCTCAGCGTGGGCATGACCGCTGCGGCGCTGTTCGGTTTCTCGGTCTCCGGCCAGTTCTGGATGCTCTGTCTGTGGGCTGTCCCCTACGGTCTGGGTGCGGGCAGCGTGGATGCCGCCCTGAACAACTACGTTGCCCTGCATTACGAAAGCCGCCACATGAGCTGGCTGCACTGTATGTGGGGCGTGGGCACTACCATCGGCCCTGTGGTGATGGGCGCAGCGCTTTCCGGCGGGCTGAGCTGGAACAGCGGCTACCGGTACATCGCCCTGTTCCAGATCGCACTGACTGCCGTGCTTTTTTGCAGCCTGCCCCTGTGGCATAAACGCCCCGACGCCGCCCCGGACGGCACCGCGCCCAAGGCGCTGACCCTGCCGCAGGTGTTCGCGCTGCCGGGCGCGAAGGAAGTGATGCTTTGCTTCTTCTGCTACTGTGCGCTGGAGACCACCGCCGGGCTCTGGGCAAGCAGCTACCTGACCCTTGTGCGGCAGGTGCCCGCCCAGACGGCTGCCAGCTTTGCCAGCCTGTTCTATATCGGCATCACAGTGGGGCGGGGCGTCTGCGGCTTTTTGACCTTGAAACTGAGCGACGATCAGATGATCCGTCTGGGGTTTGCGGTGCTGGGCGTGGGCATTGCCGCCCTGCTGCTGCCCGGAGCGCAGGTCTTTGCTCTGGCAGGGCTTGTGCTGGTAGGGCTGGGCTGTGCGCCCATCTACCCCAGCGTCATCCACTCCACCCCGGCGCACTTCGGCGCACAGAATTCTCAGGCCGTCATCGGCATCCAGATGAGCAGTGCCTATGTGGGCAATCTTGCCATGCCGCCGCTGTTCGGTCTGCTGGCCAACAACATCACCCCGGCGCTGTTCCCCTTCTACCTGCTGGTATTTCTGGTGCTAATGGCGCTGATGCACCGGCAGCTGGTGCGCAAAACCAACTGCTGAGCTTTTACCCTTTTTCAAAACCGCCATTCTCTTTTTTCGTATACAGCAACACCAGAAAGGCCCGCGCTGTTTGGAGCAGCACGGGCCTTTCTGGTTTCTATGGACTTCCCGGGGATTGAAAGATGTGGAGAATGGCGTCTCCTTATGCCTGCAGCACTTTACCGGCGTATTTCAGCGCTTCGCGGCAGGTCTCTTTCCAGGTCGTCCAAGCGTGGATGCCGCCCTCATAGGGCACATATTCCACTTCTGCTACCTGGCTCAGTTTTTCGACAAATGCTTCCACATCAGCCGGGGGCACCACCGTGTCCTCAGTGCCATGGATGGCATAGAACTTTACCGGGCTGTTGGCAACGGTATAGGAAGCAAGGAAGGCTACCGGATGTTCTGCGTCCCAGGTTGCCTGGTCAAAGTTGTTGAACAGATGCAGCGAAGAGCAGGCATTGCCCTGACTATTGCGCCAGACTGCCGGGGACATCATCAGTGCCGCCGAGAACATCTGCGGATATTTCACTGCAAAGCGGGCTGCACCATAACCACCCATGGAAATGCCGCCGATGATGCGGCCTTCCTTGCTGGCCAACGTGTTGTAAGTTTTGTCGATAAACGGGATCAGATCATGGATGATGGCCGTTTCCATGGCAAGGCCGGGTCCATCGTAATAAAAGGAGTTGTAACCGTCAATGAACACTGCAATGCACTCGGGCAGTTCCCCGCTTCCGATCAGATCGTTGAGGATATCCGGTGTGGAGAAACGCTCAATCATATTGAGTTGATGGCCGCCTACGCCGTGCATCAGGTAAATGACCGGATAGGCCTGTGCCTTGTTGTTTTCATCGTAGCTGGCAGGCAGATAAACCGAATAGTTGCAGTCCTGCTTCAGTGTCTTGGAGTACCAGAACAGCGTTTTGCGGGTGCCCGCATAGGTAGTCTTGGGCGTTTCCTGCTTTTTGAACAGGAAATCCAAGCAGTTGGCATCCTCCTGCGGTGCAGCGGCACTGGCGGTGCACACATTAAGTGCCATCATGCCAAGACCAGCAGCACCCGCTTTCAGAAAAGTTTTACGAGAGAATTTGGTAGCCATAAAAAGTTCCTCCTTTAAATCAATCGTTTTCTTATACATCTTTCAGACAGCCTGCTTTTTGTACTGCAGTACTGTGCCGTGTTCTGTTTTCAGAACTTATTGAGCATCTTTTTCAGCTTTGCCAGTTCCTCTGCATCGCGGGTGTCATCCAGCAGGGTGAGGGCATCGTTGAAATAGTTGCGGTCCAGATAAGAGTGGGTGGCATTGGCGTGGGCAGCCATAGCCTCCAGCACGGCATAACCGGAGCGCACCAGCGGGTGGGTGGCAGGCACGCTGCCGCCCTCGGCCACCAGCGCAAACTTGCTTTCAGCCATATCCTCCAGCAGGGCGCTGTAAGCGTTGTTGGGGTCGGTGCCGTGGTTCTGCAGCCCCTGATACAGCAGCTGTGCCACAAAGCCCAGCGTAGAAGCCGTATACCAGTTGCCGTTGAACTTATTGGGGTTTGCGGCCTTATCGGTAACCGGAGAGTTGATCTTGTTGGTCAGGTACACGACCACCAGATTCTCCACAGGGTCGATCATGGTCAGCGTACCGGTCCAGCCCTGATGGCCAATGGTATTGGAGGGTGCCTGCGTACCGAAATACCAGCAGCGCTGGTTGTCACCCTCACGCCACCAGCCCAGACCCCAGTTGGCAGCGTCCTCCTTCTTGGGTGCGGTAAAGGCGTCCATCACGTTGCGGGAGAAGTAGCGGTTCTCGCCGTAGCCGCCGGTGAGCATGACCGAGGCCAGCTTTGCCAGTTCGGTGGCGTTGGAGAACAGGCCTGCGTGACCGGAGATGCCGCCCATAGCATAGTAGCACTTTTCGTCGTGCACCTGTCCCTGAATGGTGGCGGTGCGCACACCGGTAAAGGAGATGGCACCATCACGGGTGTTGCCGTTCAGCTCGGTAGCGGCGCAGTCGTTGGCGGCAAAGCCGTTCAGCAGGGGGTTATAGGTGGTATGGGTCAGCCCCATGGGGTCCCAGAAGGTCTCCTTCAGGAAAGCGTCCAAGCCCTTGCCGGTGATGGCTTCAATGGCGAAGGCCAGCAGCATATAGTCCACGTCGGAGTAAACGGTCTTGGTGCCGGGTTTATACATCAGCGGGGTCTTGAAGATGGATTTGAGGGTAGCGGCGCGGGTTGCAGCGCTGCCGTCCCAACCGGAGAAGAGCACGTTGGTAGAACCGGGGACGGTCTTTTGAGAGCACTGGTCAAAGGAATCGTTGTGGTACTGGGGGTCTGCAGGGAAGCCTGCCTGATGGCGCAGGATATCGCGCAGGGTCAGTTCTGCCTTCCACTGCTTGTTGACCTTCAGGCCCGGGTTCTCGTAGCCGTTGTAGGTAATGTCGATGGTGTCCTCCGCAAAGGCGCTGCCCAGCAGGTCTACCAGACGGCTGTCCAAATTGGCCTTGCCCTGCGTGACGAGGTACTGTAATGCGTAGTTTGCAGTGTACATCTTGGTGTTGGAGGCCAGATCGTACAGGGTATCGTTGGTCGCAGCCGGGCTGTCGGTCTTGGGGGTGCCGTCCGGATTATAGGAGTTCACCTTGCCCCATGCGTTCTGATACACCAACTTGCCGTTTTTCACAATGGCCATCTGTGCGCTGGGGAAGCCGTTGTCCACGTCTGCCTGAATGATCTGCTCCAACAGCTCCAGTGCATCGCGGTCGATGCCCACGTCCTGCAGGCTGCCCTCCTGCACGGTGGGGTAGCCCACCCGCACGGTCACCTTTTTGCCGCGGGGACGGATGCCGCCCACCTGAATGGTGTTGCGGCCGTTGATGGTCTGGCCGGAAATATCCACGTTCCACACGCCGCCTGCCGCCATGGCAGCGGTGTTGATCTGGCGGTTATTGACGAACAGGTTAAAACCGGTCACGCCCGCCTCGGGCTCCACGCACAGCGTTCCCTGCCCTGCGTAGCCCACAAAGGTGTACATGTGGTTCATGGCCAGCGTATCATCCAGACCCTTCCAGTTGGGGAACACCGGCTCGCCCTGCCAGCCGCCGCTCACGCTGCCGCGGCTGGTCACCTTGACCGAGGCCGCCTTTTTAGGGACGAGGTTCAGGGAGTTGGTATCCTCCGCTGCGGCGGCTGCGGGCTCGGCAGCAGAGGCTGCCCCGGCGGTGCACACGTTGAGCGCCATCATGCCCAGACCGGCAACGCTGCCCTTCAGGAACGTTTTACGGGAAAATTTGGTTGACATGGTAAGGTCCTCCCATTCTTTTTGCCGCAATGCGACAATATGCCTGTATTCGTGCTTTTTTGTCCCGCAGCAGCGGGACTGCCTTGTGCCCCGAATTGTACGCGAGACGAAACAAAATGTCAATCACGTTTTCATCTTGTGGCACAAAGTTTTGCGTTTCTCAGTTTTTCGCCTATTTTGGCACATTGTTTTACGTTTTGTTTCAAATTTTCATGCGTTTTGTATACAACCAGCCGCAAAAATGCGTAAAAAAAGCCGCCGCACAAACCCTTGTGCAGCGGCTTTGATTCATAATTTCTCTTACAAAATGCGGGCGCTGATGGCGTTTGCCACCTGAAACAGATCTTTCTGCCCGACAAAGCCAAACTTTGCCTCGTGGCCGTCCGCAAAGCAGACCGTCAGCTGGGACGCCTGTAATGGATCGCCAAAGCCCGCTGTCTGGATGCCGTAGTGCAGCACCTTGCGGTAGGGCAGCACAAAAAGCTGCTGCCGCGTGCCCGTAACCCCCTGCATATCCACCATGATGATGCGGTGGCTGGTGAACACCACCTGATCGCGCACCGTCTTGTAAGCGCCCACGATCTGCTCGCCCTCCAGCAGCAGGGCGTTGATATTTTTGCAGATATCCTTCTCCTGCAAGCGGATAAGATTCTCCATCGGTTTATCGCGGAATTCCATAGCAGCGTTCCTCCTTCAGCGTTTTGATGGCTCTATTGTAGCATTTCCGCCGCCGGTTGGCAAGATGGCTGCCCGGACAAAAAGAAAAGACCCGAACCGTTCAAGGTTCAGGTCTTGTGGAGCGGGTAATGGGAATCGAACCCACCTCCTCAGCTTGGAAGGCTGATATACTAGCCGATGTACTATACCCGCAATTGCAGAAAGAATTATACCATAACTTTGTGCAAATGTCCAGTATGAATTTAGGGGTTGCAAATCTGTAAACGCTTTGCAGTCTGTCCCCTGTGAGCGGGACGATTTGAAATGGTCTCCGCTGCGCTCTGACCATATTCCGCGGAAAGGTTCTTTATAATTTTACGTTTGTCGCACTCTGCGGAGTGCTCCAAACGCATTTTTCACCGGAGGGGCTGCGACCGGGAGCGGCATTTGCACATCTTGCCGTCCTCGCCCTCTCAGTCTTTGCTTCGCAAATCCAGCTCTCCCAAAGGGAGAGCCAAGAGCACTGCCGGAAGCTTTCTCATTACACCTAATGCTTTCGCAATGGGCTTTACGGCTTGGCTCCCCCCTTGGGGGAGCTGGCGCGGGAGCGCCTGAGAGGGCGTAACTGACGCGTCCGCAAACTTTGTACTTTAGCTGGAAACATCACCGCTATGCCAAGGGCTCCCTCCCCGAGAGAGCTGTCACGGTGTAAGCCGTGACTGAGGGAGTTCAGCACGGCAGATACAATCATAACCCCGCGTGAAAACGCGGGGTTTGCAGAAAGGCCCCATAGGGGCCATAATACCAGCCGCGCCTAAAGGCGC